>NZ_CAXAPN010000016.1:0-134009 GCF_963971015.1 Pseudomonas sp. RA_15y_Pfl2_54
ATGGTGCGGGAAGCGGTCTTGATCTACAACCAAGAGCGCCCGCACCTGTCCTTAAAATACAAAACGCCCGATGCAGTGCATCGGGCGTTAGGGTGAGATAGGTGTAAACCTATTTCAGGACTAGACAAGCTCAAAACGAATAGCTGTTCTTAGAACACCACACCCTGACTGCGCAGGTAATCATCGTAGGTGCCGCTGAAGTCGGTCACGCCATCCGGGCTCAGCTCGATGATGCGCGTAGCCAGGGACGATACGAACTCACGGTCGTGGCTGACGAAGATCAGCGTGCCCGGGTAGTTTTCCAGCGCCAGGTTCAACGCTTCGATCGACTCCATGTCCAAGTGGTTGGTCGGTTCGTCCATGATCAGCACGTTCGGCTT
The DNA here is from genome assembly GCF_963971015.1 of Pseudomonas sp. RA_15y_Pfl2_54. Lineage (NCBI taxonomy): Bacteria > Pseudomonadati > Pseudomonadota > Gammaproteobacteria > Pseudomonadales > Pseudomonadaceae > Pseudomonas > Pseudomonas sp. RA_15y_Pfl2_54. The sequence continues at coordinate 381 of NZ_CAXAPN010000016.1, forward strand.
TTGCAGGATCAGCTTGCCGAACAACATGCGACCTTGCTCACCACCGGAAATCACTTTGACCGACTTGAGGATCTCGTCGTTGGAGAACAGCATGCGGCCCAAAGTACCGCGAATCATCTGCTCGCCCTGAGTCCACTGACCCATCCAGTCGAACAGCGTGACGTCGTCTTCGAAGTCGTGCGCGTGATCCTGAGCGTAGTAACCCAGTTCCGCGGCGTCAGTCCACTTGATGCTACCGGCATCCGGGGTCAGTTCGTTGACCAGGGTGCGCAGCAGGGTGGTCTTGCCGATACCGTTCGGGCCGATGATCGCGACGCGCTCGCCCGCTTCGACCTGGAAGCTGAAATCCTTGAACAACGGCTTGCCGTCGAAGCCTTTGGCCATTTTTTCGACCATGACGGCCTGGCGATGCAGCTTCTTGTTTTGATCGAAACGGATGAATGGGCTGACACGGCTCGAAGGCTTGACCTCGGCCAACTGGATCTTGTCGATCGCCTTGGCGCGGGAAGTGGCCTGCTTGGCTTTCGAGGCGTTGGCCGAGAAGCGGCTGACGAACGATTGCAGTTCGGAAATCTGCGCTTTCTTCTTGGCGTTGTCCGACAGCAGTTGCTCGCGGGACTGGGTCGCCACGGTCATGTACTCGTCGTAGTTGCCCGGGAACAGACGCAGCTCGCCGTAATCCAGGTCAGCCATGTGGGTGCACACGCTGTTGAGGAAGTGACGGTCGTGAGAGATGATGATCATCAGGCTGTTGCGCTGGGTCAGAATGTTTTCCAGCCAGCGAATGGTGTTGATGTCCAGGTGGTTGGTCGGTTCGTCGAGCAACAACACTTCCGGATCGGAGAACAGCGCCTGAGCCAGCAATACGCGCAGTTTCCAGCCTGGCGAGACTTCGCTCATCGGGCCGAAATGCTGTTCCAGTGGAATGCCCAGGCCCAGCAGCAACTCGCCGGCACGGGATTCGGCAGTGTAGCCGTCCATTTCGGCGAACTCGGTTTCCAGCTCGGCCACGGCCATGCCGTCTTCTTCAGTCATTTCCAGCAGCGAATAGATGCGATCGCGCTCGGCCTTGGCCTTCCACAGCTCTTCGTGACCCATGATCACGGTGTCGATCACGGTGAATTCTTCGTAGGCGAACTGATCCTGGCGCAATTTACCCAGGCGCACGTTCGGCTCGAGCATGACCTGACCACCGGACGGGTCAAGGTCGCCGCCAAGGATTTTCATGAAGGTCGACTTGCCGCAACCGTTGGCGCCGATCAGGCCGTAACGGTTGCCCGCGCCAAATTTGACCGAAACGTTTTCGAAGAGCGGCTTGGCGCCGAACTGCATCGTGATGTTAGCTGTAGAGATCAAGAGTTTTTCCTGCGAAGCATTCTGAATTGCGAGGGTGCGGCCGGAGCGCTTGGCCCGAGTCAAAGTGCGCTGAAGCGGGGAGGTCCCGTCATCAACCAAGGGGGGCGCGTAAAGTTTGGCGGCGATTGTACTGGTCTGGCTCTTTAAACGATAGGGCGAACACGCCACGAACGCCGATTGGCACAATCGCGGGACAGTTTTTCACAGATGAAGGCTCACTATCGGTTACAAAGTGTGGCTAAAATGCCATCCATTCACCTAGCGCCCTAGAACGGCGTGGGCTCAAGGACGCGCCATGTGTACTCAGACCACTGCATAAGACGCCAGAGTTCATGCTCCCGGGTGCGCGCAGTTTGTTCACTTCTGACGTGTGACGATTTTTCGTGAAACTTATCATTGCTGCTATTTATGTCATTTCCATTGCATACGTACACCTGCGTGGCCGTGTGCGCCACAAACTGGGCCGGCAACTGAGTGATCACTCGACGTTTCTCGCGCCGATCAATTGCTTCCTCTATCTGTTCTCGAAGAAGCCGAACAAGCCTTATCTCGATCCGGCAGACTTTCCTGATCTGAGCCCATTGCAAGCCCATTGGAAGGAGATTCGCGAAGAAGGGCAGAATCTGCTGCGCGCTGGCGAGATCAAACGTTCCGATCAATACAACGATGTGGGATTCAACTCGTTTTTCAAAACCGGCTGGAAGCGGTTCTACCTGAAATGGTACGGCGACAGTCACCCGTCGGCGATGAAGTTGTGCCCAAGAACGACCGAACTGGTACAAAGCATCGGTTCGATCAAGGCGGCAATGTTTGCCGAGTTGCCTCCGGGATCGAAACTGGTGCGTCACCGCGACCCGTATGCCGGTTCTTATCGTTATCACTTGGGCCTGGAAACGCCGAACGATGAGGGTTGCTATATCAATGTCGACGGTGAGAACTATCACTGGCGCGATGGCGAAGCGGTGATGTTCGACGAAACGTTCATTCACTATGCTGAAAACAAGACCGACAAGAACCGGATCATCCTGTTCTGTGACATCGAGCGGCCGCTGAAGTATCGATGGGCCGCAGCGTTCAACGGCTGGTTTAGCCGCACTGTGATGTCGGCAGCGGGTGCGCCGAATGATGCGGGGGACCGTACTGGCGGGATCAACCGGTTGTTTACCAAAATCTACAAGATTCGTTTGCGCGGCAAAGAGCTGAAAAAGCGCAACCGCAAGCGGTACTACATGGAAAAGTGGGCGATTTTCGGTGGTTTACTGGCTGTCTTCATCTTGATCTGATGAATATAAAGCCGCCACCGACGCCTTCGCGAGCAAGCCTGCGCCTTTCCAGAGTGTAAGAGCCAGGCTGATTTACCCGGGTGATCTTCAGGTGCCCGCGGCTCAGGGCGAAACTTCCCCGTCATTTGGCGGCTTCCGAGGGTTCGGTCAAGCCGTGTTACATGTTGTTTAAAGGTCATGGGTTAACAAATCCGAACCCTGGGCGTAGCGTGGACTCGAAGGCTCTATTCCATGCCCATCGAGAGGCCGCCCCATGAACCGAATTCTGCTTGGCATCACCGTCCTGACACTCAGTGGCGGTCTGGTTCATGCGGATGTCCTGCTGGCGCAAAGCCCTGCCGGCAACAGCAACAACCCCTACAACAGCCCAATCCGCCGGGCCAACCCAAACAGCATGCAGGGCACCCATCCCAATGCCCCGCCAATGCGAGGGCCAAACACCGTACCGACGCCACGCCAGCCCACCGTTGAGAATCGTGGCATTGGCAACGGCCAGCCGATTCGCTCGTCGCCAAGTAAACCGCCCGCGTTCATTCCCAACCCTCCCTCGCGGGATTCCGGCAGTAACCGCTGAACGGCAGGACTGCTGTTCTGCCAGCCTTTGAAACGAACAAAAGGACTCGTGCATGTTGCGTAAAACCCTCCTGGCCAGCCTGTGCGTCAGCGCACTGATCAATGCTCCGGTCTTGGCCGCTACCCAAGAATTGCACAGCGAGCAGGGCACCCTCGAAGTCACCACGATTACCCAGGGACTCGAGCATCCGTGGGCGCTGGCCTTTCTGCCGGATCGCGGAGGCATGCTGGTGACCGAGCGACCGGGCAACCTGCGGGTGGTGGGTACAGAGGGTCAATTGTCTGCGCCTGTCAGCGGCGTACCGAAGGTCTGGGCCAAAGGGCAGGGCGGTTTGCTGGATGTCGTGCTCTCACCAGATTTTAAACAGGACCGGCTGATTTACCTGTCGTACGCCGAAGGCGGCGGCGTCGGGGACAAGGCCGGGACGGCCGTAGGGCGTGGGCGGCTGTCGGACGACCTGAAAACGTTGAAGGACTTTAAAGTGATCTTCCGCCAAGAGCCGAAACTCTCTGTCGGCAACCATTTCGGTTCACGACTGGTGTTTGATCGCGACGGTTATCTGTTCATCACCCTGGGCGAAAACAACGACCGGCCCACCGCGCAGGATCTCGACAAGCTGCAAGGCAAAGTCGTACGTATCTACCCCGACGGCAAAGTACCGGACGACAATCCATTCGTGGGTCAGTCTGGCGTGCGGCCCGAGATCTGGTCGTACGGCCAGCGCAATCCACAGGGCGCAGCACTCAATCCGTGGACCGGCACGCTTTGGGAGAATGAACACGGGCCGCGCGGAGGTGATGAGATCAACATCATCGAGCGGGGGAAAAACTACGGTTGGCCACTGGCGACTCACGGCATCAACTATTCCATGCAGCCGATCCCGGAAGCTCAGGGTAAAACCGCTGAAGGCACGATTGCGCCGCATCATGTGTGGGAGAAGTCGCCAGGCGTATCGGGGTTGGCGTTTTACGACAGCGACCGTTTTAAACCGTGGCAGCACAACGCGTTTATCGGCGCGCTGGCGACACAGGAACTGATTCGCTTGCAGTTTGATGGTGACAAGGTGGTGCATGAGGAGCGCTTGCTCGGCGAACTCAAGCAGCGCATCCGTGACGTACGGCAAGGGCCGGATGGCTACCTGTACGTGTTGACGGACGAGGAGAATGGTTCGCTGTACAAAATCGGTCTGAAGTAACCCGCTGTGGCGAGGGAGCCTGTTCCCTCGCCACACATCGGCACAGATAACGCAGAACTCTACTCAGTCCCGCATTTGGCCGAACCGCCACCGCGATGCCTTGTTATAGTTCGGGCTTCATTTTCAGCCCGGTAAAGGATCACTGCCATGTCTCAATACACCGCCTTCAGTGTCGAACTGGCCAACAATATCGCTCATGTGCAGATAAACCGTCCGGAAAAAATCAATTCGATGAACGCCGCTTTCTGGAGCGAGATCGTCGAGATCTTCCAGTGGATCGACGACACAGACGAAGTGCGCGTGGTGGTGCTCAGCGGTAATGGCAAACACTTTTCCTCCGGCATTGACCTGATGATGCTCGCCGGCGTCGCCAATGAATTGGGCAAGGACGTCGGTCGCAATGCGCGCCTGCTGCGCCGCAAGATCCTGACCCTGCAAGCCTCGTTCAACGCCGTCGACAACTGCCGCAAACCAGTGCTGGCAGCCATTCAGGGGTACTGCCTGGGCGGCGCGATTGACCTGATCGCCGCGTGCGACATGCGCTACGCCGCCGAAGACGCGCAATTCTCGATCAAGGAAATCGATATCGGCATGGCCGCTGATGTTGGCACATTGCAACGGTTGCCGCGGATCATCGGAGACGGCATGCTGCGTGAGCTGGCTTACACCGGTCGCACATTCGGCGCTGAAGAGGCGCGTAACATCGGTCTGGTCAATCGTGTTTACAGCGATAAGGATGTGCTGCTCGAAGGCGTTTTCGATATCGCCCGCGACATCGCTTCCAAGTCGCCTATCGCGGTCACTGGCACTAAAGAAATGATCAGCTACATGCGCGACCATCGCATCGACGACGGTCTCGAATACGTTGCCACCTGGAACGCCGCCATGTTGCAATCCACCGATTTGCGCGTGGCCATGGCCGCCCATATGAGCAAACAGAAACCCGAATTTCTGGATTGAGAAACCATGACATCTCGCTGGACCACTGCAGTACTGGACACTGATCAACCCGGCGGTTGGGCGGTGGCGCGCAGCCCCGAAGGCTTTCTGTTCGATGACAACGGCGCACTATTCCCCCGGGAATGGCTAAAGCGTCAGGACCTGTCGACCCTCGCCGAACATGGCATTGGCCATCTCGATGGCGAGCCGGTGTACCTCCTGGAATTACGCAGTGCCAGCGAGGTGCCGGGTTGCAACTGGAAAGGTTTGCGGGCGTTCATGCTCGATGGCGATCACACGATCTATAAAGTCTTGGGCTACGCCGCGCAGATCGGCACCTGGGCTCGAGAACATCGCTTCTGCGGCAATTGCGGGAAAGCGATGAGACAGGTGCCACGTGAGCGTGCGATGTATTGCCAGCTGTGCGATTTGCGCAGTTACCCGCGCATTTCGCCGAGCATGATCGTACTGATCACCCGTGGCGACGAGATTTTGCTGGCACGCTCACCGCGCTTCGTTACCGGCGTCTATAGCACGCTTGCCGGGTTTGCCGAACCGGGCGAGTCGGCCGAAGATTGCCTGATTCGAGAGGTGCGTGAAGAAGTGCAGATCGAGGTGAAGAACATTCAATACATGGGCAGCCAGTGCTGGCCGTTTCCGCATTCGATGATGCTGGGTTTCCATGCTGAATACGCCGGCGGTGAGATTGTCTGTCAGGAAGACGAGATCGAAGACGCCCAATGGTTCAACGTGCATGATCTGCCGCCGTTACCGGCGTCAAAATCGATTGCCCGTTACCTGATCGACGTCTACGTGGCGCGGCGCTTAGGCCACGCTGAACCAGTGCTGCCAGGCTAGACGCACGGTCAAACCCAGTACCACGGTGATGAACACCGGGCGAATGAACTTGGCGCCGCCGCTGATCGCGGTGCGCGCGCCAAAGAACGCGCCGACCATCACCGACAGGCCCATGCTCAGGCCGATGATCCAGTCCACCTGCCCGGAAAACACGAACACCGACAGCGCCGCAATGTTGCTGACGAAGTTCATGCTGCGCGCCACGCCGCTGGCCTTGACCAGATCGATGGGGTAGAGCAGCAGGCTGCTGACGGTCCAGAACGCACCCGTGCCGGGGCCGGCCACACCGTCGTAGAAACCAAGGCTGAAGCCTTGGCTTGATTGCCATTTCTTTTTGATCGGTGCGTCGCTGTCCAGCGGCGCTTTTGGTGTGCCGCCGAACAACAGGTACAAGCCGCACGCGAAGACGATCACCGGGAGCATTTTGTTCAGCCATTCTGCGGGCAGGTAATGGGCGACGATGGCGCCCGCCAGCGCGCCAACCAAGGTACCGATAATCGCGTGTACCCATTGCCGTGGATGAAACAGCTTGCGTCGGTAAAAGGTGAAACTGGCGGTGGCCGAACCAAAGGTCGAACTGAGTTTGTTGGTACCCAGCACCAGATGCGGCGGCAGGCCGGCGGTCAGCAACGCAGGTGTGGTCAACAGGCCGCCCCCGCCCGCGATGGCGTCGATGAATCCGGCAATGAAAGCGACGAGGGCCAGAATGGCCAGGGTGGTGAGGTCAACACTGAGTTCGAAAGGCATGGAATCGGCTTATTCGGCAGGGCGCAGTTCTAGGCTGCGGGGAGGATCGCCATGTTACTCATTTCCAAGTGTTGCCGCGAGCCGTTAGCCTGCTCGCGTCTACACCGCGGTCTTCGTGAAATTACAAACCCAGATCAGACAGCCCCGGATGATCATCCGGGCGACGCCCCAGCGGCCAGTGAAACTTGCGATCGCTTTCCTTGATCGGCATGTCGTTGATGCAGGCATAGCGCTGGAACATCAAGCCATTCTCATCGAACTCCCAGTTTTCGTTGCCGTAAGAACGGAACCAGTTACCCGAATCGTCGTGCCACTCGTAGGCGTAACGCACGGCAATGCGCGTGTCAGACCAGGCCCAGAGTTCCTTGATCAAACGGTAATCCAGTTCCTTGGCCCATTTACGGGTCAGGAAGGCCTTGGCTTCTTCGCGGTTGCTGGCGAACTCGGCGCGGTTACGCCACTTTGTATCGAGGGTGTAGGCCTGCGATACCTTTTCCGGATCGCGAGAATTCCAGCCATCCTCGGCCAAACGAACTTTCTCGATCGCCGAATCTCGGTTGAAGGGCGGCAATGGTGGACGTACCTGGGCTGCAGTAGACATGTTAAGTCTCCCGATAAATTCAACGTTTAAACAACTTGTCAGGCTCATTAAGGTGTTACAGGTCCAACAACTTTCGCGCCATGCATTGCGCATTATCGGCGGCACTGTGATCACCCATCACAAGCGCTACGGTAATGGCGCCATCAATCAGGATCAGCATCTGTTTGGCCAGCAGTTGCGGATCCTTGGCGCCATGTTCGGTACATAGCTCGCACACATAGTCGAGCAGCTTCTGTTTGTGCTCTTTGGCGACCTGGCGCACCGGGTCCTGAGGGTCGCCGGTTTCGCCGCTGGTATTGATGAACGCACAGCCGCGGAAACCTTCCGAAGCGAACCAGCCCTTGAGCACGGTAAACAGGTTGAGCAAGCGATCGGCGGGGGTTTCGGCCTGATCGACGGCGTTTCGGTACCAGTGCATCCAGCGCACGTCACGGCGTTGCAGGGCGGTGACGGTCAGCTCCTCTTTGTTGGCGAAGTAGCGGTAGATACTTTTTCTGGAGACACCGGCGGTTTTCACCAGAAGATCCATGCCAGTGGCGGCGATGCCGCTTCTGTAAATCAGCTTTTCGGTGACATCCAGAATGATGTCGCGAGTCGATGGGTCAGTAGTCAGGTTCATGTGGCAAACAGTAGAATGATCGTTCTCCTTGGTCAAGCGTTGATTTCAAAGTGGCGCTCACGAGCAAGTCCGCCCTCGCCGTGGATCGTTTTTCAAAGGCGGGAGTGAGCCTGCTCACGAAGGGGATATTGCAGCCAGTAACAAGACCCGAACGAGTCGATGGTGTAAGCTCTCGGGTTCTTCGGATTCGACCCATTGCGAGCCCTATGCCGTTGCTTTTCAAACGTTCTCTGCTGCCTAAATTGCGCAGCTTTCCGCTGACCGCCGAGGCCGTGACCATTCTGTCCGGTGCCGCCGAGTTCCGTCGTTGCCTGTTGGAGAAAATCGCCGAGGCGACCCAGCGTATCGTCATCGTCGCGCTTTATTTGCAGCAAGACGAAGCCGGTCAGGAAATCCTCGATGCCTTGCACGCCGCCAAACTCAAGCGTCCAGAGCTTGAAATTGCTGTGGTGGTCGACTGGCTGCGCGCCCAGCGCGGGTTGATCGGCGCCGGCAAGCAGCCGGGGAACTCGGCGTGGTATCAGGAGATGACCCGCACCCACCAGAGCGAAGTGCCGGTTTACGGTGTGCCGGTGCAGACCCGCGAGTTGTTTGGCGTGCTGCATTTGAAGGGCTTCGTGATCGACGATTGTGTGGTCTACAGCGGTGCGAGCCTGAACAACGTTTATCTGCACAAGTTCGACAAGTACCGTTTCGACCGCTATCACGTCCTGCGCAGCCCTGAGCTGGCGGATTCGATGCATCACCTGGTCAAGCACGGCCTGATCGAATCCAAAGCGGTGCACCGTCTTGATTTGCCGAACCTGCCGACCACCCGAAGCCTGCGCAACTATATTGGCGATCTGCGCAGTCGACTCAAATACGCGGCATACGACACCAGCGCCGGCAGTACGGCGCACACTGGCCTATCGGTCAGTCCGTTGCTTGGCGTCGGCAAGAACAACCCGCTGAACCGGGTGATTCTCGAGTTGATCGCCAGCGCGCAAACGCAACTGACCATCTGCACGCCGTACTTCAACCTGCCTTTGGGCGTGATCCGTGAGGTCAACCGTGCGCTGGCTCGCGGCGTGAAGATCGACATCGTGGTGGGCGACAAGACCGCCAACGACTTTTACATCCCGCCAAGCGAACCGTTCAAGGTCATCGCGGCATTGCCGTACCTGTACGAGATCAGCTTGCGCCGCTTTGCCAAACGGCATCAGCGCAACATCGACAGCGGCCAGTTGAACCTGCACCTGTGGCGTGACGGTGACAACACCTATCACCTCAAGGGCATGTGGATCGATCAGCGCTATACGCTGCTGACCGGCAACAACCTCAATCCACGGGCGTTCCGTCTGGATCTGGAAAACGCGCTGTTGATGGATGATCAGCAAGGCGAGTGGCTGGAACCGCGGGCGAAGGAGCTGGAGGAAATATTTCGCCATACCACGCGTATCGAGAGTTTCCAGAGTCTGGAAACCTTGCCGGAGTACCCGAGCGGGGTGGCGAAGTTTCTCAAGCGCGTGAGCCGGGTGCGGATTGAGCGGTTGCTCTACCGGATTTTGTAAGGCTTCAAGCTATTCGGTGCAGCCACAACCGCTTGCGCGAGCAAGCCCGCCCCCACAGGAAGGCTGTGTTCACCACAAATAAGGTGATCGACACAGATCCAATGTGGGGCGGGCTTGCTCGCGAGCGGGCCGTATCAAACGCTATAAAAACTCAGTTCAGACCCAGCTTTCCACGCAAGGTCGACAGGTCTTCAGCCAAGGTATTCACCGGCCCGACCAGCGCTTTGCGGTCGTTGTCCTGCACCTTGTCATACGTCTCGAAACCACCGTCCTTGGTTCTGTACTTGGCCAGAACTTTATTCACGGAGGCGAAGTTCTTGTCCACTTTGGCGACGAACGCCTTGTCCTGTTTTTCGATCTGCGGACGGAACAGATCAACGATTTTCTTCGCGCCATCGATGTTGCCCTGGAAGTCGTACAGGTCGGTGTGACTGTAACGATCTTCTTCACCGGTGATCTTGGTCGCGGCAACTTCCTCAAGCAGCGCCGCAGCCCCCCCCACCACCTTCTCAGGCGGGAAGGTCAGACCGGCCACGCGGCTCTGCAGGTCTTTGACGTCTTTGTTCAAACCCTGCGCCAACGTATCCAGGCCTTGGGTGCTCTTTTCAGAGAACAGCGAATACTCGATGCGGTGGAACCCGGTGAAATCTTCCGCTTTCACGCCTTTTTCGTGGTCGTCGACACGCGAATCGATAGACGCATCAAGGTCACTGAACAGCTCGGCAATCGGTTCGATCGACTCGTAGTAAACGCGGGTCGGTGCATAGAGCTTTTGCGCAGTCGCCAGGTCGCCTTTCTTCACCGCATCGGTGAACTGCTGAGTGTGGCTGGCCAGCTCATCGAGTTGTTCGGTGACGTAGATCTTGTAGTCCGACACCGGCCCGACCAGATCCAGTGCAGAGGTCGCTGCGAAAACCGACAGCGGGGTGTTGAGCAAGCCAAGGGTCAGTAATAGCGCGAGTGGCGTTTTTTTCATGGGGCGGCTCCAGTGTCTTGATTGTTTTAGGCAGCGGTTTTCGGTTGTGTGGCATTAAGCAGCGAGCGACCGATGAAGTCCTTGTCGCCCGTAACGCCCGCAAGCGTGAAGAAGTAACCGCCGCCGACGGGTTTGAGGTATTCCTCAAGCGGTTCGCCATTGAGGCGGGTCTGCACGGTGATAAAGCCTTTTTCCAGGTCGGCCTGGTAGCAGATGAACAGCAACCCCATGTCAAGCTGACCGTTCTTGTTTACCCCGTTGGAATAGTTGAACGGCCGACGCAGGATCAGGTTGGCCTGGCTCGCAGCGGTACGCGGGTTAGCCAGGCGAATGTGCGCGTCGAGTTTGGTCAGCTTGCCGGCCGGATCTTTGCTGTAATCCGGGACTTCGGTTTCATGTCGGGCCCCCATCGGCGCGCCAGTGGTTTTGACCCGACCGATGATGCTTTCCTGCTCCTGCAACGGCGTGCGATCCCAGCGCTCGACGAAGTTGCGGATGATCCGCACCGCTTGATAGCTGCCATGCACGGCCCAGGCAGGTTCATCGCTGTCCGGTTGCACCCAGACCACGCGGTCCATGGCTTTGCCGTCGGTGGAATCGGGGTTGGCTGAACCATCCCGGAAACCGAGGAAGTTGCGCGCCGACTGCGCCGGCACACCGGGTTTGGCCGGGGCTTGTGGCGGCACGCTACCTTCCTGTTTCCAGCGCACCAGCAGCAGATCAGGCAGGTTCTTCACAATGTCGCGCAGGGCATGAATGTTGGTGTCGGCGGTGTTGGCACAAAACTGCAGGCTGAGGTCACCGTGGCAGCAGTCGGCGTCCAGTGCATCGTTGGGGAAACCGACCATGCGGATCAGACGCTTGGGTTTGGCGTCGGCTAGGCCGAAGCGCTCATCGAACAGCGACTCACCCACCGAAACGGTGATGGTCAGGTTATCCGGCGTGACCACCGGGCCGAGGATGCCGGAATCCGGGGGCGGCAGTTTCGGGTCAATCTGTGCCACGGGGCCGCCCTTCATCAGAAAGGCGATGCGCTCGTTGAGGGTGCGAAACAGTCGTTCGAGGTCTTCGCGATCACTGGCCAATACGTCGAACGAAACCAGCATGCCCGAGGCTGGGCGCGGGGTGACGATGCCGGTCTGGTGTACGCCGTAGAAATCGTGGCGGTCTTCAGTCTTGTCGCTGCTCGGTGCTTCGGTGACTTGCGCCGGTGCGGCGGCCATGGCCGGGCAGCTCAGGGCCGAACCCGCGAGGGCGACACCGGCGGCCCCCATGCCCATCAGGACACGGCGACGCTGCAGGTTGAGTTGTTCTGAATCTTTCATCGGTACTCGTCTTCTGCTTACAGGCCGGAGAGGCCGAGGGCGGGATCGATGCCATCAAGCGCGCTGGCCAGAGCCTGAGCCTTGTCGGCAATCTGTTTGCGTTGTTCGCCGCTGACCGTGTCGTAGCGGGCGTAGCCGTCCTTGATCTTGTAGGTGTTGAGTTCGGTATCGAAGTCCGTCAGCGCCTTGTCGACTTTCGGTAACAGATCGGCAGCAGACTTGCTCAGCATCGGTCGCAGCAGGTCCACGACTTTGTGTGCGGTTTGCAGGTTGGCGGCAAAACCGTTGAGGTCGCTGTGGCTGTAGCGCTCTTCTTCACCGCTGGCGGCGCGGACGTCGGCGAGTGTGCTGAGGTTGCGCGCGACGCTGTTGACCAGTTGTTCCGGTGGTAGCGACTGGGCGAGCAATTGCTGTATGAGCGTGGTGACGTCGGTCAGCAAGCGCTGAGAAACCGGTGCGAGATCGTCGAGTTTTCCTTGCTGGAACAGGCCGTATTCGATCCGGTGGAAACCGACAAAGGCTCGATCCTGCTCGCGTTTTTCAAAGTAATCGGCGCGGGCGTTGATGCTGTTATCCAGTTCGGCCAGACGCTGCGCAGCAGGAGCCAGGTGTTGATAGGCCGCACGAGCCGGCAGATACGCCGCTTGCGCTTGGCTCAAGTCGCCGCTGGCGATCGCCTGATCAAGCACGGTCACGGCTTTGATCAGCGCGCTGCCCTGGCTGGCCAGATACACGCGGAACTCCGACAACGGCCCGACAAAGGCGATCATCGAGGGCTTGGCTTTGGCCGCGGCGTCAGAAGCAGCTGTGGGCGTGACATGTAAAGTGCCGCGCGGATTGCTCAGCAGGCCACACGTGATCGCGTAGTCGCCGGGTTGCAGGTTGGCGTTGATTGCCTGGCTCAGGCCCGGCGCAATATTCTCGCGCTCCTCGACCACCAGCACGCCGTCGAGGATTTCCCATTCCACTGCTCGCTCGGAGCGGTTGACGATACGGAAACTGGCGCGGCCGGCCGGTACGCTCAATTCATTGGGCTCGCAGTTGCCCGGATGAATGTTGACCACCACTTCGTTGAGGTTGTGCTTTCGTTTGGCCGCCGCCAATTGCGAGGCGTAATAGAACAGGCCACCGGCGGCGACCATCACGATCACCGAGCCGGCCACCGCCCAACGCAAGGCGCGGGGAGGCGAGGCCTGGGGAGTATTAGGCTTTGACATGGGTGCCCTTATTGGCTGGAAACAGAATTCGGTTGTGCGACGGGTTGGGTCGGTGCAGCCGGGAGGAAAAACACCACCAGCGCCACCATCAGGTAGATCAGATAAGCGCCAAGGGTGCTGAGGGTTGGGGTGTCCTGATAACCGAACATGCCGGCCAGCACTGAACCCAGCGGCCCGCCCATCGGCAGCGTGGCACTGAAGTCAAAAACTACGGTTTGCAGGTGATTCCACAGCCCGGCTTCATGCAGCGCCTGCACCGAGTTGGCGAGAATCCCCGCAGCGACGACGAGAATGAACAGCCCGGTCCACTTGAAAAACGCAGAAAGGTTGAGGCGCATGCTGCCGCTGTAGATCAGGAACCCAACAACGATGGCCAGCATCAGGCCGAGCAGGGCGCCAATCGGCGCGCCGGGGCCTTCGCTCTGTTGGAACACGGCGAGCAGGAAGAACACCGTTTCCAGACCTTCGCGGGCCACGGCGAAGAACACCATGGCGATCAGCGCGATGACCTGGTGTCTGGAAGAGGTCAGCGCTTCGTCCAGCGAGGCGTGCAGCGAGTGTTTGATCGAGCGCGCGACCTTGCGCATCCAGAAGACCATGGCGCTTAGAACCCCCACGGCCACCAGCCCGACCATGCCTTCGAACAGCTCCTGCTGCTTTTGCGGGAACTCGGCACTGACCAGTTCCAGCCCGCCACCCACCAGCAGCGCTAGCGCGGCGGCGAGAAATACGCCGATCCACACGGCGGGCATCCATTGGCCACGGCCGGTCTGTTGCAGGTAGCTGGCGATGATGCCAACGATCAGCGCGGCTTCAATGCCTTCGCGCAGCATGATCAGGAAGGGGACAAGCATTCGGTATCCAATAGGTCGTTCGAAGAAGTTACAAGTTGTAACATAATGACACTCATTCGCAAATGAAACTGATTGGCATAAACCTGAACGTTAGCTGAACAATCCTGATTTTTGTGCTGCGCAGGTCTCTGGAGCAGCGGGCTTGCTCGCAACCACGGTTGATTCGTGTTGAATTCAAGTCCTGCGTTAAGATGCCGCACAGTCAAAAACAACCAGGTCTGCCTCGCTCCATGTCGGAAAAAGACACCATCGCCGTTCAATTGGTGCGTGAAGCACTGCTGCAGAGCTGTGCCCCGGGCGCGGCCACTGAAGACGTCTTGAACAAGGTCGGCATTGCTCCAGCCTTGCTGCACGCAGGCGATGGCCGAGTAGCGGCCTCGCAATACGCCAAACTCTGGCGCTTGCTGGCGCGGCGCGGCGATGACGAGTTTTTCGGCATGGACCCGCGCAAGCTCAAGTCAGGCAGCCTTGAGTTCCTCTGTCGTAGCGCGATGGCGCAACCGACACTTGCTGCCGGTTTGAGCAGCGGCCTGGGATTTCTGTCGCTGATGCTTGAACGTCTGCCTGCGCAACTGGTGCATCAGCAGAGCCTCGCGGAAATCGTTTTGCTTGAAGACGAACCTGAACCCGCCCGCGCCTTTACCTATTTCACCTACTGGATGATCGTCCACGGTGTTGCCTGCTGGCTGGCCGGGCGACGTATCCCGATCATGGCCATCGAACTGCGCTGCCCGGAACCGGACTTCACCGATGATTATCGAGTGATGTTTTCGGAAAACCTGCGGTTCGACCGACCTCGCACACGGATGATCTTCGCGGCCGACGTGCTGGATCTACCGATCAAACGCAGTGTCGAGGAGTTGCAACGTTTCCTGGCCCACGCGCCGGCCAACATCCTGGTGAAGTACCGCGACCCACAAAGCTTTGCCAGTCGGATCAAACAGGATTTGCGTCAGTTGCCCGCCGAGAGCTGGCCTGAAACCGAAGCGCTGGCGCAGCAATTGTGCATGTCGGCTTCAACGTTGCGCCGACGCCTGGCGGAGGAGGGGCAGACGTATCAAGGCCTCAAGGACAGTGTGCGCAAGGAGTTGGCGATTATGTGGCTGGCGGAGCCTTCGATCAGTTTTGTCGAGATCGCAGCGCGGCTAGGGTTTGCCGATGCCAGTTCGTTCTACAAAGCGTTTCGCAAGTGGTCGGGGTCCAATCCTGGGCACTATCGCACGTTGATCCTGAATGAGGCGGTCTGATCCAGATCATCCGTCGCCCGGCCCGACGCCTTCGGGAGCAATCCCCCTCCCACAGTTCAGATCAGCTCCCTCAGCTTGAAATGCATTCCCCTGTGGAAACAGACCCGCTCCCGAAGAGGCCGGAACGGGCAGCACACTTACCAGCGCTTGGCCAAACCAGTCAGCCACTTTGATGGCTTTGACCATTGCCCCAAGCCCACCACAGCGCGACTATCGCTGTGTTGTTTACGGTTCCCAGCCTAATAAAAACACAGAGGGATTCTGGCAATGCGCGATTACTTGTCTGCCACCGAACAGTTCAACTATCAGCACACCGTCGATGCCGCGCTCAGCGCAACGCTTGAGGCGCTCAACGCCTGCGTCGAATGTTGCGACCGTCATGCATTGCCGGGGCGCATCGCGCTGTTCTGGGAAGGCCGCGACGGCGCCAGCGCGACCTACACCTTCAGCGACTTGCAGGACAAAGCCGCGCGTTTCGCCAATTTTCTCCTCGCCCAAGGCGTGCAGAAGGGCGACAAGGTTGCCGGCCTGCTGCCACGCAACATCGAATTGCTCATCACCGTGTTTGCCACCTGGCGTATCGGCGCGGTGTATCAGCCGCTGTTCACCGCGTTCGGCCCCAAGGCCCTCGAACATCGCCTGAACAGCTCCGGCGCCAAAATCGTGGTCACTGACGCCGTCAACCGACCGAAACTCACGGAAGTTGCAGACTGCCCGACGCTGGTCACCGTCAGTGGCGCCAAAGGGCAGGGCATCGTCCGGGGCGATTTCAGTTTCTGGGCCGAACTGGCTCATTATTCCAATGCCTGCGAACCGGTGCTGCTGACTGGCGAAGACCCGTTCCTGTTGATGTTCACCTCGGGCACCACCGGCCCGTCGAAAGCGCTGTCGGTGCCGCTCAAAGCCATCGTCGCGTTCCAGAGCTACACTCGCGATGCCGTGGATCTGCGCCCGGAAGATGCGTTCTGGAACGTCGCCGATCCGGGCTGGGCCTACGGCATCTATTACGGCGTCACCGGCCCTATGTCGATGGGCCACCCGATCACCTTCTACGACGGCCCGTTTACCCTGGAAAGTACCTGCAGGGTGATCAACAAGTACGGCATCACCAACCTCACCGGTTCGCCAACGGCGTATCGCTTGCTGATTGCCGGCGGTGACGAGTTCGCCAAGTCGATCAAGGGCAAACTGCGCATCGTCAGCAGCGCCGGTGAGCCGCTGAACCCGGAAGTCATCCGCTGGTTCGCCGACCACCTCGACGTGGTCATACACGACCATTACGGCCAGACCGAACTGGGCATGGTCCTGTGCAATCACCACGGCCTCGCACACCCTGTTCATGTTGGCGCTGCCGGGTTTACCTCGCCGGGTCATCGCATTGTGGTGCTCGACGATCAGTACAACGAACTTGGTGTCGGCCAGCCGGGCATTCTCGCCATCGACCGTCCGCAATCGCCGATGTGTTGGTTCGGCGGTTACGAAGGCGCGCCGACCAAGGCGTTCGTCGGCGACTACTACCTGAGCGGTGACACCGTGGAATGGAACCCGGACGGCAGCATCAGTTTTGTCGGCCGCAGCGATGACGTGATCACCACATCGGGCTACCGCGTAGGCCCGTTCGACGTCGAAAGTGCGTTGATCGAACACCCGGCCGTGGTCGAAGCGGCGGTGGTCGGCAAGCCGGACCCGGAACGCACCGAACTGGTCAAAGCGTTCGTCGTGCTCAGCGCGCAATACCGCGCCGCGCCGGAGTTGGCCGAAGAGCTGCGCCAACACGTACGCAAGCGTCTGGCCGCGCATTCCTACCCGCGTGAAATCGAATTTGTCAGCGAGTTGCCCAAAACCCCGAGTGGCAAATTGCAGCGCTTTATCTTGCGCAACCAGGAAATCGCCAAGGCTCAAGAGGCCGCGGCGCATAACGTTTCAGCTTGAATCAGGAAGTACAGTCATGCAGATCGAAAACAAGGTTTTTATCGTCACCGGCGGCGCGTCCGGCCTGGGTGCCGCCACGGCTGAATTGCTGGTCAGTGCCGGCGCCAAAGTGATGCTGGTGGACATGAATGCCGAAGCAGTCGCCGCACAGGCGCAGCGTTTGGGCGCGCAAAGCGTGGTGGCCGATATCAGCAACGAAGCCGCCGCCGAAGCTGCCGTGCAGGCGACCGTCAAAGCCTTCGGCAGCCTGAACGGTCTGGTCAACTGCGCCGGTATTGTGCGTGGCGAAAAGATCCTCGGCAAGAACGGCCCGCATGCACTGAGCAGTTTCGCCCAAGTGATCAACGTCAACCTGATCGGCAGCTTCAATATGTTGCGCCTGGCCGCTGCGGCCATCGCCGAAGCCGAGGCCAATGCCGACGGCGAACGCGGCGTGATCATCAACACCGCCTCGGTGGCGGCATTCGATGGCCAGATCGGTCAGGCCGCCTATTCGGCGTCCAAAGGCGCCATCGCCAGCCTGACCTTGCCGGCCGCCCGCGAACTGGCCCGCTTCGGCATTCGTGTGATGACCATCGCACCGGGCATTTTCGAAACCCCGATGATGGCCGGCATGACCCCGGAAGTCCGCGACTCGCTGGCCGCTGGTGTGCCGTTCCCGCCGCGTCTGGGCAAGCCTGCCGAGTACGCCGCACTGGTTCGGCATATCATCGAAAACAGCATGCTCAACGGTGAGGTGATCCGTCTCGACGGTGCCTTGCGCATGGCCGCCAAGTAAGGAGGATTTGTCATGACCCTTTCCAACGATCCGATTGTCATCGTCAGCGCTGTCCGCACCCCCATGGGCGGCTTTCAAGGCGAACTGAAAAGCCTCACCGCGCCACAACTCGGCGCTGCCGCGATCAAGGCGGCGGTGGAGCGTGCAGGTGTTGCCAGCGACTCGGTCGACGAAGTGCTGTTCGGTTGCGTATTGCCGGCAGGCCTCGGTCAGGCGCCTGCGCGTCAGGCCGCACTGGGCGCCGGGCTGGATAAATCGACCCGTTGCACCACGGTCAACAAAATGTGTGGCTCAGGCATGGAAACCACCATGCTCGCCCACGACATGTTGGTCGCTGGCAGCGCCGATGTGGTCATTGCCGGCGGCATGGAAAGCATGTCCAACTCGCCATATCTGCTGGATCGTGCCCGCGCCGGTTACCGCATGGGCCATGGCCGCGTGCTTGATTCGATGTTCCTCGACGGGCTCGAAGATGCCTACGACAAAGGCCGGCTGATGGGCACCTTCGCCGAAGATTGCGCCCAAACCCATCACTTTAGCCGTGAAGCCCAGGACGCGTTCGCTATCGCTTCGACCACCCGCGCCCAGCAAGCGATCAAGGACGGCAGCTTCAAGGCTGAAATCGTTCCGCTGACCGTGACCGTCGGCAAAGAGCAGGTGCTGATCAGCCATGACGAGCAGCCGCCGAAAGCCAAACTCGACAAGATCGCCTCACTGAAGCCGGCGTTCCGCGAAGGCGGCACGGTGACGGCGGCGAACGCCAGTTCGATCTCTGATGGCGCCGCTGCACTGGTGCTGATGCGTCAGTCGCAGGCGCAGAAACTCGGTTTGAAACCACTGGCGGTGATTCACGGCCACGCAGCGTTCGCCGACACCCCGGGCCTGTTCCCGGTGGCGCCGATTGGTGCGATCAAGAAATTGATCAAGAAAACCGGTTGGTCGTTGGGCGACGTTGATCTGTTCGAGGTCAACGAAGCGTTTGCTGTGGTCGGCATGGCGGCGATGACTCAATTGGAAATTCCTCACGACAAACTCAACGTGCACGGCGGCGCCTGTGCCTTGGGCCATCCGATCGGTGCATCCGGCGCGCGGATTCTGGTGACCTTGCTCTCGGCCTTGCGCCAGAGAAACCTCAAACGCGGTATCGCGGCAATTTGTATCGGCGGCGGCGAAGCGACGGCCATGGCCGTGGAATGCGTCTACTAAGGCCAACCATTCCCAACGCTGGGAGGAGATTTGCTCCCGAAGTGGCTGTGTCAGGCACATCACTTTTGAATGACACACCGCTTTCGGGAGCAAGCCCCCCCCACAGGGTTCTGTGTAGTCACCCCCGGATTTAAGGATTCACCATGATTGCCAACGAAGACCAAAACCAGATCCGCGACATGGCCCGGCAGTTTGCCGAGGAGCGGCTGAAACCGTTCGCCGCCGAGTGGGATCGCGAACACCGGTTTCCCAAGGAAGCCATCGGCGAAATGGCCGAACTGGGCTTCTTCGGCATGCTCGTGCCGGAGCAGTGGGGCGGTTGCGACACCGGTTACCTGGCCTATGCCATGGCCCTGGAAGAAATCGCGGCCGGCGACGGCGCCTGCTCGACCATCATGAGCGTGCACAACTCGGTGGGGTGCGTGCCCATTCTCAAGTTTGGCAACGACGATCAGCGCGAGCGCTTCCTCAAACCGCTGGCCAGCGGCGCAATGCTCGGCGCGTTCGCGCTGACCGAGCCGCAAGCCGGTTCCGATGCGAGCAGCCTGAAAACCCGTGCACGCCTGGAAGGTGATCACTACGTGCTCAATGGCTGCAAACAGTTCATCACGTCGGGGCAAAACGCCGGGATTGTCATTGTGTTTGCAGTGACCGATCCGAGTGCCGGCAAACGCGGAATCACCGCACTTATCGTGCCGACCGATTCGCCGGGCTACAAAGTGGCCCGCGTTGAAGACAAGCTCGGCCAGCATGCTTCGGACACCTGCCAGATTCTCTTCGAAGACGTCAAAGTCCCGGTCGCGAACCGTTTGGGCGAGGAGGGCGAGGGCTACAAGATCGCCTTGGCCAACCTCGAGGGCGGGCGCGTCGGCATTGCTTCGCAAGCGGTGGGCATGGCCCGCGCCGCGTTCGAAGCCGCGCGCGATTACGCCCGCGAGCGGGACACCTTCGGCAAGCCGATCATCGAGCATCAGGCCGTGGCGTTCCGCCTCGCTGACATGGCCACGCAGATCGCCGTTGCGCGGCAAATGGTGCATTACGCTGCCGCCCTGCGTGACAGTGGTCAACCGGCCTTGGTCGAGGCGTCGATGGCCAAGTTGTTCGCCTCGGAAATGGCCGAGAAGGTCTGCTCGATGGCATTGCAAACCCTGGGCGGTTACGGTTACCTCAACGACTTCCCGCTGGAGCGCATCTACCGCGACGTGCGTGTCTGCCAGATCTACGAAGGCACCAGTGATATTCAGCGCATGGTCATTTCGCGCAATCTTTGAGAAGGAGTTTTTATTCATGACTTACGAAACGATTCTGCTGGAAATCCACGGCCGCGTTGGCCTGATCACCCTGAACCGCCCGCAGGCGCTGAACGCGCTGAACGCGCAACTGGTCAGCGAAGTGAACCATGCGCTCGATGGGCTGGAAGCTGACGCGAACATTGGTTGCATCGTCCTCACCGGTTCGAAGAAAGCCTTCGCGGCCGGTGCCGACATCAAGGAAATGGCCGAGCTGACCTATCCGCAGATCTACATGGACGATCTGTTCAGCGACAGCGACCGTGTCGCCAATCGACGCAAGCCGATCATCGCAGCGGTCAACGGCTTCGCCCTTGGCGGGGGCTGTGAACTGGCGTTGATGTGCGACTTTATTCTGGCCGGCGACAACGCCAAGTTCGGCCAGCCGGAAATCAACCTCGGCGTCCTGCCGGGCATGGGCGGCACCCAGCGCCTGACCCGTGCCGTGGGCAAAGCCAAGGCCATGGAAATGTGCCTGAGCGGGCGCATGATCGATGCCGTGGAAGCCGAGCGCTGCGGCATCGTCGCGCGGATCGTGCCCAGTGATGAACTGCTGGATGAAGCGCTGAAGGTGGCCGCCGTCATTGCCAGCAAGTCGCTGCCGATTGCAATGATGACCAAAGAAAGCGTCAACCGAGCGTTCGAGGTCAACCTGACGGAAGGCGTACGTTTTGAGCGCCGGGTGTTCCATGCCGCGTTTGCCACACAGGATCAGAAGGAAGGGATGGCGGCGTTCGTGGCCAAGCGGGCGCCGGAGTTCCAGGGCAAGTAATTACTGACGCTATCGCGGGCAAACCCGCCCTCACAGGGCTGCACAGAACCTTGTGGGAGCGGGCTTGCCCGCGAAGCTTTTGGGGGTTTGACCATTGGGCCGCCTCTCCACCGGGAGGCGGCCCGCACGGTTATAGCGGGTAGTTCTTCAATTCCCGGGCAATCACCATTCGCTGAATCTCGCTCGACCCTTCATAAATCTGGGTAATCCGCGCATCGCGGTAATACTTCTCGACCGGATAATCCTCCAGATACCCATACCCGCCATGAATCTGAATCGCTGACGAACAGACCTTCTCGGCCATTTCCGAAGCAAACAACTTGGCCTGTGAAGCCTCTGACAGGCACGGCTTGCCCGCCGTGCGCAGCCGCGCCGCATGCAGGATCATCAGCCGCGCTGCGTTCAATTGCATGTGCATGTCGGCCAGCAGATTGGCGATGCTCTGATGCTCGTTGATCGGTTTGCCGAACTGCACCCGATCACGCGAGTAAGCCAGCGCCGCTTCAAACGCCGCACGGGCGATGCCGAGCGCCTGCGCAGCGATGCCGATGCGTCCGCCTTCAAGGTTGGACAGGGCAATCGCCAGACCCTTGCCGCGCTCACCGAGCAGGTTGGCCTCGGGAATGCTGCAGTTGTTCAGCGTCACCGCGCAGGTGTCGGAGGCGCGGATGCCCATTTTGTGTTCGGTGCGATCGACGATGAAACCGGGCGTATCGGTCGGTACCAGAAACGCGGAAATCCCTTTCTTGCCAAGATCCGGATCGGTCACCGCAAACACGATAGCCAGTTTCGCCCGTTTGCCGTTGCTGACGAATTGCTTGGCGCCGTTGATCACCCACTGGCCATCATGCAGTTCGGCGCGAGTGCGCAGGTTGTGCGCTTCGGAGCCGGCCTGGGGTTCGGTCAGGCAGAAGCAGCCGATGACCTGACCGCTGGCCAGATCCGCCAACCAGGTCTGCTTCTGGGCGTCACTGCCGTAATTGAGCACCGGGCCGCAACCGACGGAGTTGTGAATGCTCATGAATGCACCCGTCGCGCCGTCGCCAGCGGAGATTTCTTCGACCGCCAACGCATACGCCACATAGTCGACGTAAGTGCCGCCCCATTCTTCTGGCACGACCATGCCGAGCAAACCCAGTTCGCCCATTTGCGCCACCAAAGCGTCGTCGATCCAGCCAGCCTTTTCCCAGGCTTGCGCGTGGGGTGCGATTTCGCCGCGGGCAAAGTCCCGGGCCATGTCGCGGATCATGACTTGTTCTTCAGTCAGTTCGAGATCGTGCATGGCTCAGCTCCCGCTCTCATCAAAACCGTGGAAGAAACTCGCGACATGCGCAGCGTCCAGCGCGGCGAGGGTCGGTGGGTTCCAGCGAGGTGTCTTGTCTTTGTCGATCAGCAGGGCGCGCACGCCTTCGATCAAATCACCGCGTGCGAACCACTGGCGATCCAGATGCAGTTCCAGCGCGAAGCAATGTTCCAGGCTCAGATGCCGGCCACGACGAAGCATTTCCAGGGTCACGGCCATGGCTAATGGCGAACGGGTTTCCAGCAGATCAGCCGTAGTGGTCGCCCATTCGTGGCTGTTGGCCACGGTCACAGCGCGCAATTGCTCGACCATGCTCGGCACGTCCGGCAGGGCGAAGAAATGGTCGATGACCGGACGCAGTTTTTGCAATGGCGCATCGGACAGGGTTTGTACGCCCATTTTGGCGAGCTGGTTCTGCAGATCCTTCAGCGGCGTGTCACTCCATTGCAGATGATCGAGTTGCTGATCGAGGGTCGCCAGTTTGTCACTGTCGACGTACCAGTCGGCCAGCCCGCAATACAGCGCATCAGCGGCGCGAATCTGCACGCCGCTGACGCCCAGATAAATCCCCAGTTCACCGGGAATGCGCGACAGGAAATAGCTACCGCCGACGTCCGGGAAATAACCGATGGCCACTTCCGGCATCGCCAGACGGCTCTTCTCCGTGACGACCCGCAGATCGGCGCCTTGCACCAGCCCCATGCCGCCGCCAAGGACAAAACCATCCATCAGCGCGAGCACCGGTTTGCGGTAATGGTGGATCGTCAGGTCGAGAGCGTATTCCTCGACGAAGAAATCTTCGTGCAGCGTGTCGCCGCTTTTGAAGCTGTCGTACAGCGAGCGAATGTCGCCACCGGCGCAGAAAGCTTTTTCACCGGCACCGCGCAGTACCACGGCATGGACATTGGCGTCCGCGGCCCAGGCATCGAGCTGCTGTTGCAGCAGGCGAACCATGTCGAGGGTGATGGCATTGAGGCCGGCGGGGCGGTTGAGGGTCAGGTGACCGATGTGGTTGCGAACCTCGGCCAGCACTTCGTTTTGCGTGGCATCCATGGACAAAGTCCTCGGGGATGAAGCCTGAGCAGTCATCACTAACTCCCTGCTTTTATTGTCTTTATTCGAGAAGCTCGCGCGCGAGCGTTACCGGATCGTAACAGTGCAAATTTGCCGTGTACAACGGGGATATGTGCAGGGGGAGTTTGCGTTTTTGCCTTGGGTACAAGATTGCCGTTGTGGCGAGGGAAGTGGCCCCCTCGCGCCATTGATGCAGGTGGCTGTCAGCTGAAAACTTCACCAATACTGCGACGTTTGGCATGCAGTTCACTGGCGTGGATCAGCCGTTCAAGATCCTCAGGAGTGACGTCGATGAACGCGTCCATGTCGGCCAGCGCCCGTTTCAGGTCTTGGGCGGTGATCGCCTGGCTGTCGACCGGGGCGACCGCTGGCGCCAGTTCAGCGGGGCGTTTTGGATAACGAATACGCGTGAGGTTGTTGTAGGCCAGCGCACTGAGCAGCATGCACGCCGCGCCGAGCATCGCGGGCGCCATGGCTTTCCAGTCCATGGCAATGGTGGCGGGATCGGCCAGCACCAAGGTGAGTGCCAACGCACCGGCCGGTGGGTGCAGGCACCGCAGCCAGCACATCAGGATCAACGCCATGCCCGCCGCCAGGCATGCGCTACCCAAAGTTCGCCCGAGTACGTGGGCAACCAATATCGACACCCCACCTGCGCACAGATAACCGCCGATGATCGACCACGGCTGGGCGAGCGCCCCGGACGATACGGCAAACAGCAACACCGCCGACGCACCCAACGGCCCGATCAGGTGATAAGCCACCTCATGGCCAAACACCTGCGCACACAGCCACACACTGAACAACGTGCCCAACGCCATGCCGATAGCGGCGCGGCTCCATTCGGTGGGGCGGGTGTTGATGGCGGCGGGCAACCAGCGAGCGAGCATGTGAAACCGATCCTGTAAAAAGTCCGGGCAAAAAAAAGGACTTGTCCGGCAATCCGGAAAGCCCTCGAAGTTGTTCCAACATTGGGGGAGGAACGCGCACAGTGTGCCGATCAATCTCTATGCTGACAAATTCATATTAATGCAGTTTTAGTGCATTATTTTTGCACTGAAGCGACACGACGACCACTGATGTAACAGAGGTAACCGCCTAATGCGGCCAGAGCGCTCAAGGCATAAAACATGCTCGGCGCGGGTGTGTGCATTAGCAGAAAACCGCACATTACGGGGCTCGCACCGCCGACCAGTGCCGCCAGGTTCTGTGCACCGTAGTAACTGCCGCGCAGTTCTTCAGGGGCCAGGGTGTCGACGAAGAGGAAATCCGCCGGGTAAATGATCATCTCGCCGAGGGTGAAGATGAACATCGCCACGCACCAGCCGACGAGGCTGTCAGCCAGACTGAAGCCGATCAGGCCAACGATGAACAATGCAGTGCCCGCCGCAATCCAGAAGTGCAGGTACCAGCGTGCTGAGCAGGCAACCGAGGGTGAACAGGATCATCGTGCGGTCGTTCTTCAGGATGATCAGGGTCTTCACAAAGCTTTGTGGCTGACTGACCGTTGATATTGGCTTTGCCTCCAGTGAGACACCGAGCAGCAAAAAAAATGCTGCCAATGGCGATCATGCCGGCAACGATGAAGGGGGCCTGTGGCTGGATACCGGCAATCACCACACCCATCATCTCTATGTCCTTATTTCAGCGCTCGGCTGGCGCGCGGCCATCCTCGCCGCGCACAGGCCACCGGTCAAGCTGAACCCTCCCGATGGCGGGGAGGGTGGTTAGCGGCTACAAGGGCTTGAGGTACAGCAGGACGTAGTTGTTTTTATCAAACGCGCCGCTGAGTACCGGTTGTAACGAATCGAGTGACGACCCCTTCAATGTCAGGAAATCACTGCGATCCATGATCAGCCACGCCGGGCCTTTAAGCGCTTCCAGCGCCTGTGCGGTGTCGGTGAACTGCGGTTGCAGATCCTGTTCGATGTTGACCATGAACTTGATCGCCTTGGCGTCCTTGCCCATCCCGTGCAGCACCAACGGTGCAGGGTTTTGCTGAACCTGGGCAAACGCGGCACGACTGAAGGTCTGTGTGTCATACAGCCGCCGCTCAACCGGCTCAAACACTGACGCATACACCGTCCACAACGCCAGCACTGAACACAGTGCCAATGTTTCAGCGCGCCAGCGGGGCCGCAACAACCGCCACAACGCCGCCAATTGGAGGGCGCCCAACACGATCATAACGAGGGTGATTTCGCCCAGTTGCTCGGGGAAACGCTTCTTTGCGACCAGCAAGGCCAATATCAACAATCCGGGCGTTACCAGCCAGAGGCCAAGTATCAAACCGCGCAGCCACGCGAACCCCCGACCTTGAGCAACCTGAAACGGATACGCCGCGATGATCGCCGCCATCGGCAACATCGGCAGCAGATACCGTGCCTTTTTCGCCTGCGGAATCGACAAGCCGACGATCACGATCAGCCCGGCCGCCGCGCAATACTGCACCAGCCGCAAGGCCGGCCCGCGCTGCTGTGGTTTGCTCAGCCAGGCAGCCGCCAACGCCAGTAAGGCCAAGGGATATGCCAGCGCATAGTTGCCCAGCGAACTGGTGAAGTAATACAGCGAACCGCTGACGCCTTCACTGCCGTCCATGCGCCCCATGAACTGCATGCGAATCACATCCTGCATAAACGCTGGCCCGCCGCTGAGTCTGGCAAACCACAGCAGCAGGCCCACACACGCCACCAGCAGCACTGAGGCCAACAGACCAAACACGAACAACCGCGACCACTGTCGGTTGAGCAGGTAATAACTGCATAACATGCCGGTCGGCACCACCAACCCGATCGGCCCGCGAATGCCGAAACCGAGCAACAGCAGCACGAAAATCAGCGGCCAACGTTGTCCGCCGCCGAAATGTTCATGGGCGTAACCGAGGTAGAACACCGCAAACGCCACGGCGGCTAGCATCAAGTCCTGAGATACAGCACGCACTTCGGTGACAAAAGTGCCGGTCAGCATCAGCAACAAAATGCTGATCAGCGCCCAGGGGTGCGAATAGGGCGCCAGTAGCCGGTACATCAACGTCACGATCACCGCGCCGGCGACAGCACTCGGTGCCCACGCCGTGAACGCATTGACCGCACCGAACGGCAACGACAAAAACCAGATAAAGAGCGTCGACAGCGCCGAGTAATCGGCATACGGCTGACCATACGTCGTGGGAAACACCGTCGGCCCGTGGCGCAGCATCTCCTGAGCGAACAGCACAAAACGCGAGTCAAAACCGATAGGGGCCTGCCCGTAGACCCCGGCGACGAACAACAAGAATGCCAACAGTCCCGCGATCAGGGACTGCTGGCGGATGGCAGGCGACAGCGTGTTCAAGCGACGTCTGAGGTGTGAGGCCACTGTTGCAGCGGGATCGGCAATGTGCGCGATTCACCACGGCCCATCGGGAAGTAGTGGAACCCGTTACGTGCCAGACGTTCCGCGTCGTACAGGTTGCGTCCGTCGAAAATCACCGGATTATTGAGGCGCTGTTTGATCAAGTCGAAATCCGGCGCCTTGAATTGCTGCCATTCGGTGCAGATGATCAGCGCATCAGCCCCCGGCAATACCGATTCCGGTGTACCCATGAGCATCAGTTTCAGTTCGTTGGGGTACAGGTTCTGGGTTTCCTGCATGGCTTCGGGGTCGAACGCACGCACGCTGGCACCTGCGGCCCACAACTCTTCAAGCAAAACCCGGCTCGGCGCATCGCGCATGTCATCGGTATTGGGCTTGAACGCCAAGCCCCAGAGCGCGAAGGTCTTGCCGCGCAGATCACCTTTGTAGAACGCGTTGATGCGCTCGAACAACTTGTGCTTCTGCCGCTGGTTGATCGCCTCGACCGCTTGCAACAAGTCGCTGGAGCAATGCGCCTCTTCGGCACTGTGGATCAGCGCACGCATATCCTTGGGGAAGCACGAACCGCCATAACCGCAGCCCGGGTAGATGAAGTGGTAGCCAATACGCGTATCGGCGCCGATGCCCTGACGCACCGACTCGATGTCGGCGCCCAGGTGCTCGGCGAGTTCGGCGATCTGGTTGATGAAGCTGATCTTCGTCGCCAGCATGCAGTTGGCGGCGTACTTGGTCAGCTCGGCGCTGCGCAGGTCCATGAACATGATGCGGTCATGGTTGCGGTTGAATGGCGAGTACAGATCGCGCATCACGTCGCGCACTTCGTCACCTTCACAGCCGATGACGATCCGGTCCGGACGGCGGCAGTCGGCAACGGCCGAGCCTTCCTTGAGAAACTCCGGATTGGAGACGATATCGAACTGCAGCAACCGACCCGCCTTGACCAGCGCCTTTTCGAGGTGCGCGCGCAGCCTGTCGCCGGTGCCCACCGGTACCGTGGATTTCTCCACCAGGATCAGGGGTTGCTCACGATGACGGGCAATCGCGTCACCGACTGACAGCACGTAGCGCAGGTCGGCCGAGCCGTCCTCACGGGACGGCGTGCCGACCGCGATGAACGCAACGCGACCGTGTTGCACGGCGAGTTGTTCATCGGTGGTGAATTGCAGGCGTTTCGAATCCAGACCTTCGCGCACCAGGCTGGCCAGCCCCGGTTCGAAGATGCTGACATGGCCTTGCTTGAGCAGATCGACCTTCTTCTGGTCGACGTCCATGCACACGACGTCATGCCCGACCTCGGCCAACACAGCCGCTTGTACCAGACCGACGTAACCGCTTCCAAACACTGTGATTTTCATGGAGCACTCCTGAATTCGGGCGCACGAGCCGGACGAGTGTTAATGGTGATGACCCCGAGCATGACCAGCGCCACGCCCAGTGATTTAGTGAAACTGAAGGATTCGTTGAACAGCGGCAGACTGGCCGCCAGCAGGTACACCAGCGCATAGCTGATGCTCAGCAGTGAATACGCGCGGCCCAATGGCAGATCGCGCAGCGCGGCGAGCCAGCACAGCATCGACAGGGCGTAGGCGAAAATGGCCGTGAACACGACCGCCAATGCGTGCAGGTCGATGCCGTCCAGCGCCAGCCATTGCTCAGGCGCTGGCAGGCGCGTCATGCTCCAGCGCATGCCCAGTTGCGCCGCGCTGACCAACAACACGCTGCCCATGGCGAAGGCGATCCCACGACGTTGGCTCATGATTGTTGCCCCAGCAGTACGACACCGCCGATCACCAGCGCTACCCCCAGCCAATGCCGGCGATCAATGTGTTCGCGGAAAACGAAGCGAGCGATCAACGTGATCAGCACGAAGTTGAGGCTGAGCATCGGGTAGGCAATGCCGACTTCCAGACGCTGCAATACCAACAGCCAGACCAGCAAGCCACTGCCCAGCGCCAAAAGTGCAAGCCACAACCACGGCGAACGCAGTTTTTCAGCCCAGGAGGAATCGACGCCGCGCCAACTCTCCACCGCGTATTTTTGCGCCACCTGACCCAGGCAGGTCAGCAGGCACGCGACCAACAGCAGCAACAGGCTCATGACGCCTCCTTGGGAAGGATCATGATCACCAGATTGCCCTGCTCGTAACGGATGCCGTCCTTGGGCAGTTTGTCGATTTCGTCCAGTTCTTCCTGCCCCTTGACGCGCATCACCACGCCGACCGAACCGCTGCGGCGAGCCTCGTGCATCCACTGTTGCACTTGATCGGAATCGACCCGTTGTTGAATGCCGTCAGGATAGGCAAGGCCATATTTCAGTTCGCCTATCGTGTTGTACAGCGCAACCTGCGGGCGTTTCAGGCGCCAGGCGAGGGCCGAGGCCGCGCCCAGATCGTTGCTCAACAAGTGCGTGGTTTGTGCCAGTTCAGTGACGTGATGACGGATGAACTGATCGGGCATCTTGTTGGCGACCACCGATTTGGGCAGCGCCGCGGGCAACACGCCAATCAGCAACAGGCTGCCGAATGCCGGCGCCGCCCAGCATTGCAGAGGCAGGAAGGCTTGCAGCAGGTTGGCGATGATCCAGCCGGTCAGGGCAATGAACACCAGCACCATGCTGTGCAATTCGTGGTCGTACAGCGGTTTTTTCAGTTGCAGGTAGACCACTGCGATCAGCGTCACCAGCCCCAACAATAGGTTCAGCAGACCATTGATGCTCAGCGCCCGGCCTTGCTCCAGACGTAAACGGTCGGCCAGCGCATGACCGAGCAGCAACGCCATTGGCAGCAGGCAGGGCAGGATGTAAGTCGGCAACTTGCCGTTGCTCAAGCTGAAAAACAGCAGCGGCATCAGCAGCCACAGCAGCAGGAACACGACTTGGGGCTGAGCGCGGGTTTGCCACGCCTGCTTGAATGCCGTCGGTAACAGACCGACCCACGGCAGACTGAACGCCACCAGCAGCGGCAGGTAAAACCACCACGGCGCATCGTGCTGGGCATCGTCACCGGCGAAGCGGCGGATGTGTTCGTGCCAGAAGAAGAACCGCCAGTAATCCGGCTCTTGCGCATGCACCGACAGCACCCACGGCAGGCTGACGATGATCGCGACGGCAATCGCCATCGGGCCGTACATCAGCAATTCACGCCAGCGTTTTTGCCAGAGCATCCACGGCAAGGCGATCAGCACCGGCAGCAGCCAGGCGAGAAAACCCTTGGTCATGAACCCCATGCCGCAGGCCAGTCCCAACAACGCCCAGGCGGCCAGGCGCTTGCCGCCGGTGTGACTGTCGACAGCAAACCACAGCGCCACCAGGCTCAGGTTGACCCAGAAAGTGAATTGCGGATCGAGGTTGGCGTATCCGGCCTGCCCGGCAACGATGGTGAAACTCATGTAGAGCAGGGCGCAGACAAAACTTTTGCGCGGGTCATTCCATAAACGTCGAGCGATCAAGAAGCACAACAACACGCTCAAACCGGTGCTCAATGCCGAGGCAAAGCGCACGCCGAACAGGTTTTGCCCGAACAACTCCTGACCCAGCGCGATCATCCAGTACCCGGCAATCGGCTTCTCGAAATAGCGCAGGCTCATGAAGTGCGGCGACACCCAGTTACCGCTCAGGAGCATGTCCTGGCTGATCTGTGCGTAGCGGGTTTCGTCTGGAATCCACAAACCGTGAGTGCCCAGCGGCAGCAAATAAGCGAGCAGGAAAAAAACCAGCAACAGCAGCGGCAATGTCCAGCGTTGAGTCATGCGCCTTGCACTCCCAACCAGCCTTCACGGCCATCGAGGACGCCGCGCTCTACGCGGCCTACGGGCAAGGTGTTGAGGAACTCGGGCAACAAGTTGCCCAAAGGGTTGAACTCGATGTTTCGCTGGCGTGCCTCGGCCAGCAATTGACGAAAATCCTGAGCCATCAGAATCCCTTCTACTTCGGCATGAATGGTATAGACGTTGAGGTTTTCCGGGCGCAAGCGATCGAGGATGTACGCATTGAAGTCCTGCGCAGCCACGCTCGGGCCGACGACTTCGTCGAAGGTCGGCAAGTCCACCGGTATCTGTGGCGTGCCCGGTGTGCCGTCAGCCAACAGCGCACGGAACATCCGCTGCCCACGGCAATCGCTGTTGTAGCGAAAACCGAAAGCTTGCTTGGCCTCGATCACGCGCTCGTCCGCACGCCAACCGGCGGCGGCCGAACATTCAATCTTCTGGCCAAGAATGTCGCTCAAGGTGTCGACACCCTGACGAATCTGCTCGATCAGTTGCTTGTCGCTCCAGCGCCCGGCATTGGCCTGCCAGCCATGGTGATCCCAGGCGTGCAGGCCGACTTCATGACCGGCGTCCCGGGCCTGACGCATCAGGTGCCCGAGATCGCGGCCAATCGGTTTGCCGGGCCAGGCCGTGCCGGCCAGCAGAATGTCCCAGCCGTACAGGCCAGCCGCGTTGGAACGCAGCATTTTCCAGAGGAACTGCGGGCGGATCAGGCGCCACAGATGCCGGCCCATGTTGTCCGGGCCGACACTGAAGAAAAACGTTGCCTTGACCTGCGCCTCGTCGAGCATCTCCAACAGTCGCGGCACACCTTCACGGGTGCCGCGGTAGGTGTCGACATCGATACGAAGACCTGCCTGCATCAGCGTGCCTCTTTATCGCAGCTCTCCGAGATTTCGAGCATGGCCTCGCGCAAGAAGAAGTCGAGCGTGTTGCCAATGGTCTCGCGCATCTCAACGGTCGGCTCCCAGTTCAACAGGCGCTTGGCGTTGGCAATGCTCGGTTTGCGGTGTTCGACGTCCTGATAACCGGCACCGTAGAACGCCTTGCTCTCGACGTCGCGGAAACCGGCGAACGGCGGGAAGTTGTCGCGCAGCGGGTGGGCTTCGAACTGACGCAGCAGCTCTTCGCCCAACTGACGGATGCTCGCTTCGTTGTCCGGGTTGCCGATGTTGATGATCTGGCCGTTGCAGGCGTCGTTGTCGTTATCGATGATCCGCGCCAGCGCTTCGACGCCGTCGGCGATGTCGGTGAAGCAGCGTTTCTGCTCGCCACCGTCGAACAAACGAATCGGCGTGCCTTCCACCAGGTTGAGGATCAGTTGGGTGATTGCACGGGAGCTGCCGATACGCGCCGAATCCAGACGATCGAGGCGCGGCCCCATCCAGTTGAATGGGCGGAACAGGGTGAAGTTCAGGCCCTTGGCACCATAAGCCCAGATCACCCGGTCCAGCAGTTGCTTGGACACCGAATAGATCCAGCGCTGCTTGTTGATCGGGCCAACAATCAGGTTTGAAGTGTCTTCGTCGAAGTTCTTGTCTTGGCACATGCCATAGACTTCCGACGTCGACGGGAAGATCACGCGCTTGTTGTACTTGACGCAGTAGCGCACCAGTTTCAGGTTTTCTTCGAAGTCGAGCTCGAACACGCGCAGCGGATTGCGGGTGTATTCGATCGGCGTGGCGATGGCCACCAGTGGCAGCACCACGTCGCACTTCTTGATGTGGTACTCGATCCATTCGGAGTGAATGCTGATGTCGCCTTCAACGTAGTGGAAGTGCGGATGACTGCGCAGACGGTCGATGGCATCAGAGCCGATGTCCAGACCGTAGACTTCATAGCGATCATCACGCAGCAGGCGCTCGGACAGGTGATTACCGATGAACCCGTTGACGCCCAGGATCAGCACGCGAGTACGGCGTGGCCCACGACCGGATTCAGCGCCGCGCAGCAACGAGCCGTCGACCAGACCCAGTTCGCTGGCCAGTTGCGGGCCACTGAGGAACAGACCGTTGTCGTTGCGCTGACCCGAGAGGATCACCAGCGAATCTTCACCGCAGGCAATGCGCAGCGGATCGACACTGATCACCCGGCCCGGGGCCTGGCCTTCGTTGCCTTTGACGACTTCGGCGCTCCAGACGATCAGCTTGTGTTCGCCCACGGCGCAGAAAGCGCCCGGATACGGCTGAGTCACGGCGCGAGTCAGATTGAACAGTTGCTCGGCCGGATTGGCCCAGACCAATTTGCCGTCCGCCGGCGTACGACGCCCAAACACCGTGGCTTTGGATTCGTCTTGCGGCGTTTCGCTGATCTTGCCTTGAAGCATCGCTGGCAAGGTGTCGCGCAACAGATCAGCGGCGGCAGTACGCAGTTTGCCGTGCAGGCTCAGTGCGGTGTCGCTGCGTTCGATGGCGACGCGTTGCTGAGCCACGATGGCGCCGGCATCGGCACGTTTGACCATGCGGTGCAGGGTCACCCCGGTTTCGGTTTCGCCGTTGACCAGCACCCAGTTCGCCGGAGCGCGGCCACGGTAGCGCGGCAGCAGCGAACCGTGCAGGTTGAACGCGCCTTTTTTGGCAAGGGCCAGCAGCGGCTCGCTCAGCAGGTTGCGGTAGTAGAACGAGAAAATGTACTCAGGGTCGAGTTTGGCAATGCGCTCGATCCACAGTGGGTGGTTAACGTCTTCCGGCGCGTGAACCGGGATACCTTTGTTGGCGCACAGTTGCGCCACAGAACTGTAGAAGGCGTTTTCTTTCGGGTCGTCGGCGTGAGTGAACACCGCTGCGATGTCAAAGCCGCTGTCGAGCAGGGCTTGAATGCCGGCGCAGCCAATATCGTGGTAAGCGAAGACAACAGTTTTTGCACTCATGAGTGAACCTGACCGGTAGTAGAGGAAGAAGAGAGACCATCAACAGTGACGGCAGGCGCCGGGCTATCGGCGTGGCTGCGCAACACTTTTTCAATGAAGAAACGCGGGCGGGCGCGCACATCGCTGTACATGCGGCCCAGGTATTCGCCGAGCAGGCCCATGCCGATGAACTGGCCGCCGGTGAACACGAACAGCACGGCGAACAGCACGAACGTGCCGTCACCGGCCCAACCGGCGCCGAAGGCCAGCCGCAGTACGATCAACGCCACCGCAAACAGCACGCCCAGCCCAGCCATCGCGAAGCCGACAATGCTCAGCAAACGCAGCGGTGTGGTGGTCATGCAGGTGGTCAAGTCGAACATCAGGTTGATCAGGCGCATCGGGCTGTACTTCGAATCGCCATGCTCACGCTCAGCGTGGGCGACGACGATTTCCGTGGTGTGGCGGGCGAAGCTGTTGGCCAGAATCGGAATGAACGTGCTGCGTTCGCGGCAGGCGAGCATCGCGTCAATGATCGTGCGGCGGTAGGCGCGCAGCATGCAGCCGTAGTCGCTCATGGCGACGCCGGTTGAGCGTTGCACGGCAAGGTTGATCAGCTTCGACGGATAGCGGCGCAGGGCCGAGTCCTGACGGTTGCCGCGCACGGTGCCGACCACGTCGTAACCCTTTTCGGCTTCGGCCACCAGTCGCGGGATTTCTTCTGGCGGGTTCTGCAGGTCGGCATCGAGGGTGATGACCACGTCGCCCTTGCACTGTTCGAAACCGGCCATGATCGCCGCGTGCTGGCCGTAGTTACGGTTGAGGATGACCGCCACAAACGGGCTGTCTTCGCGGGTGGCGGCTTCTTCAAGAAGCATGGCGGAGTCGTCGCGACTGCCATCGTCCACGAGGACAATTTCAAAGTCGTGACGCAGCAGCCGGCAGGCCGCTTCGGTGCGGCGCAGCAGTTCCGGCAGGCTCTCCTGTTCGTTGTAGACCGGGATAACGATCGACACGCAACGGATTGGGTAAGGTTTCACAGGCGTTTGTCCATTAGGGTGGCGATGGCGCCGACCACGCGATCAAGGTCTTGATCGGTCATGTCGGGGAACAGCGGAATCGAGCACAGCCGCGCCGAGTTCCATTCGGTGTTGGGCAGGTACAGGTCGGGGTCACGCTGGCGATACCAGGTGTGCAGGTGGGTGGCGATGAAATGGATACCGGTGCCGATGCCCTGATCCTGCAAACCTTTCATGAAGGCTTCGCGGTCCATGCCGCAACGCTCGCTGTCGATGCGCAGGATGAACAGGTGCCAGGCGTGCTGTTGCGCGTAGTCGGGCACGGCCAGTGGCTGCACCGGCAGGCCTTCGAGTTTTTGTCGGTAGGCAGTGGCCAACTCGGTACGGCGGGCGTTGATCGCGTCGAGGCGCTGCAACTGCACCAATGCAATCGCTGCGTTGATGTCGGCCAGGTTGTATTTGAAACCCGGCTCCATCACTTGCGCCTGTGGCTTGCGCCCACCGGTCAGGCGGTCGTAGGCATCGACGCCCAGACCATGGAATTTGAGCATGCGCACGCGACTGGCCAGGGCTTCATCGTCGGTGACGAACATCGCGCCTTCGGCGCAGGTCATGTTCTTGATCGCATGGAAGGAAAAGATGGCTGTGCCTTGCGCGCCAACGTGGCGGCCCTTGTAGCGGGTGCCGGCGGCATGGGCCGCGTCTTCGATCACTGCGATACCGTGCTTGTCGGCCAGGGCGTACAGCGGATCGAGATCGAACGCGGCACCGGCGTAATGCACCGGAATAATCGCTTTGGTGCGTGGGGTGATGGCCGCTTCGATGCGCACAACGTCGGTCATCAAGGTGTCGCGGTCGACGTCGACAAACACAGGTTTGGCGCCGATCAGCGAGATCATGTTGGCGGTCGACACCCAGGTTTGCGACGGCGTAATGACTTCATCGCCCGGGCCGATGCCCAACGCCAGCAACGTAATATGCATCCCGCCGGTAGCCGAAGACAGTGCCACGGCATGATGGCACCCCACGTATTGAGCGAACTGTTCTTCAAGTGCCTGGTTTTTCGGTCCGGTGGTGATCCAGCCCGAGCGCAATACTTGCTCGACGGCTGCAATTTCTTCATCGCCGATACTCGGGCGGGAGAAGGGGAGAAACGCCTGACTCATGGGCACCTCAATGAGAAAAAAAGAAAGCCTCACGATTTTCATCGGATCCAGTACCAGCGTAGACGCAGAATTCTTTTCTACATCAACAGGTTGTTAGAACAACCTGACGTCGGGCTTTGGTTGACTTTTCGAGCCTCGCCCGGCAGTTTGTTCACTGCCGCCGCTGGCTCTATCGGGCTTAAGGTTATGCCCGATTTTGTGAAAGGAATATGAAAAAGTAGTCGGCGATTCGTTTATCTAAAGTTCATTAAGCCACTGTTCAGACTTCTGCCTTTTATTGATTTTTTTACAGGAAAAGTCTTACGGAATTAATCGGCTTATATTAAAAACATTACATTTTAAAGTTGTTGTGTTGAACAGTTTTTACTCAAGGCATTTCGTTTGATTGACTTACCCCTTACACCGACAGAACCGCCAAAAACCAACCCGATGTCTCTGTATCTGGCGCGCTTGGCCCCCTCCAGCCAACTGACCATGCGCTATGTTCTGCAGGACGCCGCTGACCGTCTCGGCTTCGAAGACATGAATGTCGAGGACATTCCCTGGCACGCTTTACAACCGGAAGATGTTGTTGCGTTAGTCGCAGCATTGCGCGAAGACAACTATGCGCCGAATACGTCTTCGCTTTATGTAAATGCCGTGCGCGGCGTCATGAACGAAGCCTGGCGCATGAGCCTGATTAGTCAGGATCACCTGTTAAAGATGCGTTCGGTAAAAGGTATTGCCGGCACGCGACTGTCTCAGGGCCGAAATCTAAAGCGCACGCTGATCCATGAGTTGATGGAAGTCTGCGCCGCCGACCCTCGTCCGCAAGGGCTGCGCGACGCGGCGGTGATTGCGTTGCTGTACGGCACCGGCATGCGCAAGTCAGAGTCGGTGGACCTGGATCTGAACCAGGTCGACTTCAGCGAGCGCAGCCTGACCGTGGTGGGCAAGGGCAACAAGCAACTGATCAAGTACGCCCCCGCTTGGGCGTTTGCCAAGCTCAATGCATGGCTGGAATTGCGCCGTACGCAACTCAAGGAAGGCGAGAGCGACGATGCGTTTCTGTTCAACCGCATCCGCCGTGGCAGCCATATCACCCGCGAGCGCATCACCAAACACGCGATCTATTACATCGCCCGTCAGCGTGGCACGCAGGTCGGGGTAAAAATCATGCCCCACGACTTCCGGCGCTCATTCATCACCCGCGTCATCGAAGAACATGATCTGTCGATTGCACAGAAACTAGCGCACCACAGCAATATCCAGACGACCGCCAACTACGACGTGCGTGATGACAACGAGCGGCGGCGTGCGGTGGATCGCTTCGATCTGTGATCAGGCCATCGCCAACACATGGGCCGCGCCGAGTACCGACAGATGAACCTCGCTACCGGCCGGCGGCGCGTGCATGCCGGAGCTGCGCACCAACAGTGAACGGCCAGGGCCCTGGCTGGTTTCTGCGCGTAGTTCGACCGTCAATGTGCAGGTGTTACCCGCGAACTCCCGCTCAGTGACCACCGCATGACAGCCTTTGGTGCTGGTCATGGCGTCGGACAACTGCAATTGCTCAGGGCGCAACATGATCTGTGCATGGCCGATGAAACCGTCGCTGTTGACCGGCACCGCGCCCAGCTCGCAATGGGCCCAACCGAATTCGATGCGCGCCGGCATCACGACGGCTTCACCGAGAAAATGCGCGGTCTGCTCATCGTCCGGGTATCGGTAGAGATCCATGGGATGCCCGGATTGCACCAGACGCCCTGCACGCATGACCGCCAATTGATCGGCAAACGACAGCGCCTCACCTTGGTCATGGGTGACCAGGATCGTGGTGACGCCAGCGTCTTCGAGCAGCCGCGCGACCATTTTGCGCATGGCGCTGCGCAGGCCGGTGTCGAGGGCAGAAAACGGCTCATCGAGAAGCATCAGTCGGGGCTGCTGGGCCAGTGCCCGGGCGAGTGAAACCCTTTGTTGCTGGCCGCCGGACAATTCGTGGGGCCATCGACCCGCCATGTTGGCCTCCAGCGATACGCTGTCCATCAGCTGTGCGATGCGTTCATTTCGAGCCTCACCCGTCAGCGTCAGCCCAAAGCCGATGTTGGCGGCGACGGTCATGTGCGGAAACAGTGCCCCGTCCTGCGGCACATAGCCGATCTGGCGTTGATACGCCGGCACCGCATGAGTGCTGTCTACCAGCACCTGACCGTTAAGCAACAGGCTGCCGGCATCAGGAAATTCGAATCCGGCGATCATTCGCAGCAACGTGGTTTTGCCGGAGCCGGAAGGGCCGACGATGACCGTGCGGCTGCCGGTGGGGACGGACAGACAGATGTTATCCAGCGCTTTCTGTGCGCCAAAGGATTTGCTCAGGGTAATCAGTTCGAGTGCGTTCATCGGCCAGCGGTGCGCCTGGATTGGTGATAGAGAATGGCCGTCAGCGGTAGCGATAGCAGCACCATCAACAGTGCATAAGGCGCCGCAGCGGCGTAGTCGATTTCGCTGGTCATGGCCCAGAAGCCC
Organism: Pseudomonas sp. RA_15y_Pfl2_54; assembly: GCF_963971015.1. Taxonomy (NCBI): domain Bacteria; kingdom Pseudomonadati; phylum Pseudomonadota; class Gammaproteobacteria; order Pseudomonadales; family Pseudomonadaceae; genus Pseudomonas; species Pseudomonas sp. RA_15y_Pfl2_54. The sequence continues at coordinate 38,732 of NZ_CAXAPN010000016.1, forward strand.
GTGGCCAATGTCCGCGTGCCGTTGGGAGCGAGCAGCAGGGTCGCCGTCAGTTCATTGGTGATCGCCAGAAACACCAACGCGGCACCTGCCGCTGCGCCCGGTGCGGCCAGGCGCAAGGTGATCAGCCACACGGCGCGTAACGGCGAGCGGCCGAGGCTTTGCGCGATGTTTTCCAACTCCACCGGCGCTTGGGCGAAACCGGCACGCAGGCTGACCAGCGCCCGTGGCAGGAACATCAGCAGATAGGCCAGCAGCACAGTGATGGTGGTCTGGTAGATCGGCCGGGCGAAATGGATAGTGATCGTCACCAACGCCAGCGCCACAACGATTCCTGGCAATGAACTGGTGATGTAATTGCAGCCTTCAAGCAGGCGCTGCAACCTGCCCGGTGCGCGGATCGACAGCCAGGCAATCGGAATTGCCGCCAGGCTGGTCAACAGTGCACCGGCCACGCCCAATGACAGGGTTTGCAGTAAAGCGGGCAACAACTCACCGCCTTGCCAGACCTCAACGCCGCCAGTGACGAGCCAACGCCCCAACGTCAGTAAAGGCACCCCGAGGGCGAGCAGAGCGATCACGGTTTGCAGGGTCAGCCCGAGTGCAACGGTGCCGCGGCCCAAAAGCACCGTGCGTTGTTCACGCGCACTGCCTGAACCCACGCGGGCATAACGCGCCTGACCACGGGCGGCAGATTCGACCGTCAGCATCGCCAGACAACACAACGCCAGAACCCCGGCCAGCATGTTTGCCGCCGGGCCGTTAAAGGTCGATTTGAACTGATCGAAAATAGCCGTGGTGAAGGTGTCGAAACGGATCATCGCGTAGAGGCCGTATTCGGCGAGCAAATGCAGGCCGACCAGCAAGGCACCGCCGCCAATCGCCAGGCGCAACTGCGGCAATACCACCCTGAAAAACACCGCCCACGGTTTGAGACCCAGGGATTCGGCGACGTCTTCAATGGCCGGATCCAGTCGACGCAACGTTGCCGCAATCGGCAGATAAAGAAACGGGAAATAGGGATCACCGAGACCAGCACACCGGCCGGCAGTCCGTGAATCGATGGAATCAGACTGACCCACGCATAACTGTGAACGAACGCCGGCACCGCCAGCGGCGCGACGGCCAATAAGGACCAAAAGCGCCGACCGGGCAGGTCAGTGCGCTCAGTCAGCCACGCGAGCGCGGTGCCGATCACGATGCACAGCGGCAGAGTGATCAACACCAGCAGCACCGTGTTGATCAACAACTCGGCTACCCGAGGGCGAAACACCAACGCTTCGATGGTCGCCCAACCCGTGGCCCACGACACACCGACCACAAACGCAATCGGTAGCAGCGACAACAATGAAACCCCGATCGCCAGGGCGACCACCCACGAGCCCCGACGCCCCGTCACGGCGCGGGCTCTGCACGGGCGGTGGGCACCCGTGGTCGCGGCAACTTGTGCAGGTAAGGTTTGCGGCAGCACTTACAGCAGTCCTGCCTGGGTCATCAGCTCGACGGCTTTTTGGCTGTCGAGTTTCGACGCATCGACTTTGGGCGCATCCAGATCTTTCAGCGGCGTCAGCTTGGCATTGGACGGTGCGTCTTTGCCTACGGCGTATTCAAACGAATTGCCGCTATGCAGAATTTCCTGACCTTGTTTGCCCGTGATGTAGTTGAGGAACTGCTGGGCCTCCTCCTGGTGTTTGCTGGAGGCCAGCACGCCTGCGCCGGAAATGCTCACGAATGCACCCGGATCCTGATGTTTGAAGTAATGCAGTCGGGTGTTCTTGCTGTTTTCGCCGGTTTTGGACTGATCGACGAAGCTGTAATAGTGATAGATCACGCCGCTGTCGATCTGCCCGGCGTTCACCGCTTTGAGCACGGCGCTGCTCCCACGATACACGGAGACATTGGCTTTCATGCCTTTGAGCCAATCGAGCGTGGCGGCTTCGCCTTTCTGCTCAAGCACGGCGGCGACGATCGCCTGGAAGTCGGCACCGGCAGGGGAGGCGGCCCAGCGATCTTTCCAGCCGGGTTCTGCCAGATCGAGCAGGGATTTTGGCAAGTCTTTTTCCGCGAGTTTGGCCGGGTTGTAGACGAACACCGTCGAACGCGCAGCGATACCGACCCAACGCCCGTGAGCCGGGCGGTACGCCGAATCCACTTGTTCCAGCGTTTTCGGCGCTACGGGGGCGAACAGCTTGGCGTTGTCGACCAGCACCATCGCCGGTGAGTTCTCGGTGAGGAACACGTCTGCCGGTGAGGCCGAGCCTTCCTGTACGAGCTGATTGCCCATCTCGGTGTCATCGCCATTACGAATCGTCACGGGAATACCGGTCTCTTGAGTGAATCCGGCGACCCAGGCCTTGGTCAGGCTTTCGTGCTGTGCGTTGTAGACCAGCAGGCCAACGCTATCAGCGGCGAACGTCTGGCCCGCACCGAGCAGGGCGGTGGCGAGCAACGCGCGTTTCAGAAAGGACGGAAACTGTGGATTCATGACGAGAACGCTCCTGATTTTCAGACGTTATGGGCAAGCACTCGCGCGCAGACTTCAATGCGAATGATTTGCATATGTTGGGCCGTCGGCAATGTAGAGAAACAAATGAGAAAAAAACGTCAAACGCACCGTTAATACATAGCATTTCTATTCAGATTGCCAACGGCGTCGCAGACGCACGATTGCCGTGCGTCATTCAACGTCAGGTTATTCAGGAGGGATTGGGGATGTACGCGATGCTTTGGTCTGTGCGCCCGTGGAAAAACTGCTCGCCACGCGTGGGGGTGGTGGTGACGATCTGGTGATCGGCGCTCAGGTATTGGAGCGGCAGTGGGTCGCCTTTGCGGTACTGGGCAACGATGATTGTGCGTTGCGGCTTCCAGTGCTCGCCGCTGGTGCGTTCCAGCCACGCCATCATCTGCGCCGAACTGCCGGTGCGCGGAAAATCACGGCTTTGCGGCACATAGTAGAAGGGCGCGCCACCGGTTTGCAGGTACATCGGCACTTTGTTGTCGACCTCGACCATCACCATGCGCCACTGATTGAGTGGCGCCTGCAGGCTGGCCTGCTCGCGCACGGTTTCGCCAAAGCGAATCGCACCGCCACCGCTATTGGTCCATGGATAGATGACGCCGAGCACGGCGACCAGCACGACGGTGGCCGCAGCGAATCCTCTCATCCATCCGCGCCCCTGGGTATTGCGCGCCGCCATGCGCCGGGTGATCCACCACGCACCGAGCAGTTGCGCGAAAGGTACCAGCGGCAGTACGTAGTAACTGCGCCGACTGCCACTGGCGGTGAAAAACAGCATCAGCAGGGCCAGGCCCTGGATCAGCCAGCGGGCGTCGGGTTCGATGTGGCGCCAGCGCCGCGCCGCGACCCACAGCGCAATGATCCAGCATGGCGCCCATGGCAAGGTATAAACCGGCAGATAGAGCAGATAAGTGTAAATCGGGCCCATGTTGTCGAACGGCTCGAAGAACCGCACGACGTTTTCACGCAGTACCAGGCCCAGACCGCTTTGGCTGTAATTCGGCGCGCCATAGAGGTGGGACAGCAGGAACGGCAGCATGTAAAACGCCCCGGCGATCACCAGCGCTACCGCCAGACGTCCATTCAAATGACGTTTCCAGCGGCCTTCGCTGAGCAGGTGCGGCAACAGCAGCAGGCCCGGAAGGATGAATCCGATCAGCCCCTTGAACAGCGACGTCAGCGACAGCAGCCCGAAGAAGACGACGTAACGCCAGAGCCTTGTGTCCTCCGGCCCGCGCCAATACCACCAGAACGCAGCCAGTACGCCGCACACCGTCAGGATGTCGGCGGTGGCGACCCGCGCCCAGAAAACAAAATAGAAGGTCGTGGCGAGCATCCACCCGGCGATCAATCCCGTGCCTTTGCGAAATAGCTGCTCGCCGATCAGATACACCAGCCAAACACTCAGCCATGCCGCGATGACCGAAGACAGCCGTAACGACCAGTGGCCCAAACCGCCCATCAGCCAGGCTGAAGCGGTGATCAGCCAATACGACAGCAGCGGCTTGTCGTAGTACGGATCGCCTTTGAGATACGGGTCGAAATAGTCACCGCTTTGCAGCATCTGCAAGGCGATGTTGGCCCAGCGGGTCTCCGCGCCCCAGAGTTCACGGCTGCCCAGCCCCAGCAGCAACATCAGCGCGGTGGCGGCGAGAAGGATCAGCAAGGCACGCCGATCATTGGCACTCGATGTCATGGCTGGCTCTGCGCAAAGATGAAAATTTGCAGGTTGCCCCGCTGAAAGTGCTTGCCGTCCACCGGCAACAACTCAATTTCCTGGAACTCCTGGGCGCTGTTGACCCGCATCACCACCCCCACCGAGCCTTTCTTGCGCGCTTCGGTCATCCACTGGCCGACGCCGTCGAGACTGACCTTGCGTGAGGCCATGGCCGGGTCGTCGAGGCCGTACTTGAGTTCGCCGACCGTGTTGAACAGATCCACCTGCGGTCGTTTCAAGCGCCACGCCAGGGCTGACGCCGCACCGAGGTCGTTACTCAGCAGCGAGGTGGTTTCGCTCAGCGCCTGCTGATGCTCGGCAATAAACTGATCCGGCATCTTGCTGTCGACGATCTGCGCGGGCATCGCCGCCGGCAGCAGCGCGATCAACAAGCCTATCCCCAACGCCGGCATTGCCCACAACGTCAATGGCCGCAGCACCTGCAGCGCGTTGGCGATGATCCAGCCGATCAGCACGATGTAGGCCAACGACAGGCTGAACATCTCGGTATTCTGGTAAATCTCTTTGGTGGCCTGCAGGTAGAGCAGCGCAATCAGCGCAACACTCGCCAGCACGGTATTGATCACGCCGTTCAGGCGCAGTACCCGCGCCTTTCGCTCGTCCAGCCAGTTGATCACCGTGCGCCCCATCACCAGAGCCAAAGGCAACAGGCACGGCATGATGTACGTCGGCAGTTTGCCGCTGCTCAGGCTGAAAAATGCCAGGGGCAGTAGAAACCACAGGGCAACGAAGGCGATTTTCGGGTCGTGCCTCTCGCGCCAGGTGCGGATGATGGTCGAGGGCAGGAGCACGGCCCACGGCAGGCTGCAAGCAAAAAGCAGCGGCAGGTAGAACCACCACGGACGTGCATGCTGCGCGGCGGCGCCGGAGGCAAAACGGCGGATGTGCTCATGCCAGAAGAAAAACCGCCAGAAGTCCGGTTCACGGTAATAAACGGCTAATGCCCAAGGTACGCTGACGATGGCTGCGACCAGCACCGCCACCGGGCCGTAACGCAACAGTTCGCCAAACCGGCGTTGCCAGATCATGTAGGGCAGGGCGACCAGCACCGGCAATAGCAACGCGAGAAAGCCCTTGGTCATCAGGCCCATGCCACACGCGATCCCCAACAGGGCCCAACTGCCGAGGCGGGCGCGGGGAGTGGAACTGTCGATGGCAAACCACACCGCGACCAGACTCAGGTTGACCCATAGCGTGAATTGCGGATCGAGATTGGCATAACCGGCTTGCCCGGCGATCAGGCCGAAGCTCATGTACAGCAGAGCGACGGCTGCGCTGATTCGCGGGTTATTCCACAAACGGCGCGCTATGAGATAGGCCAACCAGACGCTTGCGCCGGTACTCAGTGCCGAGGCGATCCGCACGCCGAACAGGTTGTCGCCGAAAATCGCCTGACCGATGGCGATCATCCAGTAACCGGCAATCGGTTTTTCAAAATATCGAATGCCCATGAAATGTGGTGCAACCCAGTTGCCGCTCAGCAGCATTTCCTGGCTGATCTGGCCGTAACGGGTTTCATCGGGGATCCACAAGCCGTGACTCATCAGCGGCAGCAGGTAAAACACCACGAAGGCGAGTATCAGGCCCGGGATCGCCAGGCGTTCGGCGAGGGAGGGTGCATTGTGTAGCGGTGAGTTGCGGGCAGTGTGGCGCAGTGGATTATTCTCAGACGTCATGACTGGACCTTGGGGCAGAGCAGGGTGTTTGTTTCAATAACGCACTTGGCACAATCCGAGGCGAGCGTGTTATTGGTGGATGAATGCAAGTAAGTTAAGTCCGACAGACATTTCCTGTATTCAGCGAACTTTTCTGCTTCCAGTACAAAGTTCGCCTTGCTAAGACAAGCTAAAAAAACGCGAATGTCCAGCGTTCAAATATGTACAAAATCAATTATTACAAAGTCAGGGGCAAGTCGGAGAGACTTTTATGTTCGCTGCATTCATTGACCGGTTTATTGCTGGGCGATTTTCGACCACGCGTTTTCATTCAAAATGCCCAGGACTTTAAGTTCGCCTTGGGGGGCTATGCGTACCAACAATGCACTGCCGTATTGAGCTGTCACCGCGTGGGGGTAACCGGTCTGCTTTTCAAAATCGCTGATGCAGCCGCTGTGGGTGATCAGCACCAGGTTATGACCTGCCGTCTTGTGCGCCACGACGTCATTGCGCATCGTCGGCCCACACACCTCCAGCCAGTCCTGTGTGATGGCGTCCTGGCCGAACATGGAGTGGGCGGTTTGTGCGGTACGGGTGAGCGGACTACTGAACACTTCGGCCCGCTTCATGCCCAGCCGCACGAACCCTTGTCCGACGGCAACAGCCGCGTCACGTCCTACCTGAGTAATGCCATCTGCCGGCCCCAGGCAAAGGTTGGTTGACCGGTCACACCGTTCGGTATGTCGCACCAGTGCGACAACTTCTCTAGCCTGCCAGGCTTTCATCCATTGGGCGGTGACGGTGCTCGCAGCGTTGCCCAAATCCTTTGGGGAACGCTGTGACCAGACAAAACCGCTGACCAATGCGGTGACCAGCACCAGGCCAAAAGCCGTTAGCAAGAGACGCAGACGGGAATAACGCCATTGTTTGGCAGGTCTTTTTAATTGTAATGATTCAATCAAGTTACTGCCCCTTGTGTAGATACTTGAAGTCTCGCTGGTGCAATGGAGGGATGACGATTAAACCAGCTTCACGATTGTTTACTTGAATGGAGGCTGAACATTGCGCTGATGATCATGGCGGTGTGGTGAAGAACATGTGAAAAATTTGCGAGCGCATCAGCAAACAAACTAAAACGGCTATTTGATAACCAGACTCAATTGCTGTTTTATTCGTGAAGCCCCCTTAACAAAAGTTGCCAGTACCGGTAAAGCTGCAAGCATGAACACAACCGTGCAGCGCCCTTTTTTTTGCGATTGAACTGAGCAGTCGTGGAGTCATTTCTAGCCAATGGACTTTAAGCAAAGCCTCACCAAACGGATTGTGGTCGTCTTCGCCTCGATGAGCGCCCTGGTCGCCGGTGTGTTTGCGCTAGGGATTGTCGCCACCGTGCACGTGGTCGAGCGCAATTTGACCCGTACCACGCTCGGCGGAGGGTTGCACCGGTTACTGGCGATGGATGACATCAGCCACTGGAACCATAAACCTGAAAAAAGTGAGCTGTTTTTTTTTGAGGGCGGACGAGGGGCCATGGCGCTCACCGCGCAACTGGCAGCATTGCCTTTGGGCTTTCAGGAGATCCAGTTTGACGGCGATGACTTCTACGCGATGGTGGAAGCTGTTGGCGGACGAAAATACGTACTGTTGCGGGACCAGGAAAACCTTGAGCAGCGTGAGCGCTTGCTGTTCATCGTGGTGATTGTCGGTTTCATGCTCAGCGTGTTGCTGGCCATTGGGCTGGGCCGTCTACTGGCGCGGCGGGTCATGGCCCCGGTGATCCGCCTGGCGAACCAGGTCAGGCATCGCGACCAACTCATTGAACTGGCTCCGCCTCTGCATCCGGACTATGCCGCCGACGAAGTCGGCGAACTGGCGTTGTCGTTCGATCAGACGCTGGGCCGGTTAAGGCAAACGCTGAGCCGGGAGAAACTCTTCACCAGCGACGTCAGCCACGAATTGCGCACACCGCTGATGGTGCTCGCCAGTTCCTGCGAACTGTTGCTGGCCAACCCTTCACTGGACGCGCGCTCCTCGGCGCAAGTCAACCGCATCGCCCGGGCCAGCGACGAAATGCGCCAGTTGGTCGAGACATTCTTGCTGCTGGCCCGCAAGCAACAGGAAGCCGGCACTGAATCTGCCTGCTCGCTCAGGGAGGTCGCCGATGCTTTGGTTGAAGTCTGGGGGCGGTTGATTCGTGAAAAGGGCCTGGAATTTATCTACGACGCGCAACACGCAGGAACGGCGCTCTACAACCTGACCTTTGTGCAGTCGGTCATGGGCAATCTGTTGCGCAACGCCTGGCACTACACCGATCAAGGGTTTGTCCGCCTGACCCTCCACGAAAACAGCTTTGTGGTCGAGGATAGCGGCATCGGTATCCCCGAGGAGCAACACCATGCGATGTTCCAGCCATTCGTGCGCGGCGATGAGCAACGCGGGGAGGGCCTCGGCTTGGGGCTTTCACTGGTGCAGAGAATCTGTAACCAGCAGCATTGGCAGGTGCAACTCACCAGCCGTGAGCCCAACGGGTGTCGTTTTACCGTGACGCTGACTCAGGAAGACGCTGGGCACCTGTGCAGATCGCCGGCGGTCTGACTGATCAGGGCAGCCAGACGTTTGACGTTGTTCTGCTGGGCCGAGACCAGTTCATCGATACTGGGGCCTGACGGCGTTTGCAGCGTGGAACGGCAGGTCAACAGGCCGTTGTCGGTATCGCCGAGCGGCCGCAGTCGCCATGTTGCATCGATCAACGCGTACTGGCCGGGAATCGAGTCGAAGCGTTGTACATCGATACGCACCGAGACAGTGCCCCGCCCGCTGATGTTGCTCAGTTGGTCGGTCAAGGCACTGCGCAACTCATCCGCCAGACTCGCGCCCCACCAGTGGGTTTCCAGAATCGCCAGGCCGCTGCTGCCCTCGCGGACGACAATTTGCGGACGATCCACCTGGGGCGGCACGGTGATCCCTTCAATCGGGATTTGTGTGCCCGCCCGGTGACTACCGGGTTGCACCGGCGTCAGGGTGTGAAAGCTGATCGGGTCGCTGCGGCAAGCACCCAGCAACATGAACGCAGCGAGCACGGTGATCTTCAGCGGTAAAGCCATGGGTTAGCTCCTGTGCTCAATTGCGTGGCGGTCCTTTCAGGTCCAGTGGCGCGGCGTTGTCGGGGCGCCCGCGAATCAGCGATTCCGGGTGACGGCCCAGATAATCCGACAGCTCACGCAAGGAGCGCGACATGCGTGCGAGTTCATCGAGGGTCTGGTTGAGTTTTTCGCGCTGCGGCGAATCTTCGGCCAGGGTCGAGTTGGCGGACTGCAAGGTTTTACTGACGTCGGCGAGGGTGGTCTGCACGCCCGGCAGGGTCTTGGCGTTGAACTGGGTCAGACCTTTGCGCAGTTCGACCAGATTGCTGTCCAGGTTGCTGGCGATGCTGCCGACCGGGAGTTTGTTGAGCTTGTCGATCATGGCTTCGAGTTTGACCTGTAGCTGTTCGAGGCTGCCGGGAACCGTCGGAATCACCACTGGGCGCTGCGTCGGGTCAAACGCGACTTTTTCGGCTTTCGGGAAGAAGTCCAGGGCGATGTACAACTGTCCGGTCAGCAGGTTGCCGCTGCGGGCTTGCGCACGCAAGCCCTTGTCGATGAAGGTGCCGATCAGGCGTATGCCGGCAGCTTCGTCGTCGGGGTTGTGCTTGAAGGTCTTGAGCATTTTTCCGTAGGCCAGACCGAGGCGCTGCGGGTATATGACAATGCCGACATTCAGCGGGAAGCTGCTTTTGTTCGCGTCGAAATCCAGATTGATCGCCACCACCCGGCCGATCTCTATGCCGAGGAACTCCACCGGAGCGCCGACCTTGAGCCCGCGCAAGGACTGGTCGAAACGCAAGCTCAGGTATTGCGCTTTGCCGCTGGGTGGGGCGAGGGCGGTTTGCTGGTCTTCGAACAGTTCGAAGTGTTTGTCATCGGCCGCAGCAACGTCATTGGGGCTGTAGTCCGGCGCCCGAAAGGCAATACCACCGACCAGCATCGACGACAACGATTCGGTCTTTAACTGAAAGCCGTTGGCGCCGACGCTGACGTCAATACCGCTCGCGTTCCAGAAACGGGTGTTTTCGGTGACAAAAGCATCGTTGGGCGCATGAATGAACACTTCAATGTCCACGCCCTTGCCGTCAGATGCCAGTGCGTAGCTGACGACCTGACCGACCGGGATCTTGCGGTAGTAGATCGGCGAGCCGATGTCCAGCGAACCGAGATCCGGGGCGTGCAACATGAAGCGCTTGCCGGGTTCGCCATAGGTGATCGGTGGTGGGTTTTCCAGACCTTTGAAGTGTTTGGCTCGGGTGTTGGACTGGCCGATATCGGCACCAATGTAGTCGCCGGAAAGCAGGGTATCGATACCCGACACACCGCCGGCCCCAATACGCGGGCGCACCACCCAGAACTGAGAGTCTTCGCGGGTGAAGGATTCGGCACGCTTGGCCAGTTTGATGGTGGCGTTGACGCTTTTCTGGTCATCGCTCAGTTCGACATCGGTCACCTGACCGATTACCACGTTGCGGTATTTGACCTCGGTCTTGTTGGCCACCAGGCCGCTGCCGGTCTTGAAGTTGACGGCGATGGTCGGCCCTTCCTGCAGAAGGTTGTGCACCACCAGCGAAATCCCCACCAGCACCGCAACGATTGGCACGATCCAGACCAATGACACACTGAAGCGTCGGGTCTTTATCGGCGCCTGGCCTGGTGCTCGCGGCTCGTCGGTGGCTGACGACTTCATCCGTGTCCTCCTTCAATAATTGGGCTCTGAGCGTCAGGAACGCAAAAGCACTTCATCAATATAGAAGTGCTGGGCGATAGAGCAAATGTGCGGAAGGGAAAGACCTCAGCCGAGCATCTCGCGTAACCGATACCAGAACATTCCCAGTGCCAGCAGCGGCGAACGCAAGGCCGGGCCGCCGGGGAAGGTCATGTGCGGCACGCCGCTGAACACGTCCATGCCTTGGCTGTGACCGGCATCAATCGCCTCGCCGAGCAGTTTCGCGCACCAGTGTGTGACGTTCAGGCCATGGCCGGAATACCCCTGGGCGTAGAACACGTTCGGGTGCTGCTTGAGTCGGCCGACCTGCGGGAAGCGGTTGGCGGTGATGCCGATTTTGCCGCCCCACTGATATTCGACGCGCACGTCCGCCAGTTGCGGGAAGACCTTGAGCATCTTCGGCCGCATGTAGGCGGCGATGTCCGCCGGATCGCGTCCGGAATAATGGCAAGCACCGCCGAACAGCAGGCGCCGGTCCGCCGAGAGCCGGTAATAATCAAGCCCGACCTTCTGATCGCACAGCGCAAAATTGTTCGGGATCAGTTGCGCGGCACGTTCGTCGGACAATGGTTCGGTGGCGATGATGTAACTGCCCGCCGGCAGCACTTTGCCGCTGAGCTGTTTTTCGAGCTCATCCAGGTGCGCGTTGCAACCGAGTACCAGGCTGCCGGCACGTACGGTGCCGGTGGCGCAACGCACTTGCACGGTTGTGCCGTGGATGATTTCCAGCACCGGACTCTGCTCGAAGATGCGCACACCCAGGGACGCGGCCAACCGCGCTTCGCCCTGTACAAGATCAAGCGGATGCAGGTGACCTGAGCCCATGTCGATCAGACCGCCCGCATAGCCTTCGGCGTTGACCACTTGCTGGCGGATCTGCTCGGGGCCGACCAACCGGGTTTCATGGGCGTAACCGAGTTCGGCGAGGCCAACGTGTTCGTCCCTGAAGGCAGCAAATTGCGCGGCCGTGTTGGCCAGCTCACAGAAGCCCCAGTGCAGATCGCAATCGATGCTGTTGTCGCCGATGCGCTGGCGCACCAGCTCCACCGAATCGATGCCGGAGCGCTGCAAGTAGCGCACGCCTTCCTGACCGACATAACGGGCGAAACCTTCGACCTCGTGGCCGATCCCGCGAATCAACTGACCGCCATTGCGCCCGCTGGCGCCCCAGCCAATGCGCCGGGCTTCGATCAGGATCACCGAGAGTCCGCGCTGCGCCAGTTCGATGGCGGTATTGACCCCGGTGAACCCGCCGCCGATCACGCAGACATCGGCACTCAGATCGCTGTCCAGTATCGGGTAGGGCGTGGTCGCCCGCGCTGAAGCAGCGTAATAGGAGCGGGCGTGTTCTTGGCTGTACTGATTCATTTGTTGGACTTCACTTTGCTCCAGGAGCGGGTCATCAGACGCATGATCGCCTGGGGCGGGGTAGAGGAGATGTAGAGTTTGTCGAGCACGGCCTGCGAGGGATAAACCTCAGGGTTGTTGACCAGGTCCTGATCCATGTATTGCTTGGCGGCCGGGTTCGGATTGGCGTAACCGACCGAAGTGCTGACTTTGGCGATCACTTGCGGATCGAGCAGGTAATTGATGAAGGCGTGGGCTTCTTTCGGGTTGCTGGCGTCTGCCGGGATGGCTAGCAGGTCGAACCACAGGTTGGCGCCTTCTTTGGGAATGGCGTAGGCGATGTTCACGCCGTTCTTGGCTTCTTTGGCGCGGTTGGCAGCCTGGAACACGTCGCCGGAGTAACCGAAGGCTACACAGATGTCGCCGTTGGCCAGGTCCGAGACGTATTTCGATGAGTGGAAATAGGTGATGTAAGGGCGAACGCTCAGCAGCTTCGCTTCAGCCTTTTTAAAGTCTTTCGGGTTTTCACTACGAGGGTCCATGCCCATGTAGTTGAGTACGGCGGGGAAAACTTCGTCGGCCGAGTCCATCATCGAGACGCCGCACTGGCTGAGTTTTTTCATGTTCTCAGGCTCGAACAGCACGGCCCAGGAGTCGATGTGATCGATGCCCAAGACTTGCTTGACCTTGTCGACGTTGTAACCGATGCCGTTGGTGCCCCACAGGTAAGGCACTGAGTGCAAGTTACCGGGATCGTTCTTTTCCAGCAGCTTGAGCAATTTCGGGTCGATGTTCTTCCAGTTCGGCAACTGCGAACGATCCAGTTTGAGAAAGGCGCCGGCCTTCACCTGACGGGCGAGGAAATGGTTGGACGGCACCACGACGTCATAACCGGTGCGACCGGCGAGCAGCTTGCCTTCGAGGGTTTCGTTGGAGTCGAAAACATCGTAGATCACCTTGATTCCGGTCTTGGCCTGGAAGTCGGCGAGGGTGGTTTCACCGATGTAGTCGGTCCAGTTGTAGACGCTGACCTGGGGTTCGGCGTGGGCCACGGCGCTGAACAGCACGCTCAGAGCAACCGGGAGTACGGATTTCAATAGACGCATATCGACACCTCTTCGAATTATTGGATTTTTCAGGTGGTTCGCTATTCCCCTTATGGGAGGGGGCTTGCCCCCTCCCACAGAGGATTTGTGGAATTGGCTTAAACGCTCAGCATCAGGAACTCGCGTTCCCACGAGCTGATCACGCGCTTGAAGTTTTCATGCTCGGCACGTTTCACCGCGACGTAGCCGCGTACGAATTTGTCGCCCAGGTAGTGCGCAACGGTGTCGCACTCTTCCATTTGCGTCAGGGCTTCTTCGATGGTGATCGGCAAACGCAGGTTGCGGCGTTCGTAGGCGCGGCCTTGTACCGCAGCGCTAGGCTCGATGCCCTCGACCATGCCGATGTAACCGCAGAGCAGACTCGCGGCAATTGCCAGGTACGGGTTGGCATCGGCACCCGGCAGGCGGTTTTCAACGCGCATGGCTTGCGGGCTGGAGGTCGGCACACGCAAACCAACGGTGCGGTTCTCTTCGCCCCATTCGACGTTGACCGGTGCCGAGGTGTCCGGCAGGAAACGGCGGAACGAGTTCACATTGGGCGCGAACATCGGCAGCACTTTAGGGATGTACTTCTGCAAACCGCCGATGTAATGCAGGAACAACTCGCTCATTTGCCCATCGGCGGTGGCGAAGATCGGCTGGCCGGTGGCGATGTCCACCACACTTTGGTGGATGTGCATGGCGCTGCCCGGTTCGTCACCAATGGGCTTGGCCATGAACGTCGCCGCGACGTTGTGCTTGAGCGCCGCCTCACGCATGGTTCGTTTGAACACGGTGATCTGGTCGGCCAGATCCAGGGCGTCGCCGTGACGGAAGTTGATTTCCATCTGCGCCGGGCCGTCTTCGTGGATCAGCGTGTCGAGGTCCAGACCTTGCAGTTCGCACCAGTCATAGACGTCTTCGAACAGCGGATCGAATTCATTAGCCGCATCGATGGAGAACGACTGCCGGCCGCTCTCGGCGCGCCCCGAACGACCCAGCGGTGCCTTGAGCGGCAAGTCCGGGTCTTCGCAGCGCTGGGTCAGGTAGAACTCCATTTCCGGCGCCACAATCGGCTTCCAGCCTTTGTCGGTATACAGCTGCAAGACTTTCTTCAGCACGTTGCGCGGCGACAGTTCGATCGGGTTGCCGAACTTGTCGAAGGTGTCGTGGATGACGATGGCCGTCGGCTCGATGGCCCATGGAATCACGTAGACCGCATCGCTCACCGGTTTGCAGATCATGTCGATGTCGGCCGGGTCGAGCAGGTCGTAGTAAATGTCGTCGTCGACAAAATCCCCGGTTACCGTTTGCAGCAGCACACTCTCCGGCAGGCGCATGCCGCGCTCCTGGAGGAACTTGTTGGTCGGTGCGATCTTGCCGCGGGCGATGCCGGTCAGGTCGCTGACCACACATTCAACTTCGGTAATCTTGTGATCTTTCAGCCAAGTGAACAGCTGATCGAAAGGGGCATTCATAAAGACCTCGTTATTGGTTTTAGAGACGCCGGGGAGGGCGGGTTTCATCTTCCGCCCCTTCCCCTGTGGCGCATTGACGACTATCTTGGGCGAGCTTTGCGGTTCCATCTATCCACTTTAAGCAGCACCAAAGCGCACCAAAAGAGTGCGCAAGGTCACCCCATGACAACGTGCAATCCGCTACAGGTTCAAGCATTCAACACCGCCGATGTGGCCGAGCAAGTCCGCGCCACACCGGGCTGGGTTCAGCATTACCAACAGATGTCGCCGGGGCATTTCGCCGGGCAGATTCGTTATCTGGATCTGCAGGGTGTCGAGGTCTACGAAGAGCAGATGAACACCCGGGTCGAGCAGAATTTCAGCGCGCCGCAAGGGGCTTTGGCGTTCTGTTTTGATCGCAGTGACAACGCGCTGTATCTGCTCAATGAAGACAGTCGCAACATCTGGATCACCCCGGAGAACTACCAGGAAATCGCCGTGGTGTTCGGCCCGGAGTTTGTCCGTCAGCAAGGTCTGGATCTGGCGAAACTCGAAGGCTTGTTCATGACGCAACTCAAGGGCGGGCAGAACGCGCTGTTCAGTCGCTGGTTAAGCTCGATTCTCACGAAGCTTTCGCAACCCATTGATTCAAAAGAAAAAGACGCGCTTACTCGGCAGCTTTTAGAGGATTGTCTGTTTATCCTCGACAACGCACGTATAGGCCTGGATCACGGTGAATTGCAGCGTCGTACCGAAGAGCGAACGCTCATGAAACGGATCGGGGAGTGGGCTGCCGATTCACCGGAAGAGACGTTGAATTTGCTGGAGCTTTCCCAAGTGGCAGGGGTGTCATTGCGGCAGTTGCAACAGGCGTTCAAGGCCTACACCGGGATGACCCCGAGTCAATGGTTGCGTCTGCGCCGGTTGAACAGTGCTCACCGCGAATTACTCAAGTGCACACCGACGCAAACGACGGTCGCCGAAGTGGCGATGAATTGGTCGTTCTGGCACTTGGGGCGGTTTTCCAACAGTTACCGGTCGCTGTTCAAGGAACTGCCAAGCGAGACGCTC
The DNA here is from genome assembly GCF_963971015.1 of Pseudomonas sp. RA_15y_Pfl2_54. Taxonomy (NCBI): domain Bacteria; kingdom Pseudomonadati; phylum Pseudomonadota; class Gammaproteobacteria; order Pseudomonadales; family Pseudomonadaceae; genus Pseudomonas; species Pseudomonas sp. RA_15y_Pfl2_54. The sequence continues at coordinate 54,415 of NZ_CAXAPN010000016.1, forward strand.
AAGCGTTCACCCATGGCGTAGCGAAGCAAAGTCCTTTGTGACCCACACCAGAATGCGAACAACGTGCACGACCACTGTGCGCAACCCGGGAGCCCGCCGCTCATTCAAACTCTCAAATCGGCGGCCAGTGCCACACGCGCCAGGGCGGGAATGGACTTGGAGTGGGTTCGAGTCATGACCGCGGCGCGGTGGTTTTCCACCGTGCGCTGGCTGATTCCGAGTTGCGCTGCAATGTGTTTGCTCGCAAATCCTGCCAGTACCATGTCCATGACTTGTCGCTGCCGTAAGGTCAGGCTATCGATGCAATGAGTCGCTTCCTGCATCCACGCCAGTTTTTTATTGGCGTCCTGCGAGTGTTCCAAGGCTCGCGCAATGCTCTGAAGCATCTCACTACGACCGAATGGCTTTTCAATGAAATCTGAAGCGCCGGCCTTCATGGCATCGACGGCAATCGACACTTCATTGCTGCCGCTGATCACGACAGCGGGCAAGTCATCGCCGTTCTTTCTCAGTTGGTGCAGCAGTTCAACGCCTTCCATTCCTGGCAGGTGGGCATCGATCAGCAGGCAGGCGGGCGGGCCGGGGGCATAGTCTGCAAGAAACGCTTCACTGGTCGCGTAGTCGTGAACCGCGTAGCCGTGGGATTCAAGCACGCCGCGAATCGTGTGGCGAAAGAGATCGTCGCGATCGACTACGAAGATGATCGATGAGCGCGCAATGCCAGGGGCGAATTGTTCGGGTCGCTCACTGTCGTTTTTTGCGGTGCGTTGCTGTGCAAGCAACGACGCAATGACGAACGTGACCTCTTTTAGCTTCGCCGGTTTGTTCAGTTGAACGCAGTGTTCGAACGCTACGTCGCGGGAGGTCAGGCGCGAGATATCTCCCGTCAGAATGATGGCAGGCATGCTGCGATGAAGTGCCATGCGTAACTGAGTGATCATCTGTAAGCCGTTGATCGCCCCGGGCAGATTGAAGTCGGCCAGAATCAGATCGGGTTGTACGCCGCCACGCGTGACACTTTCCAGTGCCGTCATCCCGTCTTTGGCCATTGCCACTTGATAGCCTGCGGATTTGAGCAATGTCCCCAACAACTCGAGCAGTTCGACGTCATCCTCGACAACCAGGATCATTTCACCGTTTGCCGTGCAGCCTTGCGCCGACTGATCCGTTGGATGCATGGCACCTGGCAACGCTGCACTTTCAGGCGTCAAGACGACATCAATGGCGAAGGCAGACCCCTTTTGGATGCGCGATTGCGCACGCAGTCGATGCCCGAGCAGGGCACATAAGCGTTTGACGGCAGGCAAACCCGTTTCAAATCCAGCGCCAGGCTCTTTGCCTGGCGGATCGGCCGCAAGGATGGATTCCAGATGGGACGGCTCGATACCCAGGCCTGTGTCCCAAACTTCGATACTCAGCCACCCGCCATGTCGCCGGCAGCCCAGGAGTATCCGACCTTCATGGGTGTATTGCAGCGCGTTGGACAGCAGATTGCGCAGGATCTGCTCCAATAGGCGCGGATCACTTTCGACCGAGAGATGGCAGGGCACGACCTTCAGCCTCAACCCTTGGGCAGAGGCTTTGTAATTGAATTCGTCGGCGAGTCGGTCCAGCAGATCACTCACTCGAAAAGTAACGGGGTTTGCCTGAACGGCACCGGTTTCAATGTGGTTGATATCCAGTAGCGCATTCAACATGCCGGACATGGCGCCCACTGTTTCGCCAATTCTGATGGTCAGTTTTCGAGGCTGTTCCTCTTTCAACAGGCTCAGTAACAGGCCTTGCAACAACTTGAGCGTTTGTAAAGGCTGGCGCAGATCATGACTGGCACAGGCCAGAAACCGTGTACGGTCAGCCGTTGCCAACTGCGCGTTATGCGTCGCTTCTTCAAGTGCCTGGGTGACCTGCTTTTTGTCGCAGATATCGGTAAAGGTGATGATGACCCCTTCCACACAATGGTCGTGCTTGATGTAAGGGGAAATCCGCCGAGTAAAACTCATACCGCTCTGTGATCGGACTTCTCGCTCCAGCGGCGTCGTGTCACGCATCACCGCTCTGGCGTCTTCCAGAAGATTGGCGTCTGTTGCCAACGAGCATAGCTCGGCCAGCGGACGTCCAATGTCGGCGGCACGCATGCTGAACAAGGTTTGGGTGGCCGGTGTGAACAGACGAATGTTCAACTGCTCGTCCAGCAAGACAGCCGCGATGTTGATGCCGTTCAGCACATTCTGGCAGTCCAGCGCAGCGTCCCGTTGCTGGTCGAGCTTGCTACGAAGCTCATGATTCATCTCGGCCAACTGGCCATTGAGCAAACGTAACTGATCGAGGGCGTCTGTTGTTTCATTGGGGGCCATTCGCGCTTTGGAGCCCAACGTTGCAGCATCAGCCAAAGGAGATGGAGTCATCATCCTGGGCGTGGCGGTTCCAGTGTCGAGTGGCGGACGAACTGCCATTGTGACTTTCCGCGTGAGTGCATTCCGGGTGAACACGTCCTTGGATCCTACACCCCTTTAATCACCAGGCAATGCTCGCTGGCGCGCGAGGGGCGGTTCAACGACGTGAACGGACGCAATGATTGGGCGCAGGACGGCGTCAGACATTTCTCTCCGACCGGCGGTCGTCGCTTGAAGCTCTGCGCAAAGACTTTCGCTTAACGCTGAGTAGTTTCCGAGCCCACTGACGCAGCCCGGCTGAGCGCCGCCGATGGGGCGTTGACAAAGACTGACCGGCCCTAGACAACCGCACCGAACAAATGCCCAACCACAGCGGTGCTGACCATCGCCAACGCCCCCCAGAAGGTCACACGCCAGGCGCCTTTGAGCAAAGAGGCGCCTCCGGCCTGCGCGGCGACTGCGCCCAGGGAGGCCAGGAAAAGCAGCGACATGATCGATATCCAGAGAATCACGTTCTGAAGCGGCACGATCAGCGTGACCGCCACTGGCAAAACGGCGCCGACGACAAAGCTCGTCGCCGACGCGAAAGCGGCAGAAAGGGGTTTGGCACTGAGCGTCTCTGAAATACCCAACTCGTCGCGGGCATGTGCGCCCAATGCGTCGTGAGCCATTAGCTGACTGGCGACCTGGCTGGCCAACTCGGGTTCAACCCCTCGATGGATGTAGATCTGCGCCAGCTCCCGGTGTTCTGCCGCAGGTTTGGTATCAATCTCTTTTTGCTCTTTTGCCAGATCCGCGTGCTCGGTGTCGGCCTGAGAATGCACCGAAACATACTCGCCTGCGGCCATCGACATGGCGCCCGCTACAAGGCCGGCCATGCCGGTCACCATCAGCGTGTTGTGCGTGGCGCCGGCGGCGGCGACGCCTATCAACAGGCTGGCGGTTGAGACGATCCCGTCATTTGCCCCCAGCACGGCCGCTCTGAGCCAGCCGATACGGTCGCTGTTATGGGTTTCGGCATGACGGCGTGTGAACCTGATCATTGTGTTTGGCCTTTTGCGCGATGGTTTCAGCACGGAGTGTAGGTAGTTTCCGAGGCTACTCATTAGCGGGTCAGGCGCCTAAGTTGAGGTTTGTGACGTTGGCTCGACACGTCAGCATCCTCGTCTCCTTCTGACGTTCAGGCGGTGCGCGACGGATGAGCACACGTGTCTTGCAGCGTTTTCAGACATGTTTCAACGATCAGGCCTGCGACCATGAGCATCAGCCGTAATAATTTCTACATTTTCAAGACCCACGCCGACGCTGAAGAAGCAATCCGTACTCTGAATCAGGCAGATTTTGACGTTAAGAAACTCTCCCTCGTGGGCAAGGGCTACCAGACTGAAGAGCATCCGATTGGCTTCTACCAACTCGGTGACAAGGTGATGGCCTGGGGTGGCATGGGTGCCTTGTGCGGATCGTTCTGGGGGCTTACGGGGCACCTCAAGAGGAACATTTCATGACGATGAAAATGCAGGCCGCGGTGGTCGAGCAGTTCGGCCAACCGCTGGTCATCAGAGAGTTTGACGTCCCTTCAGTGGGCCCTGGGCAGATCCTGGTCAAGACCGAAGCCTGTGGTGTCTGCCATACCGATCTTCACGCCGCGCGTGGTGACTGGCCATTGAAGCCGACGCTGCCCTTTATTCCCGGGCATGAGGGGATTGGCGTGGTAACGCAGATCGGGGCAGGGGTCAGCAACGTAAAAATCGGGGAACGGGTGGGTGTGCCATGGCTTTACTCGGCCTGTGGGCATTGCGAGTACTGCCTCTCGGCCTGGGAAACGGTCTGCGCCCAAGCACAGTTCGGTGGCTATACGAAGAACGGCGGCTTTGCCCAATACATCCTCGCCGACCCGAACTACGTGGCGCACATCCCCCATGGTCTTGATCCGCGGGAGGCTGCGCCGATCATCTGTGCCGGCGTCACGACTTACAAAGGCATCAAGGAGACCGGAGCCCGACCTGGACAGTGGATTGCGATTTCCGGTGTCGGTGGCCTCGGTCACCTGGCGGTTCAGTACGCCAAAGCGATGGGGCTGCAAGTCTGCGCCGTGGATATTGATGAGCGCAAACTGGCCCATGCCACCCGGCTTGGTGCCGATGCCGTGGTCAACGCCAAAAATGGGGATCCGGCGGCGGCGGTCAAAGAGGCTACCGACGGTGGCGCCCATGGCGTACTCATCACGGCCCCCTCGCTCAGTGCGTTCAAACAGGGTGTGGCAATGACCCGTAAACATGGGGTTTGCGTACTCGTGGGATTGCCGCCGGGCGAGTTTCCGGTGCCGCTGTTTGATGTGGTTGCCAATTGCATCACCGTTCGCGGTTCTTTTGTCGGCAACCGCCAGGACATGGCCGAAGCACTGGCCTTCGCCGCTCAGGGCAAGGTCAAGGCCGACATCGAGTTGCAGCCGTTATCGGCGATCAACCAGATTTTCGAGCGGCTGGAACACGGTGATGTTCCATCGCGCGTGGTCATCGATTTCAGTGCCGGTTGAAGAGTGCCAAAGCATGAACATCTTGATTGGCGAGGCAGCGCTGAAAAGTCGTCAGACTTCGGTCTTGACGATTCGGCAGATGGCAGAGGCCGATCGCTTGTCGGTCGTTGCCGGCGTGTCGTCTTTCGAGCTGATGGCCAACGCTGGTGCAGCCGTAGCGCACCAAATCGAGCGGCGCTGGGCACCACGGGCGGTGCTGGTGCTGTGCGGGCCGGGCAACAACGGTGGTGACGGTTTCGTCACGGCGCATGTGTTGGCGCAAGCCGGCTGGCCGGTGCGGGTGGCGATGCTGGGCAGTCGATTCAGCCTGAAGGACGAAGCCCGGCAACACGCCCAGCGCTGGGAAGGGGACGTTGAAGACATGAGCCCCGCGGTGCTTGAGGGGGCTGAACTGATTGTCGATGCGCTTTTCGGTGCCGGCCTCAGCCGCCCCCTTGAAGGCCAGGCATTGGCGACGCTTGCTGCCGCCAGCAAGGGCGGTGTGCCCCTCATCGCAATCGATATGCCCAGCGGGGTCATGGGGGATACCGGTGAAACGCTGGGGGCAGCCGCGGCGGTACTGACGGTCACGTTTCTGTGCAAGAAAGCGGGGCACTTGCTATTGCCAGGCCGGGACCTGTGCGGCGAAGTCATTGTTGTGGATATTGGCACTCCCAACGCGGTGATCGACACCATCGCCCCCCGCACCTTTGAGAACAGCCCGGCGTTATGGCTGGCCAGTTTGCCCCGCCCCAAGGCGAGTACCGACAAACACAGTCGTGGGCATGCCCTGATCTTTGGCGGGTATCCAATGACCGGTGCGGCTCGAATGGCTGCAAGAGCTGCAGCCAGAGCGGGCGCGGGGCTTACCACCATTGCGGTGCCGGAACTGGCGTTGGCCATTTATGCGACAGCGCTGGACAGCATCATGGTGCGTCCATGGGTGACTCCGGAAGATTTTGGGCACCTGCTCAACGGCAGTCGCTTTTCTGCCTGGTTGATAGGACCCGGTGCAGGCGTGGACAAGGAAACCTTTGGGCACGTACTGGCGATGCTTGCCAGTGGACGCCCGACCGTCATCGACGCGGACGCGATCAGCGCTTTTGAGGACGAACCCGGTGTACTCGATCGCGCGATTCACGGCCCCTGCGTGCTGACACCTCATGAGGGGGAGTTTCGACGGGTGTTCGACTTCGCCGGCGACAAGCTCACACGCACCCGTGCTGCGGCCCTGCGTTGCGGCGCCGTTGTGGTGCTCAAGGGCAGCGACACGGTGATAGCCGCGCCCGACGGCAGGGCAATCATCAATGCCAACGCGCCTCCGACATTGGCCACCGCTGGCTCGGGCGACGTCTTGAGCGGGATCATTCTTGGTTTGCTTGCGCAAGGAATGCCGGCCTTCGCCAGCGCGGCGGCGGGGGTCTGGCTACACGGTGCGGCGGCCGCCGAATTCGGTCCCGGCTTACTGGCCGAGGACCTGCCCGACCTGTTGCCAAAGGTGTTGTGTCGACTGCTCGACGTCTAGCTACCCGTCGAGGCCCGATAGCCCCGTGCACGCGTTTCATACCGGCGGCGACAGACTATTTTGGGAAGACATTCCTACCGACGTGCTGATGACGCAGGCGCAATTGTCGGTCATCGCGCCGCCGTCCATGGCAGCGATCCTGGGGTCGATTGCCGGCAAATGGGGCGAGTACTTCGTTGGTATCGCTATGGGTTTCCACTGTAGTGATGCAGGCCGTGATGATCCTCATGTATTTCTCCAACAACGCCTGGAACATGATGATCTCCATCACGGGCGTGATGATATTTCCGGCCTATATCGGCGCTACCGGTTTTTTGTGGAAAGTCATGGCAAGCGGGCGCTATCCAGCCACCGCAAAATCGGCAACCTGGTGTTCATCTGTGCGCGCGCAGCCCACTCACGCAAGACGAAAATGGCTCGTGCCTTCGTAAAAGGTATGGGCCGTAATAGGCCAGACCGCAGGGCTTGGCCCACTCACAACCGGGAGCTTTCGATGAAAAGTTCATATCTTGCGATTGTGTTGCTCTTGAGTTCGACCTTTTGCCTGGCCGCGCCACTCGATGGCGCGGCCCTGTACCAAAGCAACTGCGCCCAATGCCATGGCGAACGTGGAATGGGTGGGGCGGTTGGCATGGGCGCGATGACACCCGGTATGGGAGGTTCAAACGGCGGGCAGGGCATGATGAATGGGATGGGCACAATGGGCGGTCAGGGCGGCTCGGGAATGACGGGGCTTCAAGCGCCCAAACTGGTAGGCGATGCCAGTGCCTGGAAGCCTGAGTTATTTGAGCGTGCAGTGCTCCAAGGCATCGATGATGAAGGTGAACCTCTGAGCAGGGTCATGCCGCCCTGAGTGTGGCATGACGCTGGAACCCGTCATCCAGAACCTTGGCTTTGCGCTTGTCTACAATGCGCTCGGCGTGCCGTTGGCTGCCGGTTTGTTGTTTCCGTTCACGGGTTGGTTGTCGCCGCCGATGGTTGCCGCGTTTGCCATGAGTCTGAGTTCATTGTCGGTCGTGACCAATGCACTGCGCTTGCGTGGCTAGGGTTCTACTGCGCAGAGTCACTTGCCCGTTCAGATATCTGACGGGCAAACGATGTTTTCTCTTTGATTTGTCGCGCACTTACTGCTTGTGCTCGATAACGGTTTCAACCAGCCAATAGCCGGTCCGTCCGTAGTGGTGATGCAGATTCGATTCCTGTTCCCGGTTCAACTGCTCAGACGACTCATAAGGCGGCGATGCCTTGATCGAGGCGCATTCGAGGTCGACCGACACGGATTTATCCAGCCAACGGATATCGTCAATCCATTCAGGAGCAATCAACACTTTGTGCCCGAGCCACCAGTTGCTGGTGTTGACCACAAGGTATTGAATCGCCCAGGTCTGTTCGTTGATCAGCACGCTGTCGACATGCCCGACCTCGCCATCGGTGGCTTTGATGTGATACCCGATGATGGCTTTGCAACTGCGTAAGTGCGGGTCGTCATCTTCATGGCGCGCGCGCTCGGCTTTTGCGCTCTGTTCGCGGGCATGTTCATCTTGAGCGGGACCACCCGGCAGCCCGTAGCCACCGGGGTACATCCCGGCATTCCACATGCCTGCGTTTCCCCAGTAATACGGATACCCGTAGTAACCCAGGTATTGCATTTCATGTTGTCGAGAGACCGGTTTGTCGACGTCGATACTTGGGCTGTTTTTGACTTGATCCTTGGTGAGCGCTACGTGCAGCCGACGTTGCGTCCAGTCGGCGTCCTGGATGGAAAGGGGCGTGATCAGGACCTTGCGGCTGGCAAGCCAGGCGCCGGTCTCAACGACAAAATAACGGATCACCCACGCCTCATTGTCGAAATAGAAGTCTTTGACTTCCCCGATGTCACCATCGGTTGCCGCAATGGTGTAATCCTTGAGATCTCGCATGCTTCGTAACATAGGACTGTCCTTCGTAGCGCACCGATCGATGTCCTCGGCACATGGAAAGGCTGCAGGCCGATTATTCGACCTGCCCAAGGACAGGGTGTGCTTTTAGCGGCGTCAACGTCTGTTTGCTGGCGCACGCTGAAGACGCAGGAATCAGGTGGGTTTATTCACGGAGGACGGGATCGGCGACCCGCGACGTTTTTGTCGCTCAAGCCATTCAAACAGCCCCATGCCGACCAGCATGGCGATGACGAAAACGGCGCCTTTGCCGATGCCCGCACCGAGCAGAACCAGGGAAGGCCCCGGGCAAATGCCTGCCAGGCCCCAGCCCACCCCGAACAAGAGGCTGCCGATGACCAGACGCCGGTCGATGTGTCGAGCGGTGGGCAGGTTCATGGGCAGGCCGAGCAGTGATCGGGTGCGTGCTCTGGCGAACTTGAAGCCTACCGCCGCCACCGCGATGGCGCCGGCCATGACGAAGGCCAGCGAGGGGTCCCAGCGCCCGCCCAGATCGAGGAAACCAATGACTTTGGCCGGGTTTGTCATGCCGGAAATCAGCAAACCGAAACCGAAAATCAGCCCGGCAAGCCACGCGTAGAAGAGTGGCATGGTCAAAGGCCTCCCAGAAGGTGCTTAACGACGAAAACGGTAACGAAACCCGCCCCCATGAATACCAGTGTCGCGACCGCAGAGCGCGTCGATAATCGCGATAACCCACACACACCGTGGCCGCTGGTGCAGCCAGCGCCATAACGCGTGCCGATGCCGACGATCAGGCCCGCGACAATCAACAGCGGATACCCGGCATCGATCTCTATCGCGGGCAAAGTGGCGACCAGACCAAAAGCCAGTGGTGCCATTAGCAGGCCCAAAACAAACGCCGCACGCCAGGCGATATCCCCGGTTATCGGGCGCAGCAGACCGCCGACAATGCCGCTGATGCCTGCGATGCGCCCGTTGAACAGTATCAACAGCACTGCACCCGAGCCGATCAGCAAGCCTCCGATCAAGGCGCTCAACGGCGTGAAGTGGTTCATGTCGATCATGACGCTTTCCTTACAGGGGCGTGTGGAGTGAAGGTTGATCGCGATGCAATCCTGATCATCTGATGGCCGTCGCGCTGGCCGCCAAAGCGGTCAGCGCGAGGATAGGCTGATTGAAGCTCCCGAGTGGCAAATATCGCAAGATCTGTCGGGAGCCCTCGTCAAGGATTGGGAGAACCTGGGATTAATTCATGCCCAGCCAGTTGGGGAGCGCCAGGGTTATCCATGGGACATAGGTGATCAGTATCAGGAACAGCAGCAAAAGCATCAGCCAAGGCATCGCGGCCTTGATGGTCGCGGGCACTGACATCCCCGTCACGGCGGAAGTCACGAACAGGTTCAGACCGACGGGCGGTGTGATCAGGCCGATCTCCAGGTTGACCACCATGATGATGCCAAGGTGAATCGGGTCGATACCCAGCTTCATGGCAATGGGGAAAAGGATCGGGGCCAGAATCAGGATAATGGCCGAGGGTTCCATGAAGGCACCGGCGATCAACAAAACCACGTTCACCACCAGCAGGAAGGTCACTGGCGTCAGCCCTGCTTCAATGACCCAGGCCGTGATTTGCTGGGGCAGTTGCTCGGTGGTCAATACGTGAGCAAACAACATGGCGTTGGCAATGATGAACATCAGCATGATGCTCAGCTTGGCCGAGTCCAGCAGGACTTTGGGCGTTTCGCGAAACGTCAGGTCCTTGTAGACGAACAAGGCGATGAATGCCGAATACACCGCAGCAACGGCAGCAGCCTCGGTGGGGGTGAACATCCCGCTGTAAATGCCTCCCAGGATGATCAGCATCAACAGCAGGCCCCAGATCGCCTTGCGTGCGGTGCTGAGAAACTCACGCAGTGTGGCGCGCGGCATGGCGGGCAGGTTTTTCTTCACCGCGACGATGTAGATGGCCACCATCAGCGATACACCCAGCAACAAACCGGGTATGACGCCGGCCATGAACAACTTGCCGACGGAGGTCTCGGTGGCAGCCGCATAGACCACCATCACGATCGAGGGCGGTATCAGAATGCCCAAGGTCCCGGCGTTACAGACGATTCCCGCGCCGAATTCCTGCGGATATCCAGAGCGAACCATGCCGGCAATGGCAATCGACCCGACGGCTGCCACCGTTGCCGGGCTGGAGCCGGAAAGGGCTGCGAACAGCATGCAGGCCAATACGGCGGCAATCGCCAGGCCGCCACGGATATGACCGACACAAGCGTTGGCAAAGTCGATCAGGCGACGTGCAACGCCACCGGTGGTCATGAAGGCGCCTGCCAGCAAGAAAAACGGAATGGCCAGCAGTGTGTAGTGCTCGGAAGTTTCAAACAGCTTGATCGCGAGAGAGCGGACGGAGTCCGGACTGAAAAACACAATGGTCAGTGAACCGGCCAGGCCCAGGGATATGGCAATCGGTACACCGATGAACATCAGTGCAAAGAGTGTCGCGAACAGGAAGGCAATGGTCATTGTTTGTCGTCCTCGTGCTCGGTCAGTTTCATCACGTCAGCGGCTTCATCGGCCAGGCCCAGCCCGGTCTGGCGGTGCAACAGGATGCGCACGAAAATTTCGGCGAAACGGATGAATACCAACGCAAAACCCACGGGAACAATCAGCCCTATGTGCCATTGCATGATGCCGAAATGGCCCAGATCTTCGGCGCCTATTCCTGCTGTCATCAAGGTATGAATCCACTCGAAGCTGGCCACACTGAGCAGCCCGGCGTAGGTCAGGCAGCACAGACAGGCCAAAATGCCGATCAATCGCTGCACGGGTTTGCTGGCCAGTTTTACCAGAGCGTCCACGCCAATATGCCCGGCGGTACGCACGCCGTAGGACAACCCGAAAAAGATCAGCCAGCCAAATAGCGCCTTGGTGAGCGAGGTACTCCAGGTCATGGCCTGCGCCATTGTCATGACCTGATCGCCCATGGCGAATAGTGTTTCGCTGGCGCCTTCCCAGTTGTCGGCAAGTCGGTAGAAGAGCGTATAGAGGTTGTTGAGGATGACGTAGACGAACGTCACCAGGGTCATGGCGGCCAAAAGGAAGACAATGAAACCCTCCTCGAAGTGTTCCCATATGCGCCGAAAGGCATTCATGGATGGCATCTCCTGTAGCGTGATGACAGGCAGGTGCTGGCGTGCCAGCACCTGCCCTCCGGTCATTTGGCCTTGTTGGCGGCTTCGGCAGCAGTGATCAGCTCAGGGCCGATATCGGCTTCGAATTTTTTCCAGACCGGCTTCATCGCGACGCGCCATTGCTCGCGTTGCTCAGGTGTCAGGGTGATGATTTCGGTGGTTTTGGCGGCAACGATGCTTTGCTTGGCGTCCTGATTGAGTTGCTCGGCCTCTTTGTTCACCTGGGCGGTGACTTCCACAATGATTTTGTCCAGTTCACTGCGAATATCCGGCGGCAAGCCATTCCAGAACTTGGTGTTGGTGATCAGCATGTAATCCAGCACGCCATGGTTGGACTCGGTGATGTATTTCTGTACCTCGTTCATTTTCTGGCTGTAGATGTTCGAGTAAGGGTTTTCCGCACCGTTGACCACACCGGTTTGCAAGCCCTGATACACCTCGGCAAAGCTCATTTTGCGCGGATTGGCGCGCAAGGCCTTGAACTGCTCTTCAAGTACGGCCGAGGCCTGTACCCGGAATTTCAGGCCTCGGGCATCGCCAGGAACACGCAGCGGCTTGTTGGCAGACAGTTGCTTCATCCCGTTGTGCCAGTAGGCCAGGCCCGTGATGTTCTTGCTCTCCATGGATTTGAGCAGACCCTGGCCCTGCGGGCTCATTTGAAAACGGTCTACCGCGGTGATGTCGTCAAACAGAAAGGGCAGGTCGAACAACTGGAGGGTCTTGGTGTACTGCTCGAATTTGGCCAGCGATGGCGCAATCAACTGTACGTCGCCCAACAGCAGGGCTTCCATTTCCTTACCGTCACCAAACAAGGACGAGTTCGGATAGACCTCAACTTTGACCTTGCCGGGCAAACGTTCCTCGACCAGCTTCTTGAACAGCACCGCGCCTTGCCCCTTCGGGGTCTGCTCGGCGACAACGTGTGAGAACTTGATGATGATCGGATCAGCGGCCATGGCCGTGCCCATGCTGCCTAAAGCAAGCGTGCAGGCGAGTGCCTTGCATAGGGATTTGAACATTTGGGGGAATTCCTCTTCTTTTAGTTTTTGTACAGTTCAATGTTCTGACGCGCATTCGTTATACGGCCAACCACAAGTCTAGGCAAAAAATCATGTTTGAAGGCTGATTTGCTGATTTGCTGATTTGCTGATTTGCTGATTTCGCTGGAGCGTAATGCGAATAACGTCAGGCCCCCGCGCGCCAAGACCTGCAATTGCCCCTGAGTAGTTTCCGAACCTTTTGCCAATCACCTTGGTGGCTGCCCAGGCACTCGAGATACGGTGCGTATAGGTAGTTTCCGAGGCTACTCATCAACCCTTCAGACGCCTAGATTGAAGTCATCGCAATGCAAAGCCAGGGCGGGCGCTTTGGCGTTTTTGCCGAATGCCTGGCAGTGGTTGCCGGCCCTCACAGGCGCAGCCATGGCCCCATCCATTTTGATAGAGACAGACAGGCAGGCTTATCTGGCTCTGAACAAAAGGCGACTGACATGTCCGAGTTACCAAACCCTCAGCAAAATCATTTGCTTGCCGCGCTGCCGGTCGAGATTCGGCATCGCCTGCTGCCTCAACTGGAGCTGGTGTCATTCCCGCTGGGCAAAGTCCTTTACGAGTCCGGAGACGTTTTGCGCTACGTCTATTTCCCGACCGACTCCATCATTTCATTGCTCTACGTCATGGAAAACGGCGCGGCGGCCGATATTTCGGTGGTGGGTAATGAAGGGCTGATTGGTGTCGCCTTGTTCATGGGCGGCGAGAGCACCTCAAGCCGGGCGGTCGTGCAGAGCGCCGGCTACGCGTTCCGGCTCAGAGGGCAACTGCTCAAGGACGAGTTCAATCGTCACGGCGAAATGTTGCGTCTGATGCTGCGTTACACCCAGGCGTTGATCACGCAAATGGCGCAGACGCCGGTTTGCAATCGTCATCACTCAATCGACCAGCGACTGTGCCGTTGGCTGTTGTTGTCGCTGGATCGCCTGCCGGGTAACCAACTCGTCATGACTCAAGAGCTCATTGGCAACATGCTCGGTGTGCGGCGTGAAGGCATTACCGAGGCCGCCCGCAAGTTGCAGAAGCTTGGTGTGATCGAGTACTGCCGAGGGCTGATCACCGTGCTCGACCGCCCCCAACTCGAGGAATTAAGTTGCGAGTGTTACGCCGTCGTTAAGCATGAAACCGACCGACTTCTGCCTTGCGCCCAGCCAGAGCACTTGCGCAGGCCTGTCTGTCATGCACTCACGGCGCATGTCCACTGATGCTGTGACGGCCTCCTGTGTTCGCTACCGCACAGCGGCCAGTGAGCGCGCGAGTGATGATGGAGCAAGGTTTGACGGGAGACGACACGATGAAGGAACGCCAGGCTGGAACCGGGAAGGATGCGGCTGACATCGGTGTGGTCGCGGCCATACGTGGCAGCGTCGTGGACATTCGTTTCGCTGCCGCGCTGCCGCCCATCCACACCCTGTTGCGCGCAGGCGATGCGGGCAAGATAGCCATCGAGGTCTTGGCCCAGCGCGACGAACATCATGTGCGGGGTATCGCGCTGACGCCCACGCAGGGCCTGGCGCGAGGGATGCCGGTACATGACACCGGCGGGCCGTTGCAGGCCCCGGTCGGCAAGCAGATTCTGTCGCGCATGTTCGACGTCTTTGGCAATACCATCGATCGCCAGCCCGCGCTGTATGCTGTGCAATGGCGTTCGGTGCATCAGCCGCCACCGCCTCTGGTGCGTCGTTCAACCCGCTCCGAAGTCTTCGAGACAGGTATCAAAGCCATTGATGTGCTGACGCCGCTGGAACGCGGCGGCAAGGCGGGCCTCTTCGGTGGGGCCGGCGTCGGCAAGACGGTGCTGCTGACCGAAATGATCCATAACATGATCGGTCATCAGGAGGGCGTGAGCATTTTCTGCGGTATCGGTGAGCGCTCCCGTGAGGGCGAAGAGTTGTACCGGGAAATGAAGGCCGCCGGCGTGCTGCCCAACATGGTGATGATCTTCGCCCAGATGAATGAGCCGCCCGGCGCGCGTTTTCGCGTGGGGCATGCGGCGCTGACGATGGCCGAATACTTTCGCGACGACGAACAACGCGATGTGTTGCTGCTCATCGATAACATTTTTCGCTTCATCCAGGCCGGCTCGGAAGTCTCTGGTCTGATGGGGCAGATGCCATCCCGTCTGGGTTACCAGCCGACGATGGGCACCGAACTGGCGGCACTGGAAGAACGTATCGCCAACACCGACAGCGGTGCGATCACCTCGATTCAGGCGGTGTATGTGCCCGCCGACGACTTCACCGACCCGGCGGCGGTGCATACCTTCTCGCACCTTTCGGCGTCGATCGTGCTGTCGCGCAAACGTGCCAGCGAAGGCCTGTTTCCAGCCATCGATCCGCTGCAGTCCAGCTCCAAAGTGCTGACGCCGGGTATCGTCGGCGAGCGCCACTACCAACTGGCGCAGGCCATCCGCCGCACGCTGGCTCAATACGCCGAACTCAAGGACATCATCGCCATGCTCGGGCTGGAGCAATTGTCGCCCGACGACCGCAACGTGGTGGCCCGTGCGCGGCGTCTGGAGCGCTTTCTCACACAGCCATTCTTCACCACCGAGCAGTTCACCAACATGAGCGGCAAGCTCGTCAGCCTGGAGGATGCGCTGGATGGCTGTGAGCGCATTCTGGCGGACGAATTCAAGGATTTCCCCGAGAGCGCGCTGTACATGATCGGGGCGGTCGACGAAGCCAAAGCCAAGGTTAAACCGCCTGCCAGCAAGGCTGCCAAGGAGCCCACTCATGCTGTTGATGACACTTAAAGTGTTGTTGCCCTTCGAAGTGTTTGCCGTCGAAGCGAACGTGTCGAGCATCGTTGCCGAGACGGCACAAGGGGCATTCGGCTTGCTGCCCAGGCGTCTGGACTGCGTCGCGGCGCTTGTGCCGGGCATCCTCAGTTTCGAGAGCGAGGCGCACGGCGAAGTGTTTCTGGCGCTGGACGAGGGTGTGTTGGTCAAGACCGGGGCGGATGTGGTGATTTCGGTGCGTCGGGCGCTTCGTGGTGATGATCTGGACCACCTGCGCGGCGCCATCGAGCAGCAATTCCTGGCCCTGGATGCGCAAGAGCAAGCCATGCGCCAGACCATGACACGGCTGGAAACCGGGTTCATGCGCCGGTTCGTTTCGTTGCGTGATCACACGTCATGAAAACGGATCCCAAGCGCACGCCTGCCGGCCCGACACTGGCTGAACAAGTCGGCGCCAAAGCCGCCCGAAAACTCAAAGCGCGGCGCAGGGGCACACCCGTGGTGTGGTTCGGCCTGGGCATGATGGGCTTGATTGGCTGGTCGGTGGTGGTCCCTACGTTACTGGGCGCATCCCTTGGACTGTGGATCGATCGGCACCATCCCGGCGGCCACTCCTGGACGTTGGCCCTGCTGGTGGCGGGGCTCACCCTCGGTTGCCTGAACGCCTGGCACTGGGTGTCCAAGGAAGATCAGGCCATGTATGACGAACCCGATGAGAAGGAGCAGGGTGATGATTGATCAAGGTACTTGGGCGCTGGTTTGGCTGGCGGCGTTGTTGGCGGGTGCCGCGCTGGGCGGCGTGTTTTTCGGCGGTCTGTGGTGGACGGTGCGTCGGGGCGCGTCATCGCCGACACCGGCACGCTGGTTTCTCGCCAGCCTGCTGCTGCGAACCGCTACCGTGCTATTTGGCTTTTACCTGGTCGGTGCCGGTCAACCGCTGCGACTGGGCCTGTGCATGTTGGGTTTCGTCATGGCTCGCGTGATTGTCTTGCGTGTCACTCAACCGAGTGCGGTCGCCATGGCGCCGCCAACCTCCGGACCGCCACCATGCGCCTGACCCCCGATGCCTGGATCTTTTGGCAATACGGTTTGTTCAAGCTCAACGCGACCATTGTCTTCACTTGGGCACTGATGATCGTGCTGGTGCTGGGTGCCGCGCTGATTACGCGACGTCTTGCCACCGGTCACCAACGCTCACGCTGGCAAAACCTGCTGGAGATTGTGGTCACCGCCATCAGCGGGCAGATCAAGGACGTCGGCCTGCAGCAACCTCAGCGCTACCTGAGTTTTCTCGGTACGTTGTTCCTGTTCATCGCGGCGGCGGCGTTAGCCACCGTGATCCCCGGCTACGAACCGCCCACCGCATCGCTGTCGACTACCGTAGCGCTGGCCCTGTGCGTACTGGTGGCGGTTCCGCTGTTCGGTATTTGGGGTCAGGGGCTGGCCGGCTACCTGAAATCGTACATGCAACCGACGCCGATCATGCTGCCCTTCAACCTCATCAGTGAAGCCTCGCGCACGCTGGCGCTGGCTGTGCGTCTGTTTGGCAACATGATGAGCGGCGCGATGATCATCGCCATCCTGTTATCCATCACGCCGTTTGTCTTCCCGATCGTGATGACGGTTCTGGGCCTGCTCACCGGCATGGTGCAAGCCTACATCTTCACCATTTTGGCGGCGGTTTACATCGCCGCCGCCACCCGCCGCAGCCCAGCGGTCAACCCCCCTTCATCGACGCCGGACACCTGAGCCGCGGCTCGATTTCCTGTCAACTCACACAGAGGCACGCTTATGGACTCTCTCACCTTGATCGCCGTCGCCTCCATCGTCATGGCAGGCCTGACGACCGGCTTCGGCACAATGGCGCCCGCACTGGCGGAGGGCAGGGCGGTTGCTACGGCGCTCAGCTCGTTGGCCCAACAGCCCGACGCGTCGGCCACCATCACCCGGACGCTGTTCGTTGGGCTGGCGATGATCGAGTCGACGGCCATCTACTGCTTTGTTGTGTCGATGATCCTGATCTTCGCTAATCCGTTCTGGAATGCCGCCGTCACGGCGGCGGCCCAAGCGGCAGGAAAATAGACCGTGCTTATCGACTGGTTCACCGTCGGCGCGCAGGTGCTGAACTTCCTCATTCTGGTGTGGCTGATGAAGCGTTTTCTGTACCAACCGGTGCTGGACGCCATCGCGTCGCGGGAGGCGAAGATTGCCGCCGAACTCAAGGACGCCGCCGACACCAAAGCAAAGGCCCATCAGCAGCAAGATGAGTTTGAGCACAAGAATCAGGCTTTCGACGAACAGCGAGACGCTTTGCTGAGCAAAGCCACCGAGGAGGCCAACGCGCAGCGTCTGCGCTTGTTGGCCGAGGCACGCCAAGCCGCCGAGGCTGCCAGTGTGGCGCGAGCAAAGGCTCTGGCGACTGAGAGGCAGCACCTGCACGCCGAGATCGTGCGCCGCACACAACGGCAGGTTTACGACATCTCACGCCGGGTGCTGGGCGACCTCGCATCCGTCAGCCTGGAACAGCGTGCTTGCGAGGTGTTCATTCAGCGCTTGCAGGCTCTGGAGGGCACCACGCTGGACGCATTGATCGCTGCACTCAAGGCGACGAGCCAAGGCGAATCGGCGCGGGTGCGCAGCGCCTTTGAATTGCCGGACGCACAACGTGCCTCGATTCAGGCCGCGCTCGACGCGTTGCTCGGCCAGCCGATCACGCTGACGTTCGAGTCGGACCCTGACCTGGTCACTGGTATTGAACTGAGTGTGAAGGGCGTGAAACTGGCCTGGAGCATTGCCGAGTACCTTGACGCCTTGGCAGTAACCCTGAAAAAACCACAGCCGACAACGGAGCACGCGTGACCTTGCCCGCGTCGCTGGACGTGACGCTGCAAAGCGTCCTTGAAGACGCGTTCGCCAGCATCAGCCAAGGGCTCCAGGCGTTCACTGCGCAATTGGTATTGCACGAAGTGGGCACGGTGGTCAGCGTTTCAACCGGCATTGCCCGCGTCCAAGGCTTGCTGCACCTGGGCTTTGAGGAGCTGGTGTGGTTTCCCGGTGGCTTGTCGGGCATCGCCTTCAACCTGGACGAGGAGGGTGTCGATGTGGTGCTGCTGGGTGACTACGCTCATCTGCGGGCGGGTCAGGAAGTCCACCGCACCGGCCGCGTGATGGACGTGGCGGTGGGCGAGGCGTTGTTGGGCCGAGTGATTGATCCCTTGGGCCGGCCGCTGGATGGTGGTGCGCCGTTGGCGACTGAAGAACGCCTGCCAATCGAGCGGCCGGCGGCGCCGATCATGGACCGCGCGCCCGTGACCGAGCCGCTGCAAAGCGGATTGAAGGTCATTGATGCGCTGATCCCCATCGGGCGTGGCCAGCGCGAACTGATTTTGGGCGACCGCCAGACCGGCAAGACCGCGATCGCCATCGACACCATTTTCAACCAGCGTGACAAAAACGTTTTGTGCGTTTACTGCGCCATCGGCCAGCGCGCGTCGGCAGTGGCCAAAGCGGTGGCCAACCTGCGTGAGAAAGGGGCGCTGGCCTACACCGTTGTCGTGGTGGCCGAAGGTAACGAGGCGCCGGGGCTGGCCTACATTGCGCCTTACGCGGCCACCAGCATCGCCGAGTACTTCATGGAGTCTGGTCGTGACGTGCTGATTGTCTACGATGACCTCACCCACCACGCCCGCGCCTATCGCGAACTGTCGCTGCTGCTGCGTCGTCCTCCGGGCCGCGAGGCGTTTCCGGGGGATATTTTCTACATCCATTCGCGCATGCTGGAACGCGCCACGCACCTCAATGAGGAGCGCGGAGGCGGTTCGATGACCGCACTGCCCATCATTGAAACCGAAGCACAGAATATTTCGGCTTATATCCCGACCAATCTGATATCCATCACCGACGGGCAGATTGTGCTGTCGCCATCGCTGTTCGAACTGGGCGTGCTGCCGGCCATCGATGTCGGGCAGTCTGTCTCGCGGGTGGGCGGCAAGGCGCAGCGCGCGGCGTATCGTGCGGTGGCGGGCGACCTCAAGCTTGCCTACGCGCAGTTCGAAGAACTGGAAACCTTTGCGCGCTTCGGCGCCCGACTGGACGAAGACACGCGACAGTCCATCGTCCATGGCAAGCGTATCCGCGCCTGCCTGGCTCAGGCCGAGTTCTCGCCGGTGACGGTGCCTGCACAGATTGCCATTTTGCTGGCGTTAAATGCCGCGCTGTTCGACCCGGTGCCGCTCGACAGCATGCTTGCCGCGCAGCAAGCCGTGGAGAAAGCCGCTGATGGGCTGCCCGAAGACGTGAGCCAACGACTGACAGCCGCCGGTAAACTGACCGACGCCGATCGCGAGCAGGTCACCGAGGTGGCGCGCCAAGCCATTGCCGCGTTCCTGGCGCCAGCGCAGCCAAACACGGTTGCACCCAAGGCCGGTGCCGTGACCGACACCGGCCAAGCCTGATGGCTGCCACCATCACCGCACTGCGCCGCCAGATCAGCAGCGCAGGGGACCTGAAGTCCGTGGTCCGTGTCATGAAAGCGTCGGCAGCCTCGGCGATCGGGCAGTACGAGCGCTCAGTGGCGGCCTTGGCCGATTACGCGCGCACGGTCGAACTGGGATTGGGGGTGTGTTTGCGCTCGGTCGATTCCAGTGGGCCGCCTCCACGGTTATCGGCAGCGCGCGCCGAAGACATCGTGGTGCACGCGTTGGTATTCGGGTCGGATCAGGGATTGGTGGGGCGGTTCAACGAGGCGGTGGTCGACTATGCCTTGGGCCAGTCGGCATCCCCGGCGACAAAGCTCTGGGCCGTGGGCGAACGCGTGCATGAGCGATTGCTTGATGCGGGCCGAGAACTCGAAGGCACCTTTGTCGTTCCGGGATCGGTCGAGCAAATCACGCGACTGGTCGGCCAGATTCTGCAAAGAATCCCCATGGCCGGCAGCGAAGTTGAACCGCACAACACCACGCTGATTCTTTTCTATAACCGACCCAATGGCGCTGGCTACACGCCCGTGAGCCAGCGATTGCTGCCTCTGGACGGACATTGGCAGCGGGACTTGGCACACCAGCCCTGGCCCACGGCGCAACGGCCCGAAGTGCTGAGCGCCAATGCGCAGACGCTGCGCGCGTTCATTCGCGAGCACCTGTTCGTGTCTTTGTTTCGAGCCAGCGCCGAGTCGTTGGCCAGCGAGAACGCCAGTCGTCTCGCCGCCATGCAGCGCGCCGATCGCAACATCGGCGAACTTCTGCAAGCGCTGAACGCCAACTACCACCGTTTACGCCAGGCCGGCATCGACGAAGAGCTGTTCGACGTGATTTCTGGCTTCGACGCCTTGCTGCCGAGTGCAGATTCTGGCCCTCAGCACTGAACAGACAACTGTGAACAGGAAACCGAATCATGAAAGTCGTGGTCGCCTTGGGCGGAAATGCACTGTTGCGGCGCGACCAACCGCCGACGGCAGAAAATCAGTTGGAGAACATTCGCGGTGCAGCCGCACAACTGGCGCGCGTGGCCGCGCATCACGATCTGGTGCTGACGCATGGCAATGGTCCTCAGGTGGGGTTGCTGGCGCTTCAGGCGGCGGCCTATGAAAAAGTGCAAGCCTATCCGCTGGATGTGTTGGGCGCGCAGACCGACGGCATGCTGGGCTATCTGCTGGAGCAGGAATTGGCCAACCTGCTGCCGCAAACGCGCACGGTAACCACACTGATCACACGCGTAGAGGTCGATCCGCACGATCCTGCGTTCAGCCATCCCAGCAAGCCGATAGGACCGATGTACAACCAGGCCGAGTCTGCGCGTATCGCCTCGCAAAAGGGCTGGGTGATGGCCAGGGACGGTGATGCGTTTCGGCGCGTCGTTGCATCACCAGCGCCCTTGCGAGTGCTCGGGCTGCAATCGATCCGCTGGCTGCTGGAACATGGCGCACTGGTCATTGCCGCCGGTGGTGGCGGCATTCCGGTGGCGGCCACGGGGGAGAAGGGCGACAAGAAACTGCACGGCGTGTCAGCGGTGATCGACAAGGATCAGTGCACCAGCCTGCTCGCCCGCGACCTTGAAGCCGACTTGCTGGTCATCGCCACTGACGTGTCGGCGGTCTATCTCGACTGGGGTTTGCCCACGCAGCGCGCGCTCGGCAACGTCACACCGCAGGAACTTGCCCAGTACCCGTTCCCTGAGGGTTCGATGGGGCCGAAGGTCGAGGCGGCGCGAAGCTTTGTACTCGCCACGGGGCATCGCGCTGTCATCGGTTCGCTCGAGCAGATCGAAGAAATGATCGCCGGCCATGCGGGCACTCAAGTGGCCCTTGCGAAAAGCACTGATGGCGGTGGCCCGTTGAGGTCCTGAATGGGGGCGCTGACACGCTGACAGGTCCGGAGCCTCTGGCTGGACTGTCAACCGGAACGGGAATTCATTCAGCCCGCCTCGCAGGCCCACATCTCAATGGACGGCTGGCTGGAAGTCGGCATACCAACCCATTGGCTCATTGGCTGGCACTGGCCGTTGAAGCACAACTGGTAGTCGCCAGCCTCGGGGGTGCGCCCCAGACTCAGTGGCTGCATAGGCGCCAGTGTGCGGCGGTAGTGCCAACTGCCATTGTCCAGTCGGGCACCCTCGGGAATTTCCATGCCCGCGCCGTTACCGCGCACCCGAGCCTCTTCCAGCACAAGGCCTTGGGCAGTGACGCGGTAATCTTCCTCCCAGCGAATCTTTTCGATGGTGTGATTCCACGCCAGCGTGAAGTGCGAAATCGGTAGCTGAGCCCACACCGCCCCTGTGAGGCCCAGACACAAACCGATCATGCGCGGGCTATCCTGGCCTGGCGGGAACGCCAGATGTGCTGAAGGATCACGGCGGCCCCAAGGGCGAAGCCCAGTTCATCGGTCAACGGCAATGCCACCACCAGCAAGCCTCCAGCCGCCACGCACAATAAGCGCTCCCATGCGGGCATTTTTCGTTGTAGATAACCGGTGGAGGCCATTCCCCAGAGTCCGACCGCCAATACCGATTTGATCACCATGTAGGCGGTCATCCACAAATTATCGCCTTGCAGCATGAGCGCCGGGTTGTAGACCGCCATGAATGGAATGACAAATCCGGCCAACGCGATTCGCACCGCCCAGAGGCTGATCTTGAAACCGGACTCTTTGGCAATCGGTGCCGCAGCAAAGCAGGCAAGGGCGACAGGGGGTGTCAGGTCGGCGAGGATGCCGAAATAGAACACGAACATATGCGACACGATCAGCGGTACACCCAATTCCAGCAGGGCAGGGGCCGCGATCGAGCTGGTGATGATGTAGTTGGGAATGGTCGGAATGCCCATGCCCAGCACCAGGCAGGTGATCATTGTCAGTATCAGCGACAGCAGCAGGTTGTCTCGGCCAATGGCCAATATGTAGCCTGCAAACGTAGAGGCCACACCGGTCAGTGACACCACACCGATAATGATGCCCACCAGTGCACAGGCAATGCCCACCGGAACGGCATGGCGCGCGCCTTCGACCAGCGCGTGCAGGCAGATGATCAGTGTGTCGTGCCCTCCTTTGATGAACGCACAAATCAACACCAGCACCGCAACGACCGCAAAGATCACACCGATCCCCAACTGGAAGAAACCGGTACACAGAATCCCGAGCGCGATCCAGAAGGCGCAGCGCAGGCCGAAACTCTGCACCCTGAGAATGATGGCCGAGCCGAGAATCACGATGGCGGTCAGGGCCAGTCCGACCATGCCGGAGAACAACGGCGTGCGCCCGGAAAACAGCAGATAGACCAGAACCAGCAGCGGGATCAGCAGGTACCATTTCTCCTTGACGGCGCCCAGTGCGCTGGGACATTGATCCTTGGGCAGGCCCATGAGATTGGAGCGTTTGGCCTCCAGATGAACCATCCAGAACACCGAGCCGAAGTAGAGGGTGGCAGGAATCAACGCCGCCTTGGCTATTTCCACGAACGGCACGTTGATGGTTTCGGCCATGATGAAGGCGACAGCGCCCATCACCGGCGGCATCAGTTGGCTACCCATGCTGGAGGTCGCTTCAACGCCGGCAGCAAACGCGGGCCGGTATCCAAAGCGTTTCATCAACGGAATGGTGAATTGCCCCGTGGTCACGACGTTGGCAATCCCTGAGCCCGTGATGGTGCCCATCAGCGCCGACGACGCGACCGCAACTTTGGCCGGGCCGCCCACCTTGTGGCCGAACAGGCCCATGGCGAAGTCGGTGAACAGTTTGATCATGCCCGCCTGTTCAAGGAACGCGCCGAACAGGATGAACAGAAAGATGTAGGTTGCCGAAACATAGGTCGGAGTGCCGTACAGCCCTTCGGTGCCAAAAGAGAGCTGGTTGATGATCTGATCGAAGCCGTAGCCGCGATGCGCCAACTCTCCCGGTAGATACTCGCCGAACAGACCGTAGGCCAGGAACAGGCCGCAAATGATCGGCAGGGCAATCCCCATCACTCGCCGTGCGGCTTCGAACACCAGCACGATCAACACAATGCCCGTCACCGTGTCAGTGAGCGTCAGATCCCCGGAGCGCTGAATCAGGTCAGCCTCAAACACCCACTGATAGATGGCCGTAGCAATGGCGGCCAGGCTGAGTATCCAGGCCAGCGGCTGCCATGGACGGTCCTTGCCATAAGCGGGGTAGCTCAGAAAAACCACCCACAGCAGGAAACCTACGTGGACGGCGCGCAAGACCTGGCTTGAGATCGGTGCAAATGCGGCGGTGACGATCTGAAAGATCGAGAACAACAAGGCTACGTAAAACAGGGTTTTCGGCCACTCTCGCGGATTCGTGGAGATGCCGTGATGATCATCACTCATTAGTTGCCTGCCTCATGACTGCATTGAACAAGGGCGAACAATGGGCGCAGCGACAATGGGCGGACGCTGCGCCTCTAAGCCGTTACAACGCGCCTTTTTCCTTGTAGTAGCGCTCGGCGCCTGGATGCAGGGCAATGGGCAGGTTCTTGGCGGCGCTTTCAAGCGTGATGTCTTTGGCCGCCGAATGAGAGTTCCCCAGACGGGTGAGGTTTTCGAACAGCAGCTTTGTCATCTGATAGGCCAGTTCGTCGGGTACATCCGCGCGGGTGACGAGGATATTGGTGATCGCAACAGTGGGCACCGCCTCAGGCTGCCCGTCATAGGTATTGGCCGGGATCATTGCACTCTGATACGCCGGATTGCCGATTTTGGCGACGACGTCAGTAGGGATCGCAACATAGTTCAATGGCATTACCGAGGACAGGTCGCGAATGGCCGCCATGCCCAAACCGGAGGACTGCAACGTGGCATCCAGTTGCCGGTTCTTGATCAGTTCGACCGATTCGGCAAAGGGCAGGTATTGCACCTTGCCCATGTCTTCGTAGGTCAGACCCGCCGCCTTGAAGATCGCCCGGGCGTTGAGTTCGGTGCCCGACTTCGGCGCCCCGACCGAGATGGACTTGCCTTTGAGGTCTGCAAGCGTCTTGATTCCGGACTCTTTGCTGGCCACGATTTGAATGTAGTTGGGGTATGCCCCGGCAATTGCGCGCAATTTGCTCAGCGGCGCTTTGAAGCCTGCATCTTCAACGCCGTTTTTTGCATCGGCCACGGAGTCACCCAGTGCCAAGGCCAACTCGCCTCGACCGGCCTGCAGCAAGTTCAGGTTCTCCACTGACGCCTTGGTGGCCTGCACCGACGTCTTTACATCTGGAATGCCGTCACTGTAGATCTGCGACAGACCGACACCTATCGGGTAATACACCCCGCTGGTTCCCCCCGTCAGTATGTTGATGAACACCGGCGCAGCATGCGTCGCGGTCGTTATTGCCAAGGTTGCAGCGGCGACCAGGAGGGTGAGGCGGTTTTTTACTGGCATGGGAAACTCTCCGTCTTTTTATGGCTTTATGCAGAGTGTCTCAACTGTAGTTGATCGCGCCGCAGAAGTGGCAACTGATCGTCAATATCGCAATCGCCTGGCGAGCGAGAGGCGTGACTTAGCCGTGTTTGGCGGTTTTTTGATGGATCAGGGCCGCCGCGGTTGGAGGTCACCCCCTAACCGGTTAATCTTGGTGCTTCACATTCTTGAACTTCCACGGGAATCCGCTCGGGTGATCAAACCGCTATTGCTGATACGACGTCGTTTTACCTCGATCCGTTGGCGCACTCGAGTGACGCTCTGGGCCGCCGCCACCCTCGCGGGCCTGCTGGTGGTGATGTTCGCTCGACTGGCCGACCTGGCATTGACGCAATTTGCCCAACAGACCGCCGAACGCCCTTGGCTGCCGTTCATTTACACGCCTCTGGTCGGCATGCTCGTGGTATGGATGACCACGCGGTTCTTTGAAGGCGCTCAAGGCAGCGGCATTCCCCAGGTCATCGCGGCCACACGTCTTGCTCATCAAGGCAAACCCCTTGGCAAGCTGATATCGCTGCGTATTGCGTTCGCCAAGATAGGCCTCGGCACCCTGGCACTGACCGGTGGTTTTTCTGCCGGGCGCGAGGGGCCTTCGGTTCAGGTTGCCGCCTCGATCATGCACTTCTTTCACCGTTACCTGCCCAATGCACGAATCATCCGTCCCGAGGATCTCATCCTGGCCGGTGGCGCTGCAGGCATCGCGGCGGCGTTCAATACGCCTCTGGCCGGTGTCGCCTTTGCGGTCGAGGAGTTGGGGCGCAAGCTGGAAACCCGTACCAGCGGGGTATTGCTCAGCACGATCATCCTGTCAGGGATGGTCGCTATCGCCTTGCAGGGCAATTACAACTACTTCGGCCATTTCGACGTTCAGGGCATCAATCTGGGTATTGTGGTGCCGGTGCTGGCAAGCGGAATCGGCTGCGGTCTACTGGGTGGGCTGTTTAGCCGGATGCTCCTGTGGCCGCAACGGCATCATCGATTTGTGGTCTGGGAGTGGCGCCGCATGCATCCGGTCTGGTTCGCCGGTGCGTGTGGATTGATCGTGGCAATACTGGGCTGGCTCAGCGGCGGGATGTCATTTGGCAGTGGTTACGGGGTGACGTCGCAGATCATTGCGTCGGATGTCGGCCTGCCCTGGCACGCGCCGATCACGCGTTTTCTTGCGACCGTGGTGACATATTTTTCCGGTATCCCGGGCGGTATCTTTGCCCCATCCCTGGCGGTAGGGGCAGCGGTGGGGGCCAATGCTGCCGAATTCTTCCACTTGGCTGCGCAGCCGATCATTGCGCTGTGCATGGTCGGTTTCCTGGCGGCGGTCACGCAATCACCCATCACGTCCGCCATCATCGTTATGGAGATGATTGACAGCCATGGGATGGTGATCAGTCTCATGGCGGTCGCGCTGATTGCCAAAGCGGTCAGTACAAGGATGGGCCCCGAGTTGTATCAGCAGTTGGCACGGGGCTTTCTGCAATCATCAACGGTGAAACCGCCGGTCGACAAAGCCAATCAGTAGTCAGGAACGTTCTCGTGCAATAGCTCCCCGGCCGATGCTCGCAGCCGTTCTTTGTCCTCCTTGAGCGTGAGTGCATGGTCTGCCCGCTGGAGTAATAGGATCGCGTGCCGGGTACAGGCGCTTTTGAACAACACCGGGTTGATCTGCGCGAGGCTGACAAGGGTCTTCATCATCCGAAGATCGACCTCAAGCAGGGCCGCCCCATCCCGGGCAATCGGCGCGAAAAAGTCATCGAACAGATCGTCGACCACCAGACCGCGCAGGTAAACCTGCTCGCAATCTGAATGGACCTTGGCCACGGGGTCTTGTGGTGTGCCCCAGCAAGTAAAGCTTCTGAGTCCGCGGCCAATCACGTCAATCGCCGTGCCGGGATCGTTGACCGCTGGCGACAGGGCCCGTGAGGCGATCTCTGACAGCACCGACAGCCCAAACCGGGGGTCGTGTTCAAAGGTGCGCCGCACGCCTATGGTAAGGGCCGCGAGGATCTTCTCGTTGCAGGCATGCTGCTCATCGACGCGCTCAGTGTTCAAACTCACGATCCGGGCGAGCGGCATGCCAAGGTGAACAAAACTCCCCGGAAGCACCTCCAGAAAAAGCTGTATCTCGCAAGCCTTGGCGACGGCGCCCAACGCGTTCACATCGATGTGCTGCACATACCCGGTTTGCTGACTTTGCAGCGCATAGGCGCTGGAGGGAATGCTCGTGACGTCAGGGTAGGGCGCACCGCCCAAGTGAGGCCATTGCACGCGATTGTCTATTGCGTCGATAGTCGCCTGTTCGACACGATCGATGGTTTCGCCCACCCGTCCAAGCTTGGAAAGATGATCGATCCAGCGCAGCAGGGTGTAGACAATCAGAATCACGACGGCAATCGTCACTGCAAACAGCAAGACCCTTCCTTGCCTGCCGTAAGCCCCTGTACTCAAGGCGATGATCCCCACGAGGCTGAACAGAAATGAGCCGATGAAGGTTGCGAGGGCATTTTGTGTTGTGGTGTCTTCCATCACCAGCGTGGTGGCGCGGGGCGTGACGCCGCTGCTGGCCGCACCGTATGCGGTGACCATCGTGCTTAGAGAAAAGGTGGTCACTGCCAGCATGCTTGAGGCGATGATGCCCAGTATCTTGTCGACGGCGTCGGCGCCAATACGTGCAGGCAGTGAGGCGGGAATGTAGTCCTTGAAGACAACGGCGAGCAACGCCGTTGCCACGCCCAGTAAGGAAAACAGGCTAGCTCTGAACCACAGCCGTTTGGTCAGTTGTTGTAACAGCCAGCGCCAGCGAGCGATCATTTTTCATACCTTTGAATAGTGGTGTGATCAATCTTCAGGTTCCGGTCAGTAAAGACCGCAAGATCACGCCCCATGATTGAGTTCCCATGGGTACGGATGGTTCATCCAACAGTCGCCCTGAGCACACAATATTGGGATAAAACCGGGGAGATAATAAAGTTTTGAGGTGGACGCCCCCCTTAATCGGCGAGAATCACGCCAACGCATTGTGATCCTGCTGATCGCACTTAGAATGGCGGGTCCCGGAGGCTGAGCCTCCGATACCGCGCGGCACTCATATTTCAGGTTAGTTCTATGTCCATAGCGGCAATACGGCTTATTGGCTTCATTTTGGGTATTTTTCTTATCACGCTGGCTGTCAGTATGGCCATCCCCATGCTGACGTTAGTGCTCTATGACCGCAGCGACGATCTGTCAGCCTTTCTCTGGTCCAGTCTGATTACCTTCATCTGCGGTCTTTTGCTGATCGTGCGCGGGCGCCCGGAGACGGCACAACTTCGTCCCCGGGATATGTACTTGCTCACGACCGGCAGTTGGGTGGTGGTGTGTACCTTCGCCGCGTTGCCAATGGTCTTTATCAGCCACATCAGTTACACCGACGCTTTTTTTGAAACCATGTCCGGTATCACAACCACCGGCTCAACCGTTCTGAGTGGCTTGGATACGGCCTCGCCGGGTTTGTTGATCTGGCGTTCGATGCTGCAGTGGCTGGGCGGCATCGGCTTTATCGGTATGGCCGTGGCGATCCTTCCGCTGCTGCGAGTGGGGGGCATGCGTCTTTTCCAGACTGAATCCTCGGACTGGTCGGAGAAGGTCACTCCGCGCTCTCATGTGGCTGCCAAGTACATCCTCTTCCTTTACCTGGGGCTTACCGGGGCCGGCGCACTTGCGCTCTGGATCGCCGGGATGACGCCGTTTGAAGCGATCAACCACGCCATGTCGATGATCTCCACCGGGGGATTCTCAACCTCGGACGCCTCACTTGGGCATTGGACGCAGCCCGCGATTCACTGGGTGGCGGTGGTGATCATGATTCTGGGCAGTCTGCCCTTTACCTTGTATGTCGCGACCTTGCGTGGTCATCGACGTGCGCTGCTCAAGGATCATCAGGTACGCGGTTTTATCGGATTCTTGATCGTCACCTGGCTGGCGGTGGGGACCTGGCTGTGCTTTAACAGCGACTACGGATGGTGGAATGCCCTGCGTATCGTGGCTGTCAATGTGACCTCGGTCGTCACCACCACGGGTGTTGCATTGGGTGATTACACCCTATGGGGCAGCTTCGCCGTTCTGCTCTTTTTCTACCTGACCTTCGTCGGCGGATGTTCAGGCTCCACGGCGGGCGGGCTGAAGATTTTCCGTTTTCAAGTGGCTGCCACGTTGCTGGTCAGCAGCTTGAAACAACTGATTCACCCTCGTGCCGTGATTCAAAAGAAGTACAACGGTCACCCCATCGATGAGGAGATCTTGCGTTCGCTTTTGACCTTCTCGTTTTTTTTCACCATTACCATTGCCGCCATCGCTTTGGGCCTGGCCCTTATCGGGCTTGACTGGACAACAGCCCTGAGCGGCGCAGCGACGGCAGTGTGTAACGTCGGGCCTGGGCTTGGCACGATCATTGGGCCGGCGGGTAATTTCGAATCTTTGCCTGACGCTGCCAAATGGCTATTGACCATCGGAATGCTCCTCGGACGGCTGGAAATCCTGACGGTGCTGGTGCTCATAACGCCGGTGTTCTGGAGATATTGACCGTCGATGTCATGGCTCACGAAGGTGGGACGCGACGTGATCACTGCCAAAGGTTGAACAACGTGACTGGATATGGTCTGGTAAGCGCTGTCTTCAGTGCGCCAGACCCCATAGGCAGGTGCCAGGCTCAGTCATCTTTTTCTTGATCATCTCCGAGGTTCCATGCAAATCGAGTTACAGGAGATTCGCGACCACCTTCATCGTTTCCCTCCCTTTGATCAGTTGCCTCAGGAGTCGCTGGACGCAATCGCCCGGCGTATCGACGTCAGTTATTTCAAGGCCGGCAGCGAAATTCTTGTGGCCGGCGCCGTCATTCAGGATTTGCACTACGTGCGCAGCGGCGCCGTGGAGATTTATCGGCGCAACGGCGATCTCTATAACCGCCTCGTCGAGGGCGATATCTTCGGGCAGGCGGGTTTATTACGCAGCAACAAAGTTCGTTTTCCCGCCAGGGCTCTCGAAGACAGCCTGATCTACTTTATTCCCGCCGATATGTTCGCAGACTTGTGCGCGCAGCATGATGCGTTCGCTGACTTCGTCGAGGCTGAAGGTCACTCAAGGCTACAGACCGCCGTCGAGGCACAGGGCCGCGCGAGTGAACTCATCCAGTTGAAATGCCGCGCCTTGATATCGCGTGAACTGGTATGGGTGAGCAGCGACACTTCAGTTCATGAAGCGGCGAAAGTGATGACCGAGCAAAGCGTTTCTTGTGTCGTGGTCATGGGACCCGCGGGGCGGCAAGCGGAAATGGTCGGCATTGTCACCGACCGCGACTTGCGTACCCGTGTGGTCGCTGAAGGACGAAGTGACAGTGCTACCTGCATCAGTGAAATCATGTCGACCGATCCGGCGGCGATCCAGGGCGATGACTCGGTATTCGAAGCCATGCTGGTCATGTTGCGACGCAATATCCATCACCTCCCGGTCGTCTATAAAGGCAGGACTTTAGGTCTGATCAACCTGTCGGACATCATCCGGTACGAATCCCAAAGCAGCTTGTACCTGGTCAACCGAATCTCCAATCAAACTTCAGTCGAGGGCCTG
Organism: Pseudomonas sp. RA_15y_Pfl2_54; assembly: GCF_963971015.1. Lineage (NCBI taxonomy): Bacteria > Pseudomonadati > Pseudomonadota > Gammaproteobacteria > Pseudomonadales > Pseudomonadaceae > Pseudomonas > Pseudomonas sp. RA_15y_Pfl2_54. The sequence continues at coordinate 85,229 of NZ_CAXAPN010000016.1, forward strand.
CGATCACTGTTGCGTGATCTGCGCGCGACCTACATCCGCATGGTGCGTGACGGCGCTACAGCGCACATGATCGGCAGCGCGATTGCAGGTGTTGGTCGTGCCTTCACTCAGCGTTTGATCGAGTTGGCGGAGAAACAACTGGGGCCGCCACCGGTGCCGTATTGCTTCATGGTGCTGGGGTCGATGGCCCGAGACGAGCAGTTGCTGGTGACCGACCAGGACAACGCCCTGGTACTCGATGATCGATTCGACCCCGTTCAGCATGATGAATACTTCAAGCGCCTGGCCACATTTGTCAGCGATGGCCTGGCCGCCTGCGGTTATAGCTATTGCAAGGGTGGAATCATGGCCACCAACGATCAATGGCGGCAACCGCTGCGGGTTTGGCGCACGTACTTTGAGCAATGGATCGAAAAGCCCAATCCGGCCACTTTGCTTAACAGCTGTATTTTTTTCGATCTGGACGGGGTCTACGGTCAACTTGAGTTAGTGCAGGAGCTCAAGAATTTGTGCGCCAGTAAATCCAGTCGCAACCCAGGGTTTCTCCATGCCCTGGCCCGGATCGCACTTAATCGGACGCCGCCGCTGGGGTTCTTCCGCACGTTCGTGGTGGAAACAGACGGCCGGCAGAAGGGCATCATCAACCTCAAGGGCCGAGGCACTGCGCCGCTGACTGACCTTATTCGCATCCACGCCCTTGCTTGCGCAAGCACGGCGCAAAACTCCTTTGATCGCCTCGATGCCATCAGCAATACCCAGCTCATGCCACCGGACGCATTGATGCACCTGCGTTACGCTCTGGAGTTCCTGTCCATGGTCCGGATCCGGCACCAGGCCGATGCGCTGGAGCAAGGAACCCTGCCCGACAACTACATCGAGCCGGAGCGGTTTTCCACCAGCGAACGGCATAACCTCAAAGATGCATTTCAGGTCTTGAGCAACGCGCAGAATTTCTTGCGATTCCGCTACCCACTCAAGGGGCGTCAATCGTAATGAACACCGTAAAAGTCGATCGACAGTTCGAGAAAATAGACTGGGCTGCAAGGTTTCAGGTATTGGCAGAGGGCGCTTGCCATCCCCATCTGAAGACGTTCTATCAGGCCGGGGCTGTGCCGGCACAGACCTCAATAGAGCAGGTGCAACTGCTGGCGATGGACATTGAAACGACCGGTCTTGATGCCCAGGCCCACAGCATCGTCAGCATTGGCCTGATCCCGTTCACGCTGCAGCGGATACATTGCGGTCAGGCGTTGTATTGGGTCATACAACCGCCGTCAGAGCTTAACGACCAGTCGGTGACGTTCCACCACATTACCCACACCGATATTGTGGACGCCCCGCGACTTTCCGAGATCGTCGGGGCGTTGCTGGAAGCCATGGCCGGTAAAGTCATGGTCGTGCATTACCGAAACATCGAGCGGGGCTTCCTCGATCAGGCGCTTCGCCTTCTGTTGGGGGAGGGCGTGCAATTTCCGGTGATCGACACGATGCAGCTGGAAGCACGCATGCATCGACAAAAGCGAACCTGGCTCGACCGGCTGCTGCGCCGCCCCAGGCGTTCAATAAGGCTGGCCGACAGTCGCGCGCGCTACCACCTGCCGGCTTACCACGCGCACCATGCCTTGACCGATGCCCTGGCGGCCGCCGAACTGTTGCAGGCACAAATCGCCAACCACTATTCACCGTCGACGCCGATTGAGGCGCTGTGGAACTGAGGTCGCCTCTCAATCTTTGAGCTGTCGATTAATGGCCTATCAGCGTGTCAATGCCATCCGGCTTGTCGTGCACGCCGAATCGATCCACGAGCGTGGCTGTCGCCCGGTTCATGCCAATCACATCGACTTCAATGCCTTCGCGACGAAGCTTGAGTACCACTTTGTCCAAGGCCGCGACGGCGGTGATGTCCCACAAATGCGCTTCGCGCAGATCGATGGTGAGCGTTTCGAGCTGTTCATTGAGGTCGAACGCGTTGGCAAAGCGATCTGCCGAGCCGAAGAAAACTTGCCCCGTCACATAGTACGTACGGTGACGATGCTCGGGATCACGTTTTGAGGAGATGTCCAGGTAGTGGGCAATCTTGTTGGCGAAGAACATCGCGGCCAGCAATGTCCCGGCGATCACACCAAAGGCCAGGTTGTGGGTGGCAACGACGACGATCACGGTCACAACCATTACCACGTTCGTGGACAGCGGGTATTGCTTGAGGTTGCGAATGGAGCCCCAACTGAACGTGCTGATCGACACCATGATCATCACCGCCACCAGTGCGGCCATCGGAATGCGCGCCAGCCAGTCACCCAGGAAGAGCATCATGATCAGCAACAACACGCCCGCGCTGAGCGTCGACAGGCGAGTGCGGCCGCCGGACTTCACGTTGATCATCGACTGGCCAATCATGGCGCAACCGGCCATACCGCCAATCAGCCCACTCACGATATTGGCAACGCCCTGACCTTTGCATTCGCGGCTCTTGTCGCTGGACGTATCGGTCAGATCATCGACGATCGTGGCGGTCATCATCGATTCCAGCAGACCCACCACCGCCAGCGCGGCGGAATAAGGCAGCACGATGAGTAGGGTGTTCAGATTCAGCGGCACCTCAGGCCACATGAAGATCGGCAGGCTGTCCGGCAGCGACCCCATGTCGCCGACAGTATGGATATTGAGCCCCATCGACACGGAAATCGCGGTAAGCACCAGGATGCACACCAAAGGCGAGGGCAGCACCTTACCCACGACCGGTAATAGTGGGAACAGGTAAATGATCGCCAAACCTGCAGCCGTCATTGCATAGACAGGCCAGGTGACGCCGGTGAGTTCCGGTAGTTGCGCCATGAAAATGAGGATCGCCAGTGCATTGACGAATCCGGTCACGACCGAGCGCGAAACGAAGCGCATCAGCTCGCCTAGTCGCAGGTAACCGGCAATGACCTGCAAGACGCCGCAGAGGAGCGTGGCAACCAGCAAATATTGCAGACCGTGATCCTTGACCAGATTGACCATCAGCAATGCCATGGCGCCGGTGGCCGCAGAGATCATCGCCGGGCGACCGCCGACAAAGGCGATGACGGTACAGATACAGAAAGAAGCATAGAGGCCAACCTTGGGGTCGACTCCGGCAATGATGGAGAAGGCGATAGCCTCGGGAATGAGCGCTAGCGCAACGACGAGACCCGCCAGTACATCCGCCCGGATGTTTGATAGCCAAGCGGCTTTGATATTCTCAAGCATTCATTTACCCATATCAGGCACGTCATGACCCGTAGCTCAGAGCGCTGAGCCATGCAGGCGTGGCTGTATCCAGTTGGTTGTGGGTTTGCTACGGCAAAAATTGCGTGCAGCAGAGTTGGACCGCAGCAGGGAGGCGGGCCGGTTTTTGCTCGATCACTGCATCAACGGTGCTGTTCAGCGGCCATGTTGGCCGTCTCGGGCGCCTTGGCATCCGGTAATGAAGCGACATAAACAGTGCGCGAAGGGAACGCAAAACTCACACCCAGTTCGGCAAAAGCGTCCATCATCCCCAGGTTTATGTCTTGCTGAACATCCATGTAAACGTTGTAGCTGGGATCAAGCACGATATACACCGTTTCGAACTCCAGGGCGCTATCGCCGAAACTGCGGAAGTGCGAGCGGTCGAACCGCGCCAGCTTTTGCGCTTTGATGATTTTCTCGATCCGCTGCGGTACTTCCTTGACCTGTTGGGCAGAGCAGTCGTAGGTCAGGCCAACCTCAAACACAATGCGGCGCTCTTGCAGACGTTTATAGTTTTGTATGGTGCTGCCGATCATTTGCGCATTCGCCATCACGATCTGCTCGCCACCGAGGCTGCGGATCCGTGTGGTTTTCAGACCGACATGTTCGACCGTACCGGACAGCGAGCCGACGACAATAAAGTCGCCCACTTCAAAAGGCTTGTCGACCGCGATGGAGAGAGAGGCGAATACGTCTCCAAGGATGTTCTGCACCGCTAACGCAATCGCAATACCGCCCACGCCAAGGCTGGCAACGAAGGCGGTGATGTTCACCCCGACGTTTGACAGCATTGCCATGACCACGACGACCCACAGAAATACTTTCGCACCCCATAGGCTGAGCGTTGCCAAGGCACTGGCCTGGAAAGTCTCGGCAGAGCCATGGCGTCGAAAGTAGCGTGCTAGCGCCAGTGCAATCGCACGGTTCGCCCAAAGGCCCGCTTGCAAGGCGGCAACCACGAACCACAGGCTGCTGACACGCCCCAGCCAGCGCTCAGGCAAATCAAGAAAGCCGATGCCGATAAGGACCGAGGCTAAAAACAAAAGGGTGTTGCTGGTAACCGAAAGCACTTCGAGCGCGATGTGACTGAGGTCAGCGTCGGGTAGCGAGGATCTCTTTCGGATTTTCTTGAGGGCAAATCGAATGGCCGTTCTGGCCAGAATGAAGCTGAGGACTGTTGCCAGGAGCGCCAGTAGCCAATGCCCTAAAGCGATCCCCAGAAAACTGTAATTTACAAAGAGGTCAATTGTGTTTTGTAGCATGCAGGTCTCCAGTAAAGCCCTGCGAGACATGTAATCGAACAACCAAATCACAGTCTCGCAGGTAAATCGAACTTACCTATCCATTTGAAAGCAATGACGCATCAGGATCGGGGTTCAGACAGCAGTCCTTTGACCAGAGAGATACATCCCACCATCAGCACAATAGCGAAAGGCAGACCGGTGGAGACCGCCATGGCCTGTAGCGCCACCAAACCACCGCCGAGCAGCAACGCGATAGCAATCACACCTTCGATCACAGCCCAGAAAACACGCTGCGGAACAGGTGCGTCGACCTTGCCACCCGCGGTAATGGTGTCGATCACCAGCGAGCCGGAGTCCGAGGAGGTAATGAAAAACACGATGACAAGAACAATGCCCAGGAATGAAGTGATTTCCTTGAGCGGCAAATGCCCCAGCATGGCGAACAGCTTCAGTTCGAGGACGGCATCTTTAACGCCCACAAAACCTTGAACGGTCGCTTGATCAATCGCCGTTCCGCCGAACGTCGTCATCCACAGTACCGAAACCACAGTAGGCACCAGCAGAACGGAGATCAGGAACTCTCGTACGGTACGACCACGGCTCACCCGGGCAATGAACATCCCGACAAAAGGCGACCAACTGATCCACCACGCCCAGTAGAACGCCGTCCAGCCTTCGGTGAACTCAGTGTCGGTTCGTCCAAAAGGATTGGAAAGGGCGGGCAGATACTCGGCATAACTCACCAGGTTTTTGAAAAAACCCGTGAAGATGGCCAGGGTAGGGCCCACGACAATGATGAACCCGAGCAGAAGCAAGGCCAGGCCCATGTTGATCTGGGACAGCACCTTGACGCCCTTGTCCAGGCCGGCAAGCACCGACCACAACGCGACCATGGTAATGCCGATGATCAGCAGTACTTTGCTGAGATTCGTCGACTTGATGCCAAAGAGATATTCGATCCCCGCTGCGGCCTGTTCCGCGCCGATGCCCAGGGACGTCGCCAACCCGAACAGTGTCGCGAATACCGCGAGGATATCGATGATATGCCCCGGCCAGCCCCAGACCCGTTCACCCAGCAATGGGTAAAAGATCGAACGGATCGACAGTGGCAAGCCTTTGTTATAGGAGAACAGCGCGAGCGACAGAGCAACAATCGCGTAAATCGCCCAAGGGTGCAGGCCCCAGTGGAAGATCGTCGTGGCCATGGCCAGTTCGGCTGAGCCTTTCATATCGCCTGCGGCACCACTCAGAGGTGCCCAGTCAGTACGAACCCCGTTGGCGTCGAGCGTGACGCCCCCCATCGAGGCCGCGTAGTGCGACATGGGTTCGGCAACGCCGTAGAACATCAGACCGATGCCCATGCCGGCAGCGAAGAGCATTGAAAACCAGCCCAGATACGTGTGATCAGGCTTGGCGTCGCGGCCGCCCAACCGAACCTTTCCCAGTGGCGAAACGATCAACGCCAGACACAGCACTACAAAGATGTTGGCGACGCTCATGAAGAACCAGGCCAAATGGCTGGTCAACCAGTTACGGATCGAACTGAAGAGTGGCTCTACTTCGTTTTGCAGTGCCAGCGTCAAGATGACGAAGAGCACGATCGTGGCTGCCGAGATGATGAAAACTTTGCCGTGGATATCGAGCGAGAACGAAAACTCACCTTTGATATTGTCTTGACCGATGACGTAGTCGGTATCGATCAGATTGGCTGCTCCGCTTGGAGCCGGGATGCCATCCTCACTGGCAGATTGAGAATTAGCTGGTAGATCATCCATAGGGTTTTTCCCCATGAGAGCCTCCTTGGTAGTGGCACGCTTGTGCGTGCGATGGTCTGTAGCCCCGCTGTTCCTATGTTTAAACGAGAAATTTGCCGCTCTATCCTAACAAGTTTTGACACAAATCCCGAAAATCCATCGAAATCTCCAATCAATATCGACGTAGAAATGAATAGATTTGTCCAGACACCTATACGTCGACAGATATATCTACTCATCGTTCGCTTTCGCATACTCGCGCTGCTGCCGGCCAGGCGAGCGAACGCGGCACTCGATGTGAACCCGGTGTTCGATGCCATCATCGATCAGTAACAGTGCATCCTCTTCAACGCGCTGGTCGTCAAGCGTCATTGAGGTGGTGTCTGTCGTGCCTTGATTGATTTGGAAATGGTACTGGGTTGCACCGAAGCGGTAGGTCAGCGTAAACCCGGGCCAATCCTGCGGGATCAACGGCTCGATCCTGAGCGTGTTGCCACTGCGTTGCAGGCCGAGCAGTGACTCCACCCCCAAGCGGTACATCCAGCCCGCCGAGCCGGTATACCACGTCCAGCCGCCCCGTCCGGCGTGGGGGGCTTTGGCGTAAACATCGGCGGCCATCACGTAGGGCTCGACTTTGTAGGTCTCGATCCTGGCGTTGTTGAGCGGGTCGGCGGGGTTGATCAGGTTCAGCAATTCCCAGGCTTTTTCGGTATCGCCCAATTGAGCAAATGCCATTGCCGCCCAGATTGCGGCGTGGGTGTATTGTCCGCCGTTCTCTCGCACACCTGGCACATAGCCCTTGATATAACCGGGGTCTTGTTCGCCTTTGTCAAACGGCGGATCAAGCAGTAACACGGCGCGAATTCTCGCCGCTGGCGATGTCCCGCAAATAACAGAACGTGCCCCCATTATCTTGCGTGATGTCCTCGCGCCAACGCGTCACGGCCATGTCGCTACGGCGACTGTAGCCGCCGCCGACACTGCTGAGCATCACATGGTAGTTGCCGTTCGAGAGCAATTGAACGGCGGTGCGCTTATGCCCTGGATGGGCAAAAAAACGCAGTGTGTTGTCCTGGTTGAGACCTTTGTCACCCACGGCTGTCGGTTGTTCGGTTTGCAGATAAGGCTCTGCGGTCTTGGGGACGCGCTCTTGCAACAACAGCAGGGCCGATCGCAATGCCGGGTCGGACTCGAAACGACGTTGCATCGGCTGGTTGAGCAGTACGCTCGTCAAGGCGAGCAGGCTCATGCCTTGATGGTGAGCCATGAACGATTGCACTAAGGCGAACCGCTGGCCTCGCGGCAATCGGGCTTCGGTGTAGTCAACGGCTTCGTAAAGTCCGAAACGTCCCGCCGCCCCCTGACTCGCCAGGCGTTGCAGGTTTTTGCAGGCCGCCTCGGGATTTACCATCAGCGCCAGGGCACTGGCGTAGGGCGCTATCACCACGTCTTCGCTCAAGCCGCGCTTTAGGCCCAGCGCCTGCACGCCAAACGCTCGGTATTGGTAATTGAAGTGGGTATCGAGCATGTAGTAGCCCGACTCCGATACGCCCCAAGGGATGCCCAGGCCTTTGCCTTGTTCGATCTGTAGAGTGACGGCGGCACGACAAGTCTGGTCGAGCAGGCTGCCGTCATAGTTGGGCATGACCAGCAACGGCATCAGGTATTCGAACATCGATCCGGACCAGGACATCAGGGTCGGTACGCCGGCATAGACGCCTAACAATCGGCCCAGGGTAAACCAGGCCCGTTGGGGTATTTGGCTCTGAGCAATCACCACGAAATTGGTCAGGCGCACCTCGGAGGCCAGCAGGTCGTAGTAGCCGGTGTCCAGGCGACGTTCTTCAGCGTTGTAGCCGATGAAGAACAAATCGCGGTTGCTGTCAAAGAGCAACGAGAAATCCATCTGCGCGAGGTCGCCGCTCAGCTCGATCAACCGGTCCAGGACGATGATGGCCTCGCCGGCGTGTTTACGTACCGCCTCAATACAATCATGGTGTTCGGCGGACCAGTCGTCACGGTTGAGCCGGGCCAGTTGCCTTAGCGTTTGGCTGAACGGTTCGTGGTTGCTGAGTGGCGCAGGCAGTTGATAGCGAACAAGTGTGGCGATCCAGTCGTCGCATTGAGCGGTGAACACACGCTGCCAGTAGGCGCTTTCGTCATCGGCGTTTGCCTGCGCGGCGGCGGCGATGGCCCTAGCCGTTTGCAAGTGATCCAGCAAGGCATGGGGTTCGATGGTTTGCGCGGCGCGCTCAAGGACCGGGCTTAGCTGATCACACAGCGCTTTCGTGCCTTGGGTTTCAGCCAGTGTATTCAACGTGTCTTGCAGGCCCTTAATGACGCAAAGGCCGAAGAGTGGTTGATCCGGCAGTTGCACCAGGCCCGCCCGCAAAGTGAGTAACAAGCCCGCCAGGTTGCCGCTGTCCACCGTCGAGATGTATTGCGGCCTCAGCGGCTGGCAGGTCTGCGTGTCGTACCAGTTGTAGAAATGCTGCCGGTGACGCTCCAGCGCATTCATGCTGTCCAATGAGGCGGCCAAGCGTTGCAACAGGCGATCGGTACTTAAATAACCGAAGTCGTGGGCCGCCAGGTGGGCGAGCAGCGCCATGCCCATATTGGTGGGGGAGGTGCGGTGGGCAATCGCCGCTTTAGGTTCTTCTTGAATATTGTCCGGCGGTAACCAGTTGTCCTGCGGGCCTACGTACTCATCGAAAAACGCCCAGGTTCGACGGGCCAGCACCCGCAAAAAGTTCAACGACTCGGGCGAAGGGGTGAATGTCGCGTGCTCAGGTTTGGCGCTCAGGCGCCAGGCGATCCATGGGCCGACCAACCAGGCCAGTAGCAGTGGGGCGGCAATGGCCAGCCTGAGCGGTTCAGTCAATAACCCGGCCAGCGCGATCAGCGCAAGCACTGGCCCAAACCACATCTCGCGGTAGAGTCCGGACAGCCGATTCGCCGAACTGCGCTCCACCTCGCGGGACGGTTGCCATTGCAACAGCAAACGCCGGCTGAAAAACATCCGCCACAGCGACCGCGCAATAGCGCCAGCGCTGTAGTACATCTCGAAAGGCAGCCAGGCGATGGTGGCGCAGACTTGTGCGAGGTCTTGTGCCAGCCCATCAAGAAGGGCTCTGAGGTACGCCCGATAAGGCACGTTCAGCGGCGGTTGCAGGACATCGGTAAGGGTTCTGAGCAACGGCTGGATGACGAGCAAACCGACCACCGCCAATGTCCAGGCCAAGGGCTCACTGCTGGCAAACCAGCCCCAGACCAGCATTGACAGCAACGCCAGTGGCTCCAGGCTGCGCCGCAGATTGTCGAGAATCTTCCAGCGCGCCATGACACCCAAGCGATTGCGCGTCCATTCACCTCGTGTATTGCGCCCAAGGGAGCAGCCATGGGACTAACTGCCAGTCACCACGGATCCAGCGATGCCTGCGTTTAATGTCGGCGCTGTAACGCGAGGGGTATTGCTCATACAACTGCACATCGCTGAGCAAACCCGAGCGTGCGTAGCAGCCTTCGATCAAGTCGTGGCTGAGTATCTGGTTATCGGGCAGGCAGCCTTCCAGCGCACAGGTAAAGGCATCCACGTCATAGATGCCCTTGCCAATGAAAGACCCTTGCTGGAACAGATCCTGATAGATGTCCGACACCGCACGGGTGTAGGGGTCGACACCCCCGTCACAACCAAACAGCCGGGAATACAGGGTGCGTGGTGTGCTCGCCAGGCTGATGCCGACACGCGGCTGCAACAACGCGTAACCGGATACGATTTTTTCCTTGCCAGTGTCGAACAAGGGCCGGCTGAGTGGGTGCATTATGGCGGCCACACATTGGCGAGCAACATCCTGCGGCAGCAATGTATCGGTATCCAGGGTCAGCACGTAACGCACGGACAGAAGGGGGCGTATGTCGCCGACAATCGTCGTGAAACGCGTCTCGCCCGTGCCACGCAGCAACGCATTGAGGTCATTGAGTTTGCCGCGCTTGCGTTCATGCCCCATCCACACCTGTTGGCCGGGATTCCAGCAACGCGATCGATGAAACAGGAAGAACCGGTCGACCGTGCCTTCAGCATATTTACGATTGAGCTGGTTGATCGCCTGAGCGGCGAGTGCCAGCAATTGTGCGTCGTGAACCTCGACCTCTTCTGGCGCATCGAGAAAATCAGTGAGCAAGGCGAAAAACAGATTGCCGTCACGATTGGCCAGGTACCTGACCTCAAGGCCTTCTACCAACTCCTCGACATCGGCACGCGTGGCGATGAGTGAAGGAATGGCTACCAGCGTGCGAGCTTCCTCAGGAATACCGCCGGCGTAGTCCATCTTCGGCAATATCGTGGGCAACAGGCTGAAGGTCACCAGCCAGTTGATCAGGCTGATGGCCAGGCGACTGGTCATGATCAGGCAGGGCACTGCCAGCGCCAGCAAGGCAACGTCGGGCAGTCCGTCGCGACTTGCAGATGCGAGCAATGGCAAGGCAAAAATCAGCGTGAGAACGCCAACCGGTGTCAGGTAAAACACCAAAGGAGAAAACTGCAGAAGGCGTTTCCAACGCTCATGCAGAGGCACTTTGGCGACAAGCCTTTGCTCAAGAGCACCGATGCCGGCGCCGATCAGGTAATACCCGATGTGGTTGTGCAGCGCACTGTCGAGTGCCGCGGCGTGCTGCTGTCCCGATAGATCCACGACGATCTGAGCCACCTGGATCTCTGAGCGATGGCTACGCCTGGCGAGCCGTTCGATCATGTGTCGATAACTGTCGCGGGTGGCGAAATCCATGAATGGGTAAACGGCGGCGGGGTCGTTCTTCAGGGTCTGTTCGACATGACTCATCGATTCGACGAACTCGCGCCAATTGGTGGCCGTCAGCAGGCGCAGGCTTGCGATGCTATTGCTGATAGACACTTGGTCGGCAGACTGTTGCTGCGCGTCGAGGTGCACCTGACGCTCTGTGCTGGAGCCCGTTTCACCCAGTATTTGTTCGATCCAGTTGAGGGGCAGGGCGAGGGCCACACTCTGGCCCTGCAAGCGGCGGGCGAACTCGGCGACGAACGCTGCGCTCAAACGGGGTCCCGAATGGGCCATGTCGGCGACGGTCAGTACGACATTTTTTACATCGCGACCGGAGACCTCGATCAGACGTTCGGCCCAGTCGTCCGCCCTGTTTCGGTCGTCCGAATTTGCCATTACCCGTGACGCCACTCGGCGCAGGTTTTCGATCAATGCAAGGCGCACCATGATCGGGATCGCCCACAGTTCCCCCAGTGCCAGTGGCATGACGGTCTGATACGCAACGATGAAGCGCCTGAGGCTCAACTCATCGAATCGGCCGTCGCCATGGGAGATCGTTTCCAGCGCAATGTCGTAGACCCTTGGAAGGCCCGCGGAAGGGCCGTTGGTCAAGCGTGGCAACTCTCGGCTATAGCCTTTGGGCAGATGCTTTCTGGCGGTACGAATGTGATCTTCAACGAGGAAGTAGTTGTCCAGTAACCACTCGGCGGCCGGGGTGACAGGCCGACTGGAAGACTGCGCCTGTGTCAGCGCGGTGCAACTGCGGTTGAGCACCACCTCATTGTCGTCCAGCCTGCCCAGTAGAGCGTCGCGGGAAGACACGGCACTGACCTGATGCTGGTTGGCCAGAGCGATGCCGTGACTGGCCATTTGGTCAGCATTGAACAGTTCGGCGCGCAGAATCGGCTCATAGGCGAACTTGAGACTGGGGAACTTGCCGGTTCGACAAAAGGCAGCCAAACGAGGTAACAACAGCCTGATGCGTGTCCCTATGCTGGTCATATTTCTCCTGATCTGAGACATGCGCGCGCACACCCGGATAACCGCGCGCGGTGCTGGGTCAACTGATGAGCAGGTGATTTTCTACACGATAGACACCGGGTACTGCCCAGGCTGTGTGTTCCACCGCTTTACGTTCGAGCCATCTGTTAACAGTGCCTTCGAGCGTTACTTGATTGCCATGAACCGTGACGTGAATCTTGCCGGCATCCAGTTCGGCACTTCGTGCCAAGGCTTCTTCGATAAGTGTTTTGATGTCTTGAATGCTGTCTTTAGGCTTTATCGCTAGGCAATTGTCGATGCCCACAATCCCTTGCAATTGTTGTATGAGCGCTTTCACGGCGTCTTTCTGGTATTGCCACTCCACGTTTCCCTCAATCGTTACCCACCCGTGCTGCACTTTGATGTGAATGGGTTCCTTGGAAATCGCCGTGTCCCAGCGGATCAGATCCAGGCAACGCGAGGCGATCACGCCATCATCGATAGTGTGAGCGCCGGACACCCGCACTTCGAGTTCCTCGGCCACGGCGACGACGCCTTTAACGCTCTGGACGGCGCGCTCAGCGGCGATTTTTTCAGCGTAAGTCCGCACATGCCCGCGGAGCACGACAACACCGTTTTCGAGGGTGACACCGATAGCCGCAGCATCGATGTGCGGCAAAAACTCCAGCTCGTCCAGAATGGTTCTGCGTAACGTCAGGTCATTCATCATCAATCCTTTTGGCGCTTGCCCGAAGCCACAGTGACCTCAAGAAAAACAGCCGTCTGTGCGTCAGCACACAGACGTGCTGCAACGACCTCGCGCACGCTGCCTGATCGTCTGCCAACACCACAAAGGAGCGTCGCGCCTTGAATCCTCACGGCACTGCCCCAGATGCACTGCTACAGGTCGGTCAAGCCCAACGAGCCTGCCGATGATGGCTGACGTGGTGTTCCTGCTGGACGTCGACAACACGTTGCTGGACGGCGACCGCGTTGTCGCCGATTTTCACCGGCACTTGAAGGCGCAATTGGGTGACGTCCTTGCACAGCGATACTGGGCGGTCTTCAACGCGTTGCGCAAAGAGCTCGGCTATGTCGATTACCTGGGTGCCTTGCAGCGCTTTCGGCTGGAGATTGGGCAGGGCAGTGCGGATGAACAAAGACTGTTGTTGATGTCATCCTTCCTCATCGACTACCCGTTTGCCGATCGACTCTATCCCCACGCAATGGACGTCATCACGCATTTGGGCCTGTACGGCCTGACCGTAATCCTGTCCGACGGCGATGTGGTTTTACAGCCGCGCAAGTTACAGCGCTCAGGTCTGTGGCAGGCCATGGAGGGCCGTGCATTGGTCTATGTTCACAAGGAAAAGATGCTACAGGCCGTAGAACGCCACTATCCCGCCCGGCATTACGTGATGGTCGACGACAAGCTGGCGATTCTGGCGGCCATGAAGGCCATATGGGGTGAACGGTTGACCAGCGTTTTTGTGCGACAGGGCCATTACGCGATGGATCCGCGAATCATCGCCGCCCACCCGCAAGCCGATTTAACGATTGAGTGCATCGGCGATCTCGCCACGCTTGATCTCTCGCACCTGTGTCCGCCGGCTATGCGCCGATGATCAGGTTTACCGGGTTTTCCATGTCGACCGAGTAATCACCTTGCCGCGCCGCCCGGTTGCAGGCGGCGCGGTGCAGTAACGCACGTTGAGCTTGCGCGACTTTACCGGGGTCGCCGCCCCAGATCTCGAGGGCTGGCTGCTGGATTGCGCGCGCGAAAGAAAACGTCAACGCCCAAGGCAATCGCGACTTGAAGCGTCGGTTCATCGCGTTCAGCCGCGCAGAAGCCAACTCGGGACTCTGCCCGCCAGACAGGAACGCAATGCCCGCCACGGCGGCTGGCACGGCACGTAGCAGGGTCGTCACGGTGGCGTCGGCGACCTCGTCGACACTGTCCTGATGGCGGCAGCTCAGGCCCGGCAGGAGCATGTTCGGTTTCAACACCATGCCTTCGAGCAGCACGCCCTGTGCCTGTAGCTGCTCGAAGACCTCGTGCAGCAGTTTTGCGCTGACGTCGGCACAATGTCGTAGCGAGTGATCACCCGCCATCAACACTTCAGGTTCGACCACGGGGACAAGCTCGGCCTCTTGGCAAAGGGCCGCGTAGCGCGCCAGTGCATGGGCGTTGGCCACGATGCACGCCGCACTGGGAAGATCGGCGCCCAATGAGATCACTGCGCGCCATTTAGCAAAGCGCGCACCGATGGCCGCATAGCCTTGCAAACGCTCACGCAAACCGTCCAACCCTTCGGTAATCCTTTCGCCGGGATGCCCCGCCAGTGCTTTCGCACCGGCATCAACCTTAATCCCGACCAGGATGCCGGCGTCAGTCAGCGCCTTCACGAACGGCGTGCCGTCGGTACACTTCTGGTGGATTGTCTCGTCGTAGAGAATGGCGCCGCCGATACTCTCGCACAGCCCCGGCGCCGTGATGAGCAGTTCACGCCAGGCCCGGCGCGACGCTTCAGACGGCGTAATGCCGAGTGCAGCGAAGCGGTCGTTGCAAGTCGGTGAACTTTCGTCCATCGCCAGCAGGCCCTTGCCGTTAGCCAGCATCTGGCGCGCCGTGTCGACAAGTTGCACAGCGTTCATGCGGGCGCCCCCCATTTCCAGTTACGAATCTGCGGCAGATCCTCGCCGTGCTCATTAATGTAGAGTTTGTGTTCGACCAGCTTGTCCCGTGCCATCTGCTTCAGATAAGCCCCCCGGCTGCCGAGATGAGGGAGGCGGTCGACAACGTCCTGTACCAAATGGAACCGGTCCAGGTCGTTCTGAACGCGCATATCGAACGCCGTGGTAATCGTGCCTTCTTCCTTATAGCCGCGCACGTGCAGGTTGCGGTTGTTTCGGCGATAGGTAAGCCGGTGCACCAGGCTGGGGTAGCCGTGGAAGCCAAAGATGATGTGCTTGTCCTTGGTGAACAGTGAGTCGTAGTCCGCATCGCTCAACCCGTGCGGATGTTCGCTGGCGGACTGCAACTTCATCAGATCAACGACGTTGACCACGCGGATTTTCAGTTCGGGCAAAAACTCGCGCAGGATGGACACCGCCGCCAGAATCTCCAGTGTCGGCGTATCGCCGCAGCAAGCCATGACGACATCCGGTTCGCTGTCCTGATCGTTGCTCGCCCACTGCCAGATGCCAACGCCCTGAGCGCAGTGCACGATTGCCTCATCCATGGTCAGCCATTGCGGCAACGCATGCTTGCCAGCGACGACGACATTGACGTAATTGCGGGTGCGCAGGCAGTGATCGAATGTCGATAACAGGCAGTTCGCATCGGGCGGCAGATAGACGCGAACGATGTCGGCTTTCTTGTTGATCACATGATCGAGGAAGCCGGGATCCTGGTGCGTGAAACCATTATGGTCCTGCTGCCAGACGTGTGAGGCGAGCAGATAGTTCAGCGAGGCGATCGGCCGCCGCCACGCCAGCTCTTTGGTGACCTTGAGCCATTTGGCATGCTGGCTGAACATCGAATCGATGATACGGATAAAGGCTTCGTAGCTATTGAAAAGCCCATGCCGACCGGTCAGCAGGTAGCCCTCCAGCCAACCTTCGCACTGATGCTCGCTGAGCATCGAATCGAGCACGCGGCCGGCCGGTGCAAGAAACTCGTCGTTTGAAACGGTCGCCGCATCCCATTGGCGGTTGGTGACCTTGAAGACGGCGCCAAGCAGGTTCGACATGGTCTCGTCCGGGCCAAAGATACGAAAGTTGTCGGGGTTCAGCTGGATGATGTCCTTGAAGAACTCACCGAGTACCAGAGTGTCCTGGGCGAAGACGGCGCCGGGGGAGGGGACACGCACCGCGTGCACACGGAAGTCGGGCATGTGCAGATCGCGTAGCAACAGACCGCCGTTGGCATTTGGATTTGCACCCATGCGCCGCAGGCCTTTGGGCGCCATTTCAGCCAGTTCTTCGATCAATCGGCCGTTGGTATCGAACAGTTCTTCGGCCTTGTAACGCTTCATCCAGCGCTCAAGCTCGGCCACGTGCTCAGGGTGATTGGCATCGACCAGCAACGGCACCTGGTGCGAGCGGAAGGTCCCTTCGACAGGCAGCCCGTCGACAACTTTCGGCCCGGTCCAGCCCTTGGGCGATCTGAGAACAATCATCGGCCAGAGGGGGAGTGTGGGCGTATCGGTCGTTCGGGCGTGCGTTTGCAATTGCTGGATTTGCGCGATGGCTTTGTCAGTGGCACGGGCCATCAACTCGTGCATCGTCATTGGGTCGTCGCCTTCGACAAAGTACGGTTCCCAGCCGGAGCCTCGAAGGAACTGCTCCAGATCGTCATGACCGATGCGCGCAAGTACCGTCGGATTACTGATCTTGTAACCGTTCAAATGCAGGATCGGAAGCACCGCACCGTCGGTGACCGGATCGAGAAACTTGTTGGACTGCCACGCCGTAGCCAAGGGGCCGGTTTCGGCTTCGCCCGGATAGACCTCGCTCCAGGTGCCTTCGAGGTAAACGTTGCCCACGATTGCCGGGCCGCCGTGGCCGGGACCGGCAACGTAGATCATGTCCAGATCGTGGTTCTTGATGACTCGGTTCAAATGGACGTAGATGAAGTTTTGTCCTGGTGTCGTGCCCCAGTGACTGACAACAAGCGGCTTGACGTGCGCCATTGTCAGCGGCTCGCGAAGCAGCGGGTTGTCGTAGAGGTACATCTGGCCGACCGAGAGGTAATTGGCGGCGCGCCAGTAGGCGTTCATCCGCTGCAGTTCTTCTGCACCCAATGTTGGGACATCAGCGGCTGAAAGGCCGGGGAGTTCTACGTTTTCACTCTCTTGCGTCAACGTGATCGCATCATTCATGGTCACTGTTCCTTTGGGAAATTGGCGGAATGAGCAGACGTGACCGTGCTTGCCTGGCAGATCGCAAGAAAATCCGCAGACTTCTGGCTGGCGCCGCCGACGAGGACACCACCGACTTCCGGCAGCGTGAGGATGGAGTGGGCACTGGCGGGTTTGACCGACCCGCCATACAGAATGCGCAGGTTTTTACCCTCAGCCCCCAGACTCTGGGTCAGGCAGGCCCGGATGTGCGCATGCATTTCAATGATTTGTTCGCACGTTGGTATGTGGCCCGATCCGATCGCCCAGAGAGGCTCGTAGGCGATCACCGCGTTGGACGCCGTCATGCCTTCAGGCACGCTCCCGGCGATCTGATCACCACAGACGGACATGGCGTTCCCTGCCAGCCGCTGTTCACTCGTTTCACCGATGCAGATGATTGCCAGAAGACCTGCGCGCCGCGCCGCTTTTGCCTTCCTCGCCACGATTGCATCGGTCTCCGCGTGATGTTGGCGGCGTTCCGAATGCCCAACGATGACCGCGCTGGCGCCGGCCCCCTTAAGCATCTCTGCGCTGAGGTCGCCGGTAAAAGCCCCCGAAATATCGCCACATCGCCGATGACACAGGCGACGATCAGATTAGGGTTATCAAATGCGGCACCGAAGGCGTGGCTGAGCGAATACCCGAGTTCACCCCCCTCATGAATCGAGCCTGGCGTCGTCGGTGCGACATGACTGGAAATACCGCCCGGAAAGGAGAACTGCTTGAACAACTTCTTCAGCCCGGCTTCATCCTCACCCACATCTGCAATCCTCACCGCCAATGGCGATGCGGCCAGCGGCCGTCAACACCGCTTGCGCAATCAGCGTCGCGGGCAGGCACATCAAAACCTCGACCGGTGGCTGCTTCGCTTGCACCGAAGTCGCCACCGCTTCAACTTCACTGAGCTGGGCCACCATGCCATTCATCTTCCAGTTGCCGGCGATCAGCGGCTTCCGGTACTTCTGGAGCGACACAGGATCGACATTGGGCGGATGAACCGCTTGTGCTGGGTCAAGCATCGTCATGAAAACCATCCCGCAAGGCTCATCAATAAGGCTCGACGATGCGCTTGAACAGCGCTTTGTTCTGTGCGCCAGCGCACGCTGCGCTCGACTCGTGTTATTGCCCAAGCTCAACGACAGGAGCGAACTGAAAGGCAAGGGCGGTGAAGCGGTAGGTCGCGTCAGCAAGGACTTAGGCAAGCTCCTTGTTTATAACTAAACTAAATTGCTATTTAGTGTAGTTATATCTTCAGGTTATTAGTTTCCACTATTAGGAAGGCTACAATTTGCTTCAGCAACGAAGAATAACGAGGATCAGATGAC
The DNA here is from genome assembly GCF_963971015.1 of Pseudomonas sp. RA_15y_Pfl2_54. Taxonomy (NCBI): domain Bacteria; kingdom Pseudomonadati; phylum Pseudomonadota; class Gammaproteobacteria; order Pseudomonadales; family Pseudomonadaceae; genus Pseudomonas; species Pseudomonas sp. RA_15y_Pfl2_54. Next base: position 103,485 of record NZ_CAXAPN010000016.1, read on the forward strand.
CATACCTGTAACGATTGATTGTTGTGCATGGGACTTTTTTTTCGACAATAACTACGACCTTTGCGTCGAGTTACCTGCTGAGAGATTTTCTTTGTTCATCACTCGCGAGGTTGAATTAGAGCTGCTTCAGATCCCTGACGAGTCCAAGCAAGGTGTTGATAAGCGGCCCTTGAAGGAGTTCATCCGCAATAGCATCGAGCGCCGTCAGGTTGAGACCACCTGCGTGTTTGGTTTTTATTGTGGAGAAAGCCCCGATGATCCTGCTCGTTATGGCGGCTTTGGCCAAGGCACCTTTGAATCTGATATCGAGCGAGATTGGCGTCAGCGCGAGAATACTAAGCGTTATGTGATCGGCGCTTCGAAGAGTAAATCCTCGGTCCTGAGAAAAAATGAAGCGGACGTTTCTCAGGCTGTGGCCTCACTGAGTTCAGTTCTGATCACCGTTGACCAGAAGAAAGGTGCAAAGCTAGGAAAGAAAGGTCCAATCCATGATGCAGCTATCAATGGTGGCCGGGTCGTATACACCGGAGATTTCAAGAGCAGTGGCTTGACGTTGGCCGACTTCATCGAAAAGCGTTTTGTCGAGCCTAGCGGCACTTCATGATCGAGGCTTTGGCCTGGCTCGAAATCTGACCAGCAGAGCCCCCCAAGTCCGCATAGGAAGGTACGCATAATGTATATTATGTTAAATCAGGTGCTATGTCAGATATGTTCATTTCCACTTATCCCCGGTCGGTTTTGCACAAATGTGAACGCTGCGAATTAACTGCATGGTGATTCAGCGCTCAGGAAATGGTATTCAAAACAGAAAGTTATGCCCGTAAATGGGATTGCCGGCTGTGGTGATTACGGCAATTAAATGGACGGTGGAATCTTTGCTAATCTGTTGTTTTAATTCACAAAAGGTCATTTTTGCGTCTGCTCGTTATCAGTTTCAAAAAGAAGAATGGACGATTTCGCCCCCGAGCTTCCAACCTGTTGAAAAAACCCTGAAAAGCCCCTTGCACGCCTTAGCGTCGATAGGTGTAAATTTCAAAAAATTAACTGGTCGATTATTTGATCAACCTAGCTTGATCTTTAAAAATTAGTCATTAAATTAAGATTGACCAACGGCGTCATGGTGAGTTGATGTTATGAAGTATTTATACCCTGCCCCTTTATTCGGACAGGCGACGTCGTTTTTGTGCGCTCATGCCAGCGAGAATCCTGAGGAACGTTCCCTCATATCTGATTTCTTGTGCTCCACAAGAATAGTTGGTGCGGTAGAAAGCCATCAGTTGGTATGTGACTACTTGAAGCTGATAGCTAATACCCGACGCGGTGCTCTGAAGGATTATAAATCGGTAATCGAGAAGCTTCTTCTCTGGTGCTTTTTGGTCAAACGTAAATCGTTGCTTGATATCGAGAGTGGCGAATTATTAATATTTCTAGATTTTTTTGAATCACCGCCGGAAAGCTGGATTGCGCCAATAGGGAAAAGATTTTTGCACTCGCGGGAAGGTACCACTAATAATGACTCTTGGCGCCCATTCAGGTGTCAGCAAAATGACTCGGTGTGGTGCTGCCCACTTATTAACCATTTTTTTTCTATCAACAAAGTATTTTTCGGGCGGACAGTTCGCATTCCGAGGCACGCAAGAGTACGAGCACAACAGGCGCCGGTGGATCCTGGCAAAATCGAGGCTGCAGCTGCGAAATATTTGGAAATAATCTCGGGCTCCACATCACCAAGGGGTAGGCATGAGAAACAGCTATTTGTATTTGTTTGTGCATACTATCTTCAAATATCACTTCCGGCGTTCGCGAACTTATCAGATTACCTTCATATGGAAAATTTTAAATATTTACCTGAAGGGCGATTTGAAATCTTAGCTAAATCACCCCAATTTGAAGTCCGACGAGTTCTCCCAGAAGAATTTAATCACTATTTTAGTCGCTACAAAACTCATCTGGGCCTTTCTCCGGCTCTAGATGCACAAGAGAAAGGCCCATTATTTCCTTCAAAGGGTTGGGATGCTCAGGCTAATCGCGACACAGTGTATGATTGGGGAGCGAGACTCCCTCGGGTCAAGGCATTAGGGATATCAGCTCCGAAGTTGTTGCAGCAGCTATCCAAAAGATGCTCTGATTTAGAAGAAGATATCGATCTCTATCCCAAAGACACCGGGCTGGATAAAAGCTCTTTGTATTATGAAAAGATTCAGCATGCAATAAGAAGCTTTGATCAAGAGCAAAATTTAATTGGAGCCGAATTAGAAAGTCAAAAGGGAATATTCGTTCCCCTTCCACTATTTAGATATCCTGTAGATGCAAGTAGGATTGCGTGGTATGTTGATTTTGATAACCTATTCAAGCTTTTAGGGTCGAAGAGTGATCTAGTTGTGTGCGATGAATATCTGTCGGAGCTTATTAAATTCATAAGGTTTTTATCCGGAGTTGGCTCACGCGGATCATTGCTTAAGTCTATAGCCTATGAAAAATTCCTGCTTTGGTCACTGCTTGTGCGCGACTCACCGCCATCACAGCTGTTGGAGGAGGATGCAATCGCTTTTTATAACTTCTGCTCTAGGCCGCCTGAGTCTTGGGTATGTAATAGGCGAGTCAGAAGGTTTATTAAAACTGACGATCCGTCTGTGTTGATTTCAAACCCCGAATGGAAGCCGTTTTTTATAGAGTCCAATTCTGACCATGCCAACTTTTCTATGCGTGCAGCTAGAATAATTCAGTGTTGTGAATCAGCTCAGGATTGGCTCCTCCTAAATGGTTTAGTGAGAACGAACATATTTCATACGTTAAGCTGTAAGCTTTGGGGAACTGGCTCTAGGCCAACCGCCGACAGGCTTTGAGGGCGCACACCTGGGACATGCTTGACGCGAACCATTCAACCAACTTGTGCCCAGTCGGCATCGCCATTCGACGTCTATGGTGATTGGACTGGGCCACAGCTCGGAAGCTGAAGGAAAGTCCTGCTCGACCACTTCATAAAGCCCATCCAACAGTTCGCAAACATCAAAGGTAAAAACGACGAAGCCGTTCGTGCTTGCTTACGACAAGATCGTGTACATCGAATTGCCGCGTGACGACACCCTGCCCTCGCCCACGAATAAACCATCGAAGGCACCAGCTTTTGAGGTAAGTGAGGGAGTTACTACGCCGCAGGCTGAGCCCCAGAAGAAGCCAAAAGCCCCTGCCGGACTCGTTGCGAAGATTCTGGAAGACAACGCCGACGAGGCTCGGCTATCCGTGAAGGTCGCCCCTTCCTCTGCGAGCTCTGATCGGGTTAGAAGCGATACGTCGGCCCATGACTGATGTATTTTCTGACCATTTGTACGGTTCAACTTACATCTCGAACGTTGTCAAATGACCAATCCGCCAGCCCCTCGCAACCTGCCATTAGGTAGTCAGCGCGTATCCCCAATGTAGGATCCGCCATGAACGCCATGAAATCTAAGGCCTGATTTTTCGCTACTGCGGGTAGCGAGTTCCACCAGGAGATCCGGATCGCGTGGTTCTCGCAACACGCGAGTGAGAATCTGAGCAGCATGTCCTCAATTTTTGCTCCACTGCGTCCTGATTTCGCTAAGGAGTGAACGAGTCGCTGGCAGCTCAGATTGCTTGATTCATGCCATGCCAGAACAAACGCCCAACCGTATTCTGTCGGAGCCGTAAAGAAGACCAGAATATCCATATCACTGGTTTCGGGCCCCAAGTTCTGTAGTTGGTGCCCTTGAAAATCAAAATCAGGAAATATCAGCCCCGAGGCTTGTATCGACCATCGAGACGTCGAGCCAAAGATGATGAATTTCAGCTCGGTAAAATCGCTGGCAGCTAGGCAATCATCGTATATTAGTTTGTGGCGCTTGAGTCGCTCAAAACCAAGGGACTGTCCATAGGCCGCGCCGATCAGAAAATGGCGCTGTTCAGGTGTCAGTCCTGGGTGCTCGAGCATCTCAGTGAGGGTCTTCGATGCGTTCTCTTTGACAAAATATTCTCGGCAGATACTGCGGTAAGCGTACAACGCCACCTGTTGGGGATCGACGGAAAGGGGACGATCATCAATGGGTGAGAAAAGTTTGTTGTCATGCTGCTTGCACATCCCTGGGAACGTAGACGCGCGATTCACCCCAATTTTTTTTGGTAGTGGTTTGCCTCCCGTTTCCTTCAGGGTCGACAGGTCGGCATTGAGTCGATACACATGACCATCTTCAGCAATCAGTCCCAGTTGCCCTCGTTTCTGTATGGAGTGGGCTGAGATGATCTCATTGCATTGTATGCCATCACTGAAATGCAGGCAGCGCCCCTTCTTGCTTTGCAGCTTCATCGCTGCCTGATGCGCGTTTGCGAATGACATATCTGGATCCTAGGGTACTCGGCTGCAGGCTCGGACTAGCCGCGATACCGCTGTAGCCCACACAGCGAGAATGGTTAGATGTGCAGTGCCACAACAAGCTGCAGAAAATCTGTCCATGCGGACACGGCGGGGATAGTCCATCACTTTTTCGCAGCATCTACCCAGTAGACATAGGTAGCTTCAACAGCATCGAGGCGATCCACTTTAGGTGTTGTCTTCAGTGCGACGGTCTTTATCGCAACCATCGCATGCTAATCTGCGCACTTGGCTTCCTAAGCCATGGGCTAAAACTCTCACCTATCATGATTTCAGGCTACTTCGAAATTGGCTCAACAGACACCAATTCCAAGTATTTGTATTTTTGCTTCTTCGCTGCTGCCTTCGCCTCCTGCTCGGCTACCAGCTTGCTCAGGCTGCTCGAGTCGTGAACAAAGACTTCGACTTTACCGTCATACACCTTCGATACATGCAAAGTCACACGTAGCTTAGACGTATGGTAACCAGTAATTTTCTTCGGGCTGGTGGCTGGACTCGGTGTTGGTGGAGTAGATGTTGTATCAACTACTGGTGTTGTTGCCTTAGCCGTCACCGGATCCACACTGGCTCCGAAGAGTGCCTTTCGCATTTCCTCTTCACTTAATTCAATAGCCATAAATCTACCTTGGAAAGCACTGAAAGCTGTCACGGGTAGAGTGCCCGTCGTACTCGGATTGGTTATGTATGCAGGTGGTAGGTTCGACAGCATGGTTGATACCTGCGGATGCCGATGATAGCACCGGGATTACCCGCCCTGGTTTCCTCGACCACGAAGCTCTATCTCCATCGCCAGCTAGTACGTCGAACCAGCCGGCTTGGAACTAACCACGCGTAAAAGCATCCTGCGCGCGGTCAGTTAACTCTTCAGATCGCTAAGGATTGCTGCTCCTCATCGATACTCGGTAGGCCTGCCTGGCCGCCGAAGTCTTCCTCCTCTTCATCCAGGGATGTGCTACCAGCGGTTGACCATTCCCGTAGCTCTACTACGGCTGGTATCTTCTCCAGGGCATTGGTTGGTTCGATCCCGAGCTCCACCAAGCGCTGCAGAAGTTCTTCGAAGATTTCCTCTTTATGCATGCTCCAAGACGAGGCAAAGCAACGCCAAAACGTCCAGCCTGCACGTTCGAGGATACGTTGGCGATTCATGTCTGCCTCCCAGCGATCGGGGCCATGGAAGGCATCTCCATCACACTCGATTGCCAGACGATTATCGTTGGCTCCCTCGACGACCATGTCGAGCCTGAATGCCCCACTCTTCACCTGCGGGACGACGCGGTAGCCCCGTTCAACCAGTCTGCTGAAGACCTGCTGCTCAAATCCAGACTCGCAAAGCTTGATGAGGCCGTCCTGATCGACCTCCTGCTCTGTGAGTGGTTTGCTGAAGTACTCCAGGAGTGTACGACGAACATCTTTCAGGGAAAGGTGATCCAGGGTCACCGATCGAATCAGGTACATCCTATCGCGTGCACGGCTTGCGGCTACGTTGAACCGCTGTTCAGCAGCAATGCCTGAAAGCGGATGGCAGTTCTCCGGATCTGCGACCATAGAAATGAAGATGATGTCGCGCTCGCTTCCCTGGAAGGTGCTGGCGTCACCACACGCAAATTCGCGAGCGTGGAGCTCCACGGCCGGGCATCGTTCCCGTACTAGCGAATCGATGAATTTGGCTTGTTCCATGCCCCCCAACAGTGTCACCACTCCAATCGAGCGACCCGCATACTTGTCGTCATTGATCAGTGCCTGGATTTCTTCAACGATGGCTTCTGCCTCAAGCTTGTTGCAGCCCTTCTTGTTCCTCACTCCGTCTTTGACATAAATGTCCACTAAAGGTGGATCGAGGCGCTCGGATGGTCGAGGGATTCGAAGGGGCTGAATCGCACCGCCGTAGAACTGGTTGGAATAGGAAATGATGGGAGGGACGCAGCGGAAGTGCTCACGTAACATGACCATGTGGCCAGCGAACACTCGCGATGCCAAATCGTAGAGCGATTTATCAGGCGTCATGTCGGCGCCATAGGGCTGGTCATTCAGGAACCGGTTACGAAGCTCGCCGATCCTCTTACCGGATTTGAAGCCGCCATCGGGAGAAACTTGCTTGTCATCCCCTACTACCAGTACCTTTTTGGCCCTGACGATAGCCGGCAAAGCCCATAAGTCTGACTGGCTTGCCTCATCCACAATCACCAGGTCGAAGGCGCCAATTTCTGCCGGCATGGATTCGGAAATCTTGGCGTGACTCATGATCCAGCATGGCACGGCGCCGGCAGCATCCTGCATGCACTGTTGAGCATCGCGGCGATAACGCTCCGCGTTCGGCCCTGTCCCCTGCCCTATTTTGCGTATCGCTGTCGAGTAGCCGGCTAATGCTTGCAGTACCATCGGGCTGGCATTGGCTTTAGTGGACAGCCAAGCCGCTCGGCTCACCACTTCCCGATACATACGTGCCAGGCCAGCTTCGAGTTTTACTCGCTTGCCATTTAGCTCGACGAGCTCATGACGCGCTTCGATGCTCTGCAGGTGAGAGTGTATTTGCGCATGCTGCCACGCCTCCTTCCAACTACTTGGGAAAGCCAGGTCTTCAGCTCCGTTTTCAACAGGAACGGTCAGCAACCGACCGGAAAGATTTTCCGCTCCAGCTGTCATCACCCGATGCGCGCCCTCCCTGACATAATTCAGGAGGCCATCGAGTTCTCTGATCCGCTGTAGTTCTGTCAGCAGGTCGACATACTGGGACACGACCCGATGCGTATCCTGATCCGGGCTGCCCAGGCACTCCAGAACGAATGTACGAAGCCGGCAGGAGATTGGACTGTCGCCCGCGACTTTGGCCTGCAGAATTGCGAGTGAGGCGCCCGCCATGCTGAGATCTAATCGAGCAAGGTTTTGAGTGAGGTGATCCCGCAGGCGACGAATCTCGACGATTGTCAGCCTATGCATGTTATCGGGCGCATCTGCGAAGACCGCCTCGCAGAGTGGCTGTACTTTTTCCGCGTACCGTGAGGTGAGCTCGAGCGCAGCCTGAACTGTACTAACGGTGATCTCCAGTTGCCGCAGATGTGCCGTTCCCGCTTGAAGTCGCGGAATCCCCAGTGTCTCGGCCAGAGGGTTCCATCGCGCAGTGAAGGATCTCACGTCCGCGTAAAGCTTCAGGTAGTCCTGGACGATCTTCCACTGCTCGGCAGACTTTGGCGCTGAGCCATTGATCCGGACATTGCTGACGTGTGTCTTGGCTTGGGATGCTCCGAAGCTCATCAGACCAAAAGGCTTTCCTGTTTCGGTAGCTCTATCCACGGCCTCAGATGTTTTCTCGCAATCTAAGGCTTCCTCTGGGAATTCAACAAAGTTTTCCAGCATGACCTTGCGCCGTTGCATCAAGGCCTGGGCGGCTGGAAGCATGCCTACTAGGACTGAGATTTCACTGTCGTACCGTCCACCTGCCGCCTTGAGTCGCAGCTCCTGCGACCAAAGAATTTCGCAGTCCCCGTCGTCGTGCAGCGCCACAAGCTTTTCTTCGCAATGACCCAGCTCCAAATCTAGATTCTTGGCGGCAGCGACCACGGTTTCACTGTCGGATTTCAGGGGTATGAGATCCCCCTGACCTAGAGCATATTCGAGCGACTTTAGCTGGCAGAGTGAGCCGTGGAGCTTGCCGATCTCCGCAGCTGCCGGTAATTGCTCAACTTCAGGCAGACTGGAATTGATGTAGACAAGGTCACGCCCGAGGTCGCGACGGGCCTGTCTTAAGCCCCTACCGAACTCATCGTCAAAAGGCAGCGAGTGTTCGGGAGACAACGAAAGTTCGTCGTCAAACCAGGCGTACTGGTCGCCGCCCTTCATCAGAAGCTCAGCAAGCTCTTCCGCACGATACTTGGCATCGCCTACCTGGATATCGGAAAGCTGATTCAGGGCAATCTCATTGACGCGGCGATCAAGCCTCACCAGCTCGGTATGAGCAAGATCAATGGACTGGTGCAGGCGATCAATCTCTCCCCGAGCAAGTGATGGATTGATTTGCGAAACTTGGTGTTGGATAGCCTCAATCGAGCCTTGGAATTGCCGGATCCCCTCGCGGTCACTGGTCAGCAGCGCAACCGTCAGTGGCCGAACCTCAGCCGGTATTTTCGACTGGAGTACCTTCAGGGCCTGCTCGCCCCGAGAGGTAACTAGGACACGTTTGCCAGTCGCCAGATAGTGGCAAATGATGTTGGCGATCGTATGGGTTTTGCCGGTACCAGGAGGGCCCTGAACGGCAACCCCTGGTGCGTGCTCCAGACGCTGAACGATAGTGACCTGCTCGTCATTGTATGGAAGGGGGAAATACAGTTCCTTGGGTTCTGCTCTAGATCCATCCATGCTTCGGCTGGAAAGCCCGCGGAAGTTAACGTCCTGGTAATCGATTGCAATGTTCGAGGCCGGGGTCACCAACGCAAGTGGGCCGGCAGGAAGCTCGAGACATTCCTTAAGCTTCTCCCGGATCTTACGAAGGTCGTTGATCAGCCAGTTGCTGGGTTTGGGGCGAGCAAACACCACCCACGCATCGCTTATTTGGAGCGAGTCTCCTGGTTCCGGGAAGCCCTGGGCTGCATCTCCCATCACCTCCAAATATTTGCCTTTGCTGTCGAGGCTTCTGGCCGAGAGCTTTAGCACGTCAGCAAATGTCGATGGCAAGAATGGGTTCAAAGGGGAGTCGATATGTCTGCCTAGATGATCGCGAATAGCTCTTTCGCACTCGCTGGCGCCAGGGATATTGGCGTTGATCAGTGCATCGAACTCGATCATCGGCTCTGTGGCACGCGGGCGAACTTCGACCGCCATGCTCTCCTCGTTCAAAGAGATGTCGAGGGCTTGGGTCAACAATGGATAATTGAATACCTGCTGCGCATCGTTGATCGTTAACGTCCAAGCGCTAACGCCCACGCCCCATACCAGCTCGCGAGCAGATTTTCCCGTCTCCATCTGCTGCATCAATGCAAACATGTCGCCATAGAGACTAATGGTCTTGCGACGTGGTTTCTCAAGCTCAGCCCATTCGTGCCACAGGACAAGATACGCCGTAAGAGCAGCCGAAGCTTGCGCGCGTACTTCGGACTCCACTGCGGCGATATCCCCATCCGGATCTTTGTCTTGCTGTTCGCGGATTAACTGGAGGAGCACCTGCTCAGAGAGCAATGGTGGCTTGGTGGGATTGTCACTGGCTTTGATGACGGAGCTATAACCTCTGTCAATTGGTGCTGGAGCACGTGACTCTTCGAGTCGTTCGATTTGCAACCAGACATTGTCGCCTGGGAACTGGAGATCAAAGTGCAGCCCAGGAAGACCTAGAAGGCTCGTAGGCGGATACACGTCATTAACAGAACTCGAGAGTTGATAGCGCGACGGATCAAGCTCCTTGAGGCTTTCCTCTGCGTACTCGAATAGTCGACTGAGGAGCTCGTTAGGCGTCCGTTGCATGTTAATACTCCGATGATTCAGGGGATGCGACTTCAGCAGTCAATATAGAGTCAAGGATGCCATATTGCCTCTAGGTGTGGTTTTGAAATAATCGCTGTTTGACGATTGTCCTTGAGAATCAGGCGGAGCCAAATCTACCTATACGCAGATGGCGTCGGCGGGCCAAACAAACAACGTCGTCAGCGGTTGGCTGGACGCTAACCTTCTGGTCATTGACATAAAAGTAGAAAAAAAGACCATCATGTTAACGAGCTGAGAGCCAGCATGGCCGGTGGTAACCCGTTTCTCGACCGCGATCTATTCACGTACGACTGACTTTCTGAACCGTTAACCGGAGCCTGCCCCACATATGGAAATTAAATCGCTCAGCACCTATGCCAAGGGCGACCGGTTCGAGGAGCAGGTCTTTGAATTCCTGTCTCGTGAGATCAATGAGGGGCGCTTCTATGTCTTCCGACGTGAGTGCTGTAAAATTTTCAGGAAGAAAGGCTACTACTCGCGTGACCGAGAAGACTTCATCGTTTTCGACATTTCGGTCGAAGTGTTCCTGCCTTGCTTCGAGACCCCATCATTGCTTGTGCTCATTGAATGCAAGAATTACAGCGGCAAAGTGCCTGTGGGGGACATCGAAGAGTTTGGATCAAAGATCAGTCAAGTGGCCGGCTTCAATGCTAAGGGTATTTTTGCGTCCGCCAGTGCGTTTCAGTCCGGCACGTTCAACATTGCTCGGAACCGTGGCTTCGGTGTCTTGCGTTACTTCGATCAATCTGAGTTTCGATGGGAGCTTCCTCGCGCCCTGCTAACCGGGGCGCGGAGCGCTAGAGCCCGTAAGCGCGCAGAGATCGAATACGCCCTAACCAAGGCGGATTTTCGGCCTACCGTTTATAGCGCCTATGCCGTAACTCCTGCCGGCTTTACGGATGGTTGGGAAGGCATCTGGAAAGGCCTCGACTTTGAGAGTGCTTTTAAAGAGAGCGATATGGGTCTGATTCGTCAGCCCACGCTTATCGAAACACCCAGGGTCGCGTTCATTTCGCGGGACAGAATAGATCGCTTGGCGCAGCAGGCTTTGAAATCCATTTCATACATCCGGGGAGAGGTCGATCTGACTAAGCTAGTGTCCAGGGAAGCTGATGTCAGTGGACTGTCCGTGAGCTTCATTGAAAACTCGGGCTCAGCCCTCGGCAGTATCACGTTCAACCCGCTTGAGATCAAAATCTTCGGGGCAGATAGCCAATCCCACTTGGCCCGATTCACACTCGCCCATGAGCTGGGGCATCACTTTCTAGGTCATAAGCGCTACATGACACGAGAAGCCATCCGAGCGCAGGACATTGACCAGAGCCAGCTCATCACCATCCCTAAAGGGGAAGTCGAGCGGTTGGAGTGGCAAGCAAATACGTTTGCTTCATGTCTCTTGATGCCTAAAGAGGACTTTCAGGCTGCGTTTGGGTTGTTACTACAGCATCTTGGCATCCGAAACCGTGGTCACGGCCATCTGTACCTGGACAGTCAGGGGGACAACGTCATCCAGTTTCATGCTGTGTGCAATTCTCTGAGCGAATATTTTAACGTTTCGAAGACAGCGATCCGATTGCGCATGAGGGCGTTGGAACTGCTGGTCGAGGTCGGTCGGCAAGATTGATCTGCATCTCACGGGATGTTTATGACGCATGGTCGGCCGGTTCTTGAGCGTACAGTTCTTTATCGCCCCGCCACTCTTTTGCACTCCGATCGATACCTAGCGCCTACTTCAAGCCCCCAAGCTACGGCCAGCGTACTAAACCAAGTTCCTTGAGTCGTAACGCCATTGCCGAATCGGATACTCCAAACTGCGTAGCAAGCGATACGACGTTGATATTATTGAAGCGTTGGCAGCGCGCCAGTGCCAGCTCTCGTTCCAAGGAGTCTGACGAGGCATACAACAAACCTTCGATGTTATGTGCATCGAGGTGATATGCGACCGTATCGTTAAAGTGAAGCTGGTCTCCACATAGGAATAGTCGCCTGAAGCGGTCAGCGACCAGCTTCGCAGGCATCAAAAAACACGCTGCAAAGAAATCAGCCTACCGTTCTTCAGGGTTTCGCGGCCCGCCGACTGGACGGCCATCTAAGGCCCGATCCCTATGCATAACCTCACCTTTATGTAGGGCAAGGTGGCCGATCTCATGAGCACCCGTGAACAGTTTTACCGTGGGTGAGAATTCTTGGGAGATGGCGATGCGGTTCGCTTGGCGATCAATCAGACCTGCAATCTTAGGGCCGGAGCCGCCTTGGATGAATTTGGGGTCACCGAGATTCGGAAGCTCCCGATATTCAAAGCCGTACGCTAACGCCGCCTTCCTCGGATCACGCGTCTGAAGCGGGGTGATATCTTGATCGCCCCACAGGTGATATCGGTCGCGCCAGAGCATGCGCAATAGCTCGGATGCTTCTTGTTCGATACTTGGCATGTCCATGCAAATCACCGCATGTAGTGTTCATTGCTTGATAATAACCCAATATGTAGGGTTTTCAAGTCCCTCGAACATGCGCTGGTGGCGCTCGGCAAACTGCTGCTAATTTGCTTTATTCGAGTCAGCCGCTTCGATACCTGACTTAGCTCGGGTTTCCAATCGAGTGCGGGTGTCGAGCTGTATGAAAGCTGGCGGTAATGTGCTGTTCGCCAGCATCAAGGTGAGTCGCTGATGAGCCCACTGAAGCGCGGAGCATTCTTCATTGGGGCCTATCGGTTTGAGCGTGGCTTTGTTCATGGTCACTTCCTCGACAGTTTTGTGGGGGCTGTCTTTGGCTTCTCGGATGCAGGCGCAAATGTGGTGTTCGAATCGCTTCCCTCTGCCTCAGCCTCGGTAGCCTGCAGTCGCCGGAGTTGCTCATTCTCCGATTGGGCAGCGACAAGCAGCAGTCTTGCCTCCTGCTCGCGCTCGCCGCTCTTGGCTGCTGCTTCATTCAGTGCCGTGGCGTCCTGTCGAAGCGTGGCGATCTGTTCCTGGAGCTGCTCAGTAACTCCAGCGGATTTCGCTTCCGCCAGCTTCAGCCCCTGGATCTCGCCAGTCAGTGTCTGTATATGCGCCTCATGGCCATGTAGCAGTTTCACCTGCTGCCTGGACTCTCCAAGCAACCGCTCGTTGTCACGAATTAAACGAGTTAGGTCATCCTGTTTCAGCACCAAGGTTTCCTGGAGTTTGCGCTTCTCCACTTGAGCCTCGTGGAGTTGGGATTCATGCCGGCGTTGATCCTGATCCCGCTGCTCTTTGACGGATTGCCGGTAGTGCTCCAAAGCACCGCGCGCATGAACATGCTTCTCCTCTAGGGAATTGATCTGTTTATCCCTGTCGCTGACCAAGGCTTCCAGGTCAGTACACCGTTGATTAAGCCCGGCATTGCGCGTCAGTTCTGCCTGAAGCGAGGACTGCGTGGTTTTTAGGTCTGCGGTCTGAGCCTCAATAGCTGCTTGCTGAGTGTCGAGCTGCCTACGCGCTGTGGTCAGTTCAATTTGCAGGCTGGCGATCTGCGCCTGGAGCTCTACACGCTCAATATCAAAGGCTGATCGGGACTGTTCGATCGACTCGTGGCCCTCCTCCATGAGTCGATCCAGAAGGCTTTCAACCATTGCCGAAAGTTCTTCACCCATGCGTTCGCGGGACGATAGTGGGCGTGGATCGTAGGATTCGATCTCCTTCAGGTACCGGGCAATGGTTGTCTTTGACCCGGTATTCCCCAGCTCCACACGCACGGCATCGATGCTTGGGTATGTGCCCCTAGCGAGCAGAGACTGCCTTGCTTTTTGCACCACCGCTTTGTTAATGCCGCCACGAGCCATTTGAACTCCTACGATTTCGTGCTGTGTTACGTGTCATGTTATTACGTGACACGCTATCACCATTTCTGTAGATGTAAAGTCCAATAATTAAAAAGCTATAATAGTGCTTTATGGCTTCTTGACTCTTTATGGCGCCCAGAAAACCTCCATGTGACGTAGGAAGACAGAAACTCTCCGATTTTGAAGGCAAAGTACGATGGAAAAGGCAGATAGGTACCTCAGCGCAGGCACGCGGGAGAACACCCGAAAAAGCTACCGAGCGGCGATCGAGCACTTCGAGGTGACTTGGGGCGGGTACCTGCCCACGACAGGCGTGGGCGTCGTTCGCTATCTGGCGGAGTACGCCGACAAGCTCTCCATCAACACGCTGAAGCAGCGTCTGGCAGCTCTTGCGCAATGGCACATCACCCAGGGCTTCCCCGATCCAACCAAGACGCCTGATGTTCGCCAGATGATCAAGGGCATTAGGGTAGTGCACCCTGCAAAGGTGAAGCAGGCCGCCCCACTGCTGCTGAAGCATCTAGAGCAAGCGGTCACATGGCTTGAAGGGGAAGCTGCAGCTGCGATTGAACGGGGAGACTACAAATCGCTGGTGCGTCATCGTCGCTCGGTGGCAATAATCTTGATTGGGTTTTGGCGTGGCTTTCGCGGCGATGAGTTAGCCAGGCTAATGGTCGAGGATACCCAAGCCATAAGTGGTGAAGGCATTACCTTTTTCCTGCCTTACACCAAGGGTGACCGCCAGCATGAAGGAACTACTTTCCAGACGCCGGCGCTTACAATTCTCTGCCCCGTAGAGGCCTACATCAACTGGATAACAGTTGCCGGGATCGCAAAAGGCCCGGTGTTCCAGCGGATAGATCGGTGGGGCAATCTTTCAGGCAAAGCTATGCAGCCGCATAGCCTGATCCCTGTGCTACGCCGCATTTTCAAAGAGGCAGGATTGCCAGCTGAACTGTATAGCAGTCACTCGATGCGGCGAGGCTTTGCGACCTGGGCTTCCGCCAATGGGTGGGACATCAAAGGGCTGATGAGCTATGTGGGCTGGAAGGACATGAAGTCGGCGCTCCGTTATGTGGATGCTAGCGAGTCCTTCGGCGGAATTGCTTTACGTGCGGCCCATCAGGCGACGACCACGGAGAATAAAGGGGTTCCCAGTGAGCGCCCGCACACCCTTGGCAGGCTCCAAAACTCTGTTTAAAACGGTTAAGTGTTAATTTGGAATTTCGCCGACGAGCCCACCAAGCTTTACAGGTCAATCACACTGGACACCTACTCTTGTATACGCTGCGAACATGGGCAACAGACCGCGAAGAACGTTCGTTACCGCTGCAGGGCTACTCATAGATGCGCGTACAAAGTGCTTACTTAGCGTGGCCCCCATTTCAGTGATTAAGGCATGATGGTAGATTGCCATTCTCACTAACGGAAACGGGCTATTGGTCAAAAGGAGTGCATTTTGAGAAAGGATTTACTGTTCAGCTGCCTGGCCCTTTCGCTTACGGGATGTGGTGATGGCGGTGAGGTATACAAGAAGGAGGCTGAAGGCCTTCGCTCGGACGTGAAATCCTTGCAGGCAGAAATCACCGCCGCTAAAGGCAAAATCGCGAAGCTTGAGCAGGAAAATACGGCCCTTAAAGAAACACCCGCCGTATTGCTGGCTCAGGTAAGAAGGGCTTCCGACCGCGAAGACGAAGCAGCCACTAGAGTAGCCTTGGCGTCGTTGACGTTGCGCTACCCAGACTCCGCTGAAGCAGAAACCGGAAGCAGTTTCCTGCATAAAATGGTCAAGGATCGTGAGGCCAAGGAACAAGAGGCGCTTCGGCTGGCGGCGCTCGGCATGAAAGCTATTCCGGTCAAAGCCTCATTCGCAGCCGATGACAGTTCTGTCTCGCTTCAATCAGCCCAAATAACCGACCAGTGGAGCTTTAACAATCACGGTGATGAGTATGAGTACCGATCTGCCGAACGCGGCTCCAAGTACATCACGGCGAAAGTGACATACTCGTCTAAGAGCAAAGACCCTCGGCTGGCGCCTCTCGTTGTTTACGCATCAAACGGCGGCGAGCTCAAACGGTTGGGCGTCATGGGTTTCGAATTCGTCAGTTGGAGCAGCTATGCGACGTTCCTGGGTAATTACCACGACGACGCGAATGATTTTGCTCACAAGGCAAGTATTAGGTTCTCCTTGGGACTCCAAGTCCCAAATGAGGCGATAACCAAGCCGCTATACATTGTTGCGTCATCTTCAGGTTGCGCGGATCGTAGCTCAGATCGATTTGGTAACCCCCCTGTGAGCTACTCGACGTACAGCTGCGACCAATCTGCCCCCAATGTCCTCCGTGCCGGCGATTTTAAAGACGGCCGGTTCGGCATCGTTAAGCGCATAGACTGAATCCGAGACAGGAGTCTCCCATATGAAGAAGGTCTTAATTACGGCGGGCATCGCGCTGCTCTGTTTGGTCGTGTACACCCAGATTACGATATTCGCCGTGCCCCCAATTGGAGCAGTACCCGAGGGCAGGACAGTCATCATGCTCCGCCTCAACAAAACGAATTTCATTGATAGTGCTGATGCCATGTGCGTTCGCATCCAGGGCTATGTGAGCCTCATGTGTAGAGGGATGACTATGGCGGGAGTGGTGCAGGCTACTACTATCCTCGCTCGCCTGCCTTACTCGGAAACTATCTACAAGATCAGCACCGGCGGTGAGACCTACGAGAGATAGCTGAGGGAGGCACCTGTTTAAGCTTCGCGCGAGGGGCGACTGTGTGGGCAAACGAATACTCGCAGTTCCCTGCTTACTCGCTTTTCACAAGCCAACGCATTCGAGAGTTGCCCGCTGCATGGTGATGTCAGGATAGATGATCGAAAGCCACGCGATGGGGGTGCTTGGATCGAAATCGGCCGCCAAAGTACGAAGCTGGATGAGATGCGGAAAGTTCTCAGCGGCCGAAGTCAGCGCGCCATGAGCTGAGGATATGTGATCCGCTTTCCTATGCCGTTCGGCCAATGTAAGAGCCATGCAGGCTTCTACATTCGCCGGCACCCTGATGCCACTGCTCTTGTAACGCTGCTTGTAATAGCGATCCAGCTGTAGCTGATGGATGGCGGGTGTCCATTCCGAGTCACTGCCCAACAGGGCCTGGGTAATCAGGGAATCCACACTCGGTTTGTTCAACATCTCCACCTCCTTCGAGGTATGAGTCCTCCTCGCAGGGTCGTGTCCCAGGTAGACGTTGGACAACCACCATAGGGCAAGAAAAGGCATATTCTGCGCTTCATTCATTTGGGGCTGAATGCTCAGCCCCTTGTCGATAATGTGGCTCAGCCCGTGGAGCTTGCGATTGGGGTATTCGACCAGACACTCGTCGAGCAGCTCCACCAAACCTTGAAGGTATCCAACATGGCTAAAATGCGCAACCACGCTCAAAAAGACTGGCTGATTAGGAACGTGCTCATGACGCTCAAAAATGCTTTTGCTGCCGTGCTAAAAGCGATGCGCGCGGGCAAAGGATTGACCCAGAGAAATCTCGCGGAAGTCAGCAGTCGAACATACGTTTCGAAACTGGAGCGCGCCCAGTCAAGCCCAACGCTGGAGATGATAACGGCTTTGAGCGGCCCGCTCAGAGTGAGTCCTATGACCTTGGTCGCCATTACTCTATGCGCTGAGTCGGGAGAGTCCGTTGACGCTTTGCTGCGTCGAACCAAAGAGGAACTTGCAAGCCTAGGCCACGAGGGAGTTCTCAAAAATCTGGCGATTTCGTCGTGTGATGAGTTGCCAGCGCGCCGTCTCTCTTCAAAGCCCCAAAGTCATCGCTCAGTGACGAAGTCCCAGCAAGTCGAATTCTGTTTCGCTGAATAGATGCTGTTCATCGCCATGTAATCAGACGGCGGAAACGCCTGCGGGTGTGCCACATGGTTGGAAGCCCAAGAGGTTAAGTAATGCGTAATTTCGATCTTGACCTAAGTAGGGTTACCTACGAGCACTTCATCACCGGCAAGGCAGCCATAAATTTCCCGAGGCCTCACATCACTTCGGGTGGATGGCACTACCTAGCATATTGGAACAGCGAGGTCGGTGAGGCGAAGGTGTCGCTTGCTGGTATCCACTACCCCGACACGAGATTTTGCTTTGGTGACACGGGTATCTTGAACGCTACCGATGAACTAGAACTGCGGGGGTGGAAGATCGATCGCCAGATCTATATGGCTGACCATTTCCGCGCGACGGGGGATATGGTTCTCAAATGGGTGTTCAGCCGTTCAGAGTTTTGCAATGTCGAGCTGTCCGAGTGGTTTCCGGACGATGATGATTTAGATGCCATGGTCGGAATGCTCGGAGGTGCCATCAACAAGCTGGAAAACGTTCAAGGTGATCGTCTCAGTCGATGGCTTGGTTCGCAGCTCCTGTAAGATGGTAGGAGACTTGTCTATTTGCTTAGGGACAAGGTATCACCCTTCACTCCTCCGCCCGTTAGCTCGTCAGGTCGCCATGATCAATACACAACTGCAGCAGATTCTTCCCCAGGTGATCAAAGTTGTGGAGCGGGCGGGTGTGTTATTGGCCGAGGAATGTGTCCGTCCGGAAGGCCGTAGGGGCTACGGTGATAAAGCTGAAATCGACGTCGAAATTGAGGTATTTCTCCGTGAGGAGTTGCTAAAAATTTTGCAATGCGATTGGTGGGGTGAAGAGACCGGCCACGTACTTTCCGGCAACTCCTTCTGCTGGGTGGTTGACCCGAATGACGGTACAAGTGATTTTCTGAAGGGACTGTCGGGCTCGGCTGTCTCGGTAGGACTACTTCATGACCTTCAACCTGTCTTGGGTGTGGTGCATGCGCCATTAACTCCGCATGGGAAGGCAGATAGCATCAGCTGGGCCGCAGGTATGGATCACTTGGTTAGGAATGGAGCCCCGATCTATGTCGACCTTTCGCAACAGGTGCTTTCGAAGGAGAGCATGGTGATGGTGAGCGCTGCTGCTGACAACAAACCGCAGACCAATCGCGAGCTCTGTGCGCCGGCAGGTTTTTACCCCATGCCATCCATTGCATACAGATTGGCAAAAGTCGCTGCTGGTGACGGCGTTTGTGGACTTTCTTTGTATCCCGTGTCAGCCCATGACGTAGTCGCGGGGCATGCATTGCTGATTGGTGCCAAAGGCGTTTTGGTCGACGAATCCGGAAACCCTATTCAGTATCGTACTGAGGTGGAAATGTTGAGGGTTTGCCAACAATGCTTTGGCGGAGCACCCAATGCTTGTTCTGAACTCGTGAGTCGCGACTGGGCCAAAGTTTTTGAGACGTCGGCGAACTAGGGCGCTCTGCAAAGCCGGAGGGATCATTACGTACGCATTGGAGACCGCATTTTGCCAGTTTTTTCAAAAAAATTCGGTGTCTTTTGGAATCAAAAATTAGCCGCGACTGACGTCACAAAGGTGCGATCAGCATACACAACACTGGCTTCGCCGCCCTCCATCATGCATTCCAACGCAGAGAAAACCGAAAACAGAAGCCAAAAGATCAAAAGCAAAAAGAGCGCAAGCCCATAGAGCAACAGCAAGGCAATCGGGTCGATTGCCCCACAGCTCAAGGCAGGCCAAAAAAACGGGAGACTTTTGGAGAACGTCGCTTTTTGTTTGTTTTCAAATATAAGGTCTCCGGTTTGAAATTTTACTTTCAAGGGGGCGGGAAAAATATATTTTCGGTTTGTGTGGCGAGAGCGTCCTGAAGATCCATTTTGTGATGCCCAGAGCAGTAAATCAGGCGCCAAAAAGCCGCTGAAGCAGCTGTTCCGTCTGCGTTCCACTGTACCTAGCCTTCAGCTCATCAAGCTTGGCACCTCTGCGCTCGCCCGTAAGTAAGCTAAGCCCGTGCAACGCGTTAATGAGCTTCTCAGATTCAGCGTCCTCATCTCTCATGGTGATCCACGATGAGTTTGCCTGCTTGGCCAACGCTTCAGCCTTTTGGCTAAGGCTCTGTGACTCAATCAATCTGTTGCCATTCACTTCTGTCTTAAGCTGACTGATGACATTCTCGAGCTCCTGCAGCTGCTCTGAAATGCGCTCCGCGCTATCAAGCGACACAGGACGCCCATCAACATAGATAATGTCTTCTTGGACACAGTAGATTGCCAAAGGGCCGTCGCCTCCTCCAGTGCAGTCAAGCGCGAGAAAATTCCCCAGTCTCAGCGGTTTCGGAATCCAAGTATGTCCCGAGCAAACTCTCCAGATGCCTGGAATGCCGTCACGATAATGCTTGATGATCCGTTCCCTGCCCCACAGAGCGATCTCTTCAATCTGAGCATTGTCCAGGCTCCCAACGAACTCTTGCCAAGAGATTCCTGCCGGCACATCGGCGTGAACTACACCCACCAGGCCACGTGCGGACTGAATTTCTATGGCGGTCGGGAGACGTTCCAGCCTTTCGATCACCATTCCTTTCGACTCATCGGCGATAGTAGACCACCATCCCGCGCCGTGGGAGCTGTAGCGTGCTTGTGGGTTCTCACGGTAAGCGTTTATCAGCATCTGCTCGTGATTGCCTTGGACACTGTAGAACCAAGGTTCGCCGAGCAGTTTTAGGCCATCCAGCATCCCAGGCCCACGGTCAATCAGATCGCCTACAGCGATGACCCGATCAATCGCACTGTCAAAGCCGAGCGCACGAAGCCCCTTGTGGAGCTCGATGGTTTTGAAGTGGATATCGCCGACTACAAAATCACGACCTAGATCGTTTTTGGGAAGATGCAAAACCGCCTGCTTCATTTGGGATCATAACTCCGGAACTACCGCCGATGAATTGATTGGTAGCTCCATTGTACTCACTCGTCAGGTGACATGATTGGTCTCTATCGAACCTACCCTGCCCTATTCCGTTTGAGGCGACGCTGGGATGTACTAGGCTCTGTGCATCATTTTCAAGGAAGACTCTCATGCCAGATAACTCGGACTATAAGATTTGGGACTGAAACGTGCATCGGGAGAACCATGAATAAGTTGTTTAATCGAACATCCAGTACTGAAGATTGCCTGCCTTTGCTTAACGGTCGCGAGCATCCTTTCGTTCCAAGCGACGTTCTGGGCCATTCCCTCAACGATCCTCACTGGTCGCGCTGCTGCTGGTGGTCTTGCAGTGATCGTCTCAATTGGCAACCTCGGCGGTTTCACTGGCCCTTTCGTGATTGGCTTAATAAAAGATGCAACCCATAGCTATTCAATGCCCTTCTTCGCAGTGGCCGCAATTCTTTTGGTTGGGACATTCTTGATGGTGTGGCTTGGAGACCCTGCTAGACAAAAGCCACTGAGTCATCGAGTAGCCGCTAGCACTGCCTAGTGGTGGATGTACGACCTTCAAAACCAATCTCGTGGGACACCTTTGGTGCGGCGCAAGGAGGTCTGGGTCAATGTCTTCACATCCAACTTCCCGGCTTGAGGTGGCGGGCAAATGGAAATTCGCATATGAATAAAGTTCATATCTTGCCAAAGTGGCGGGTAGAAGACGCCGCCCCGACATGCTGAATAAAGTTCCAGAGTTGCGCGCAAACTCAATAAAAATCCATAAAAAAAGGCCTTGGCGGGCCTTCTCTTGTAATCAAACCAGAATCACTAGGTCAGCCAATGCTCGAAGGTAACCAGCTCATAGCCGTCGTTCGGAGCAAATACACAAAGTTTTCTATCTCACCGAAACAGCTTGGGTCAGGTTCTGCTGCATATAAGCGAGGAAACGGCTCTGAAAAAGCATCGTATGCTCATGCGCGGCTTGTTCAGCTGCGTCAGGATTGCGAGCAGCGATAGCTTCGATGATTTCGTCATGGTCACGTCCCAAACGCTTGGTAGTGCTAGCGGCGCTGACAATGAAGTCAAAGTGCAAATGTGCGAGTCTTTGCCCTTCCCCTAACAGCTTCTCGTAGTAGCTGATGAAGTAGGGATTCTTACCGGCCTCGGCAATTACGATGTGGAAGGCTTTGTTCGTCTCCGACATCGCCTGGAAATCACCAGAAGTCACTGCATCGAGATAGACAGCATCAGCCGCGCGTATCCGCTCTAGATCCTCAGCGTTGTGCTGAGTCGCCGCCAGCCGCGTGACGGCTCTCTGAATGAGATCAAGCGCCGAAATATAGTTTGGAAAATCTTCAATTTCAAACGGCGTTACCAGCGTTGTCCTGTTGGGCAGGATAGTTACCAGTCCCTCGCTGATGAGGCGCGCTAGCGCATCCCTTACCGGAGAACGAGAAAGCCCGAACTGTGCGGCCAACGACACCTCATCCAGCGGGGATCCGGGCTTCAGCTTGAGCGTTAGAATTTGTTTACGAAGCTCTTCGTAGATATAACGCCCACCATGGCGTTTGATGCTTCCGTTCGTCTCAGCGGTATCGTTGCTCATTGAGTTGCTCTCAGCGTACTGGCTGGTCGTTTGACCGAGTGTAAGACTAACACCAGCCATAGCCTGGTTAGAAACCCTCGCCCCAAGTGTCACTCAACATAAACCCTTCGGCCAGAGGGTCATCAGGGTCGACGCCGATTTGATGCATGCCATACACCCAGGCTCGCCCGGTTATTCGAGGCAGCACTGCCGCCCGATCTCCAACTTCCGTGAAACCAAGCAGCTCGACCTTGAACTCGCCTCCAATAGTTGAGCGAGAGATCAGTTTATCGCCTGGTGTCACTTGCCCACGGGCGCTCAGGGTCGCCAGGTTCGCTGAGCTGCCAGTACCGCATGGAGAGCGATCTACGCGACCAGGGGGCAATGTCGTACAGGTTTGCCAAGTAAGTTGATCGATACGGTTGCGGAACATCACATACGCAACCTCATTCAGACTATCGATCAGCGGATGCTTCACGGATACCTGCTCGTTGACGATGCCTCTCAAGCGCACACCCGCATCCGCAAGTTCTCGAGCCTTACCGGGCTCGATACTCAGCCCGACCTGATCAACATCAATCAGGGCGTAATACACACCGCCAAAGGCAATATCCGCTTTGATGGGGCCAAATTCGTCAGTCTGTATAACAGCATCTAGATGCTCCACAAACGACGGCACCATATCCAGTGAGACACTGATACAGCGACCCTCTGCACATTGCGCACGCGCGGTGACCAGTCCAGCGGGAGTATCCAGTACAACGGTCGTGTATGGCTCTTCCATCGGTAGGATGCCAAGCTCAAGCAATGCCGTGACAACGCAGATACAGTTACTGCCTGACATCGGATGAGCCTTGTCAGCCTGCAAGACTATGAAGCCTGCATGGGCTTCAGGTCGCGTCGGCGGCAACAACAGATTGACCGACATCTGCAGGCATCCGCGCGGCTCCAGCACCACCAAGCGACGAAGGCTGTCGTCGACCTCGTTAATGTAATTCATCTTGTCGAGCATGCTCTTGCCGGGGATGTCGAGGACACCGCCCGTGATGACTTTGCCGATCTCGCCTTCGCAATGCACGTCGACCAATTGAAGCGTTTTCTTCCAGCGCATGGCGCCCTCCCCTTACTTGATGTACCAGCCCCACGGTTGTTCACTGTCGTACCGGGTGATCTGTTTGGTTTCGAGGTAGTTATTCAACCCCCACTCCCCTAACTCCCTGCCGATACCGCTTTGCTTGTAGCCACCCCAGGGTGCTTCGGTGAACGTCGGTTGGGAGCAATTAACCCAGACAATACCGGCTCGAAGGTGGCGCGCGACCCGCTCAGCGCGAGTCAGGTCTTTCGACATGACCGCCGCTGCTAGTCCGAAGCGTGAATCGTTGGCACTTTTCAGCGCTTCCTCTTCATCGTCGAAGGGACGTACGCAAACCACCGGGCCAAAGATCTCTTCATTCCAGATCCAGCTATCGACTGGCACATCGGCAAAGATGGCGGGATTCACGAAATACCCGGACTCGCAATGCGAAGGTCTGGTGCCACCGTAAAGCAGAGCAGCGCCCTCTTCTTGGCCACGCGCAATGGCTTGCAAAATCTTGTCGTACTGACCGCTGCTGACTAAGGGCCCGAGCAGAACCCCATCCTTCAATCCACCGCCAATGCTGAGCTTTTTCGTCTCCTCGACTAAGCGCTTCAGCAAAGGCTCATATAGGCTCCGTTGTACCAGGACGCGAGAAGTCGCCGAGCACACCTGTCCCTGGTTCCAGAAAATGCCGAACATGATCCACTCGACAGCTGCCTCAATGTCGCTGTCATCAAAAATGATGAAAGGCGACTTACCCCCCAGTTCGAGACTGATATTCTTGATGTCACGCGCAGCGGCTTGCATGATTTTTGAGCCGGTTGGAACACTGCCTGTGAACGCTAATTTATCGATGCCTGGATGCTCACTCAGGGGAGCGCCTGCATCAGGCCCTAAGCCAGTTACCACGTTCAATACACCTGCCGGCAGCCCAGCCCCATGTGCAATGTCAGCCAATTCCAGTGCAGTCAAAGGTGTGAGCTCCGATGGTTTGAGCACCATGCAGCAACCAGCGGCCAAAGCAGGTGCCACCTTCCAGGCGGCCATCAGCATCGGGAAGTTCCAGGGAATGATCGCCCCCGCCACACCCATCGGCTCCTTGCGAGCTATGCAGCTGAATCGCTCATCCGTGAGGTTGATGCGCATCTCTCGCTGAACATCAAGTTCCTCCGCGAGGTCGGCATAGAAATCGAAGCACCCAGCCGTATCACCAATATCCCACTGTGCTTCGGGAAAGGGTTTGCCGTTGTCACGTACCTCGAGCTCTGCAAGAACTTCCAAGCGCTCCCGAATACCCGCTGCGATGCGGCGTAAAACAACTGCCCTTTCGGCACCGGCCATCTGCGGCCAAGGCCCCTCCTCGAAGGCTCTTCGTGCCGCTTTTACTGCCAGGTCTATATCTGGTGCGGTGGCTGCAGCAACGTGCGTAATGACCGATTCATTACTGGGATCGATGGTTGCGAAAGTCCCGCCCAGGGCAGGTTTCACCCATTGCCCGTCGATGTAAAGATGATCGTAGGATTTCATAAGGAACCTCAGTTGAACGCAAAGCGTTTGGCGCTGAAAGGAGTCAAGTCTTGTGCGGGTTGGCGCCCGGTGACCATGTCGGTGATGAGGCGTCCAGTCGTTGCCCCGAGTGTCAGTCCTAGCTGGCCATGGCCGAACGCGAGGAAGACATTCTTCAGGCGCGAGCTTCGATCAATCACAGGCTTTGTGTCCGGCAGAAAAGGCCGATAACCAATGCCGTATTCGATTTCGTCGAGTTTTAGCTGCGGAAGAATTTTGCGTGCCTTTTCCAGAATGATTTCGGCACGCTTGAAATTCGGCTCGGAGTTCGGGCCTGAGAACTCGATGGTGCCGCCAATTTGTAAACCACGAGTCATCGGCGCAATACAGAATCCGCCGTCGGCATAGATAACCGAGTGGCGTACTTCTACGCCCGAGTGGGGTAACAACACTTGGTACCCAGCGATGCCAGCAAGTGGCACTGATCCGCCAATCTGCGAGAAAAACTGACTTGAACCAGTGCCCGCCGAGATGACGACGTGGTCAGCTTTGTAACGCTCTCCATTGACCAAAGTAATACCGCTGGCACGGTCAGAGACTTCGTCTATTTTTTCGACTTGGCCACGTACACGGACACCGCCCTGCTCGATGAAACTTTCTGTAAGGGCGGCGATGAATCCCTTGGTATCACTGACCGCTCGCCAATCAGGAAACAACAACCCGTGACTGAATTTTCCAGCCAATGCAGGTTCCAGATCCGATATCGCCGCACGATCCAGCACTTCGGATTTGAAGCCCAAGGATCGGCGCAGATCCATATGGGGCCCCTCTTGGGCCAATCCCTCAGGGGTATCAAATACCTCAATGATTGGACGTTCGCCCATTAACGTTTTGTCAGCGCATCGCTCCAGTAATGGTGCGTAGTCTTCGTAGACATGGTGAGTCAATGTCGCCATCTCATTGGCGATTTCGACGATACGCGAATGACGAGCGCAAGAAACAAAGCGCAGAAACCAAGGCAGGATCCCGGGCAGAGCGCTTGGTCGAAGCGCCAGCGGGCCCTTTTGATCAAGCAACCAGGCCGGTATTTTTTTAAGAATCCCCGGTTTGGA
Organism: Pseudomonas sp. RA_15y_Pfl2_54; assembly: GCF_963971015.1. Taxonomy (NCBI): domain Bacteria; kingdom Pseudomonadati; phylum Pseudomonadota; class Gammaproteobacteria; order Pseudomonadales; family Pseudomonadaceae; genus Pseudomonas; species Pseudomonas sp. RA_15y_Pfl2_54. The sequence goes on from NZ_CAXAPN010000016.1 coordinate 129,209, forward strand.
CAGAGGAATAACCTCACTCACCGCCATCTGGCCGCAACTCCACTTGGCAGTGCTGTCACCCGGCGCCTGAGGGTCGACCAACGTGACTTGATAGCCTTCGCGTTGCAGATACAAAGCGCAGCACACCCCGACAATGCCACCGCCAATAACGACGGCTGCTTCGCCATTGATGGTCTGATGGGTGGGCGGTTGCATAGTGATCATAAAGACTCTCGATTAGCGCAGAACCTGCAGGCATGAGTCCATCAATGGACATTGATCAGCGACCGAAAAATCCGCATCGGCGCTTATCGCCGATGCGGGATCAATATCAGCCCTGAAGCTTTTCGAACTCCCTGCGGAATTCGGATTTTTCTTCAGTGGTCAGTGGCTGCAACGGCATGCGCGCTACGCCCACATTGAAGCCAGCGAGCTCACAACCATACTTGACCTTTTGAATGAATTTGCCGCTTTCGAGGTTGTTCATCAGCGGAAATAGCGAGCGCACGATTTGCTGGGCACCCGCGAGTTGCCCGCTGACGTAGTTTTCATAGAACGCCACGATTTGCGGCGCCAGGAAATTCGCAGGCGCGCAGATCCAGCTGGTGGCCCCCCATAGGAAGAAGTCCAAAGCCTGATCGTCAGAACCACACGAAAGCTGGATTTTCCCCTTATAGCGCTCATCGATTTCGATGGCGCGCAGCAAGTTTCCTGCGCTCTCTTTAATGGCAATGACACGGTCATGATCCTTGAGCGCTTCCATAACGCTGTAACCCACCTCGACGTTAGTGCGTATCGGGTAGTTGTACAAAACGATGTTCACGTCAGGCACCGCATCAAGGATGGCGTTGTAGTGACCAATGAGTTCATCCTGAGTCGGAATCGCGTAGTACGGCGGAGCAATCAGCAAATTGCTGTATCCGGTATCCCGCGCCTGCTTGACCTGCTCAATGACCTCGCGAGTGCATGAGCCATTCGCACCGGCAATCAGCATGACGCGATCATTGGCGACCTCTCGAACGGTGGCCATGACTTGGCGCCGCTCTGCATTGGTTAAAGCGTAGTATTCACCGGTTGAACCCAAGGGTACCAGGCCGCCTACACCCTGCTTGATTTGATATTCCACCAGGGAGGCCAACACGTCGTAATCGACTGCGCCGGTTTTGTCGAATGGGGTCACCAGGGCTGGCATGATGCCGTTAAGTTGTTGCATGGGAGAATCTCCAGTGTGATTGTCAGTATGCGTAGCGTTTGAGCATCCGGGTTTCGACCACCCCAACCAGTCGGGTCAGGGGGAACGCCACAAGGAAATAGATCACCGCCACCGCCGATAAAAACTCCACCGGGCGTGCGGTACTGTTCGAAATGTTTTGCCCTACGAACATCAGGTCAGCGATGCCGACAGATGAAATCAGTGCGCTCTCCTTGAAGAGGCTCACCACGTTGGAAAGCAGCGGAGGTACTGCTCGCAGAAGCGCTTGCGGGAAGATGACGTAGAGCACCTTGTTCCACTTGGCGACTCCCAAGGCTGTGCAGGCATCGTGTTGCTCACTGGGAATGGATTTCAGCGCGCCACGAAATGTCTCGCTGGTAATGGCCGTCATGTACAGGCTCAATGCCAACATCACCGAGACGTATGGCGGTACAGAAATGCCGAACACCACAGGCAGGCAGAAGAAGATCCAGAACAATTGGATCAACAATGGCGTACCGCGAAAGAGCTCGACGTAAAGCCCAGTGGGAATGCTGATAAAGCGGTTTTTTGAGAGCCGCAGAAGACTCAAGAGAAAGCCGAAAACACTACCCAGCACCGCGCAACTGACCGTGAAGGCCAGCGTCAAAGCGAGCCCTTTTGCTAAGACCTGCCAGTATGAAAAGACCACCGTAAAATCAAGCTGCATGAAGATCTCCTCAGCGCGCGAGCGCAGTGTCCTGACGACGTTCGATCCACTGCACCAATTGCGCGATGGGCAGTGACAGAGCGAAGTAGATCAAGGCAATCAGTGAATAGGTTTCAAGCGGTCGATAGGCTTCTGTGGCAATGCTCTTGCCCACGTACATCAGGTCGGCAACGGCGACGATGGCGACCAGCGCACTCTGCTGAAGAATGGAGATGCCATTGGTCATCAACACCGGCAACGCGGTTCGAAACGCCTGCGGCAAAATCACATAGATCGTTCGCTGCCACGGACGCAGGCCTAACGCTACACAGGCATCTTCGTGCTCCCTTGGAACAGCCTGTACCCCTGCCCGATACGCCTCAGCATTGAACGCGGTGAGATTCAGGCCCAGGGCAAGCACGCCCATGGTGATAGGGTCGATGAACACGTTGAACAGCATCGGCAAACAGTAGAAGAACCACACGATCTGCAGCAGTGCCGGAGTGCAACGAAAGAACTCAATGAACAGTTGCGCCGGCCAACGGATGAAGAACCATTTGCTCAGCGTCAGCAGACAAAGACCAAACCCCAGTACCAGGCCCACAACGTTCGATATCAAAGCAAGCTGTAAAGTGACCTTCAGGCCATCCCAGAGCACGCCGTAATTACCGGTCAGAAAATGAAAATCGAATTCATAATTCATGGACGCTAGCCTCAATCCAGGTGCAAGACTTTTTCCAGGAATTCGCGAGTACGCGGCTCCTTGGGTTTGGTAAAAATCTGCTCTGGGGGCCCTTGCTCGACGACTTTCCCGTTGGCGCAGAACACCACACGAGAAGCGATACTGCGGGCAAAGTGCATGTCGTGAGTAACGATGATCATGGCCATTTTTTCTTCAGCCAATTGCATCATCACGCTCTGCACTTCGGTGACCATTTCCGGATCGAGCGCCGAGGTCACCTCATCGAAAAGCATCAGCTTGGGCTCCAGCATCAAGGCGCGGGCGATTGCCACTCGCTGCTTTTGCCCGCCTGAAAGCTGACTCGGATAAACATTCAGTTTGCTTTCGAGACCAAGTCGAGCGAGGAACACGCGCGCTTTTTCAGTCGCTTGAGCTTTAGAAAGGCCTTGTACCTTCATGGGCGCGAGAATCAGATTGCCCAATACAGAAAGGTGCGGGAATAAGGTGTAGTGCTGAAAGACCATCCCTACCTGAGCCTGCAACTTTGCATCTAAAGGCTTGCCGGCTCCACGCGTTGAACCATCAATGTAAGGCTTGCCCTGGAAGGAGATCTCGCCCCCTTGAATGCTTTCAAGACCCATCATGACTCGCAGCAAGGAACTCTTACCGCTACCGCTCGGGCCAATGATGACCAGCCGATCATCGGAACGCATATCGAGATCCAGGTGATCCATCACCACTAGGCCTTCGCCATACGATTTGTACACATCTCGCAACTGGATAAAGTCGCCCTTAGCCGAATTTAGGGTGAGCGAATTCTGTGGCTGATCAGCCACCAGATAAGGAGCGGTCATAGAACTGTCTCCAGGAGAACGCTAAATCAAAGCCGTTCTCGGGATCGTCGAAAAAATTACTGAGGGGTTTTATCGCCAGCGTTGGCGAGCGCAGAAGCCTTATCAACCAGGGCGGATATCTCCCCGGTTTCTCGGCGTTGCGTGAGATAGATGTTCAACACTTGCAGGTCTGATGGCGTGGCGTTGCGTGACAGGCCAAACGCAACCCCTTGCTTCGCCAGAGCGGGAACCGGCATTACTTCCTTCGTCCAGTCCGGGTTGGCGATGGCGAAGAGGTGATTCGTATCGCTGGCATCGACCAGTATGTCAGCGCGCTTGGACATTACCGCCATGCGTGTTTCATCCATGCCTGGTAACCGCATGATTGTGGCGTTCTTCACAACCGCGGAAATGGCTTTGTCTGCCGCAGTGCCAGACATTACAGCAATCGATACTCCCGGCTTGTCGTAGTCCGCAACGGCGTTCCCCGCGCTCGCAAACTTGGGATTATCTTTGTTGGTAAGAAGCGATATCTGATAGTCGGTTGCGGGTACCGAGAAGGTCACCGCCATCGCGCGTTCAGGAGTCTGATTCAGCGCCATCGCCAGATCCCATTTACCGCCTTGAAGCCCCGCCACCAGGTTGTCCCAGTTCGTATCCACGAACTCGACCTTGACCTTGAGCACCCTCTCACCGAAGTCCCGGCACAGATCCACAAAGTACCCACTGTATTGCCCGGAGCGTGCATCGCGCATGACGTACGGTGCAGCCACTGCTGCCCCGCAACGCAGCACACCTGCTTTCTGAATGCCTTGCCAAAGCGTTGAATCAGCTGCGTTCGCAGGCGCCTGGGCTAACAACGCGCCAAGAAAAGAAACACCTACGAGCAGTTTGCGGAGGGGGGAAGAAAGGAGCCGTGTCATGTTGACCTCACCGATATTTAATTTTTCTTGGGCAGAAAGGTACAAGCGTTAAAGCTGAGCGCGCCGTCATGTATGCAGCGCTGTATGCAGAGTAGTTTTGAACGAATTGATGTGTCAACAGCGCTTTTGAAATTTTTGCTATGGAGTGATTGACGGTCGGACGCCTGGCGCTGAATCGCGCTAGGTGTCGTTAGGGGATGCAAACGCGCGGAAGCCAATGCGGGAGGGCGAAATTCAAGATATTGATCAATGGCCAATGGGAGCGTTAGCCAGAATTTTAGAGACCGACGCTCGGGAGACAGGTCGTACAGTTTTTTCGGTCTTGGGATGCGGATGCAGGGTGTGAAGTTTGGACACCCACAAAAAAGGGCCCTCTCACAGACTGTGTGAAAACCTAGCAATCTGCGCAGCGCTCAATGAAAATGCTCCGTATCGAAAGATACGGAGCATTTTTCGTTATGGCTTACATCCAAGGAGAGTCTCGCAGCCAGACCAGCCTGTTTC
>NZ_CAXAPN010000017.1:0-130897 GCF_963971015.1 Pseudomonas sp. RA_15y_Pfl2_54
AGTAGCGTGCCAGGTTTTGTGAAGTGCCCGGGAGCCGGGGGTGAGGCTGCACCTGATCGGGTTTTTGACTGTTTTTCGTGCGGATTTGAGGTCTGAAGTGCGCAACTTCTTGCGCAGTACTGCGCAAGAAGTTGCGCACTCGTCTGTACAGAACGGATTACGTGGGCTGTAGAGATGTGTCCACACGGTTATCCACATTTGAGTGCGCAAGAAGTTGCGCACAATGGCGTGTGGCCACTATTGGCGAGATTCAAGCGCAGCAACGCATTCCTCAATCGAACGTTGCTGGGTTTGCGCATACAACCCCAATTCATCAATCGTCGAGCGTCCCAGCGCCAGCTCGAATGCCTGTCGGTTGGAATGTTCGCCATAGTGGGCCTGCGCTGCATCCCCAAGGTTCGATTGAAAGATCCCCGCCGCACTGACTGGCAGGAAATCTTCGTACACCAGCGGTTCAGCTTTCACATAACCGTCGCGTAACAAATCCTCCAAAGAAGCGGCATTGAGGCTACCCGCCGCCACGCCTTTTTCCGTGGCGAAATAGCGAAAGTACGCCAGGCCCTGTTCGCGCATGCCCTCGACGCTGTCAGGAAATTCGCCAAAGTGTTGAGTCATCAGCGCGTTGTAGCGTGCGGCGTTGGCTTCATTGGGGAAGTCGCCGAGTTCGTCGCGGGCGGCATTCAGTAAACGGTCATACAGCGCCCGGCCCTTGGGCGTCAGCGCTGCGCCGCGTTGTTCGATTTCGCCGAAACGGGCGCTGTGGCTGCCGCGGGTTTCACGCTGGTCGGTGAAGGCGATTGGTTCGTCCAACGCTTTGAAACTGGTCTGACGCAGCAAGATCGGGCACTGCCGGCGTGGCGGGCCTTCGATGACCGCTTTTGGGGTGATGCCGTGGGTTGGCATCTGCGCCTGCACGCTGTCGATATCCAGTGTGCGCGGTGTCAGGTGGTTGATGTGCGGGCCTTTGAACGCGACGACGTCAGCGATCAAACGATGCTGGGCGCTGAGCGTCTGGTACTGCGCGGCGGTGACGGTTGCGCTGTGATGCCAGCGAAAGGTCTCCAGTGCCTGTAGGACAAACTCCGCGGCGTCTGCCTCACTCAGTCCTCCGGCCGTCTCAGCCTGTGCGATCAAACGTAATGCCGCCTCAGTAAAGATTGAACGCTTGGCCAGCACCGATTCGGCAAAGGCGCGCAGTTCAGGATCGTCAATCAACTCCAGGCGTAACAACGAGGTAAACACGCGAAATGGGCTGATTTGCAGCGCCTCTTCATGCACCGCACGAAACGCGGTGGAATGCACCGGTACGCCCGCCGGCGTCAGGTCGTAATAACCCACCGGTTGCATGCCCATCACGGCGAACAGGCGGGCGAGGGTGGCCAGTTCAGTCGCGGTGCCGACGCGGATCGCGCCATGGCGCTCCATGTCCAGCCGTTCGATTTCACCCGTGCTGTTGAGCTGTCGGGCGATGTCTGGCTGACGTGCGAGCACATCGCGGTTGGTCTGCTCCACCAGTGCCAGCAGTGCGCCGTACAGCGGCACTTCTTCGCGGTACATGTCGGACATCGCTTTGGAGAAGCGTTGGCGAATCAGGTCGGGGCTGACGAAAGGCTGCACGGTCATGAAAAAAATTCCTGCCACGGTCACGTAATGGATGGAGGAAAAGATCGCAGCCTTCGCCTGCGCGGGCAAACGAAGAATCCTACGGACTTCATTCTGCCAACGACTGATCCACCCATTCGACCCAGTGCAAAACCTGTGTGCGTCCAGCACTGGCCAGGTGGCTCTGACAACCGATGTTTGAAGTGACGATCAGTTGCGGGCGGCCGCTTTCCAGCGCGTTGAGGCGGTTATCACGCAGTTGCCGGGCCAGCACCGGTTGCGTCAGCGAGTAGGTGCCTGCCGAACCGCAGCACAAATGCCCGTCCGGCACGGCCGTGAGGTTGAAACCCAAACGCGTCAGCACGGCTTCCACCGCGCCGCCGAGTTTCAGTGCGTGTTGCAACGTACACGGGCAATGCACGGCGATCCGTCGTTCGCTGGCGGCACAGACCTGCTCCAGCGGTTCTTGCGCAAGCACTTGCACCAGATCCAAGGTCAGCTCGCTGATCCGCCGTGCCTTGTCGGCATAGCGCGGATCGTCCCTGAGCAAATGCCCGTAATCCTTGATGAACGCGCCGCAACCGCTGGTGGTCTGCACAATGGCTTCAGCGCCGTTTTGCAGATGCGGCCACCACGCGTCGATGTTTTGCCGGGCGCGGTCGAGGCCCTTGGCCTGGGCGTCGAGGTGATAGTCCAGCGCGCCGCAGCAGCCGGCTTCGGCCACCGGGGTGATGCTGATCCCCAGGCGATCCAGCACCCGCGCCGTTGCGTCATTGGTATTGGGCGACAAACCTGGTTGCACGCAGCCTTCCAGCAGCAGAACCCGGCGCGCATGCCGTGGGGACGGGCGCACACCCGAGCTCGGCAGGTGCTGCGGCAGTTTGCTTTCAATCATGCGCGGCAACAGCGGCCGGAATGTCGTGCCCACTCGCAACAAACCTTTAAACAAACCGGGATTCGGCGCGAGTGCCCGCAACCCTTCACGCAGCATGCGTTGCGCCACCGGGCGCGGCACCGCCTGATCGACCACTGCCCGGCCGATGTCGAGCAAGTTGTGATAATCGACGCCGGACGGGCAGGTGGTTTCGCAGTTGCGGCACGACAGGCAGCGATCCAGATGCAGTTGTGTCTGCGCAGTCGCCGGCGCGCCCTCAAGCACTTGCTTGATCAGGTAGATACGCCCACGCGGGCCATCGAGTTCATCGCCGAGCAGTTGATAAGTCGGGCACGTTGCGTTGCAAAAACCGCAATGCACGCAGGTACGCAGGATTTTTTCCGCCTCGGCGGCGCGGGGCAGTTGGCGGGATTGCTCGCTGAGGGTGGTTTGCATGGCTAGAACTCTGCGTACATTCGACCGGGGTTGAACAGCCCTTGCGGGTCGAGTTGCGTTTTGAGTTGCCGGTGATAGCGCAGCAGTGCCGGCGCCAAGGGCTGAAACGGCGTGTCGTGGCCGTGGGTGAAGCAAGTGGCGTGGCCGCCAAGGCCCTCGGCGAGGGCGTGAATGCCTTCGTTGGCAGATTTGAGCCAGCGTTGCGCGCCGGCCCAGTCGATCAATTGCTTGCCGGACAAGTCCAGTGGCCCGAGATTGTTCGGCAATGACAGGCGCCATAACGGCAGGCCTTCGTCGAAAAACGGCAAACGGTGCTCGTTCAAATCGCGCCAGAACACCGAGTCCAGCGGCTCTCCGCCCAAGCGTTGATGCGCCGCCGTCACCGAGCCTTCGCCTCCCTCAAGACGCAGGTACAGACTGTCGCCATCGTGACACGCCGCGCTGATGGGCAGCGGTTGCTGGCCCCATTCGGCCAGATTGGCCAAGGCGCGGGCGCAGTCGATGTCGAGGCGGATGCTCAGGCATTGCCGAGGTTTGGGCAGGACTTTGAGCGAGACTTCAGTCAGTACGCCGAGGCAACCGAAACTGCCGGTCATCAGCCGCGACAGGTCATAACCGGCGACGTTTTTCATCACTTCACCGCCAAAACGCAGGTGCTGGCCGAGCCCGGTGATCACCCGAGTGCCGAGGACGAAATCGCGCACCGAGCCCGACCATGGCCGCCGGGGCCCGGACAGGCCTGTGGCGATCATGCCGCCGACCGTGGCGCTTTCAGCAAACGCCGGCGGCTCGCACGGCAACATTTGCCCGGCAGCGTCCAGCGTCGCGAGCAGTTCGGCTAATGGCGTGCCGGCACGAACCGTGATCACCAGGTCGGTCGGCTCATAGTGAACAATGCCGCGATGCTCACGGGTGTCGAGTACCTCGCCGGCCACCTCGCGCCCCAGAAACGCTTTGCTGTTGCCGCCCTGGATTTTCAGTGGCGTGGCACTGTTCCGCGCCTCGTTGACCTGATCGAGCAGGGCGCTGGCGGCATCGAATTCGGCCATCAGAAACGCTCCAGCTCGGGGAATGGCAGTTGCCCGGCATGAATGTGCATGGCGCCGAATTCGGCGCAGCGGTGCAGGGTTGGAATGTTTTTGCCGGGGTTGAGCAAGCCTTGCGGGTCGAACGCGGCTTTTACGGCGTGGAACAGGCTCAGTTCAGCGCTGTTGAACTGCGCGCACATCTGATTGATCTTCTCGCGGCCGACCCCGTGTTCGCCGGTGATGCTGCCGCCCACCTGCACGCACAATTCGAGGATCTTGCCGCCCAAGGCCTCGGCGCGGTGCAGCTCGCCGGGCTGATTGGCGTCGAACAGGATCAGCGGGTGCATGTTGCCGTCGCCGGCATGAAATACGTTGGCCACGCGCAAACCATATTCGGCGCCGAGGCGGGCGATGCCTTGCAGCACACCGGGCAGTTCGCGGCGCGGTATGGTGCCGTCCATGCAGTAATAATCCGGGGACAATCGGCCAATGGCCGGGAACGCGTTCTTGCGTCCTGCCCACAAGCGCACGCGCTCGGCTTCGTCGCGTGCCTGGCGTACTTCGGTGGCGCCGGCCTTACTCATGACCTCACGCACGCGCAGGCAATCGTCGTGGACATCGGCTTCGACGCCGTCGAGTTCACACAACAGAATGGCCTCGGCGTCGACCGGGTAACCGGCGTGGATGAAGTCTTCGGCGGCACGGATGGCGAGGTTGTCCATCATCTCCAGACCGCCGGGAATGATTCCCGCCGCGATGATGTCGGCCACCGCCCGGCCAGCCTTTTCCACGGAATCGAAACTGGCCAGCAGCACCTTCGCCACTTGAGGTTTTGGCAGCAGTTTGACCGTGACTTCGGTGATGATCCCCAGCAAACCTTCGGAGCCGGTGAACAGCGCGAGCAGGTCGAAACCCGCTGCATCGAGGGCGTCAGAGCCCAGAGTCAGGCGTTCGCCCTCGATGGTCAGGATTTCGATTTTCAGCACGTTGTGTACGGTCAAACCGTACTTGAGGCAGTGCACGCCCCCGGCGTTTTCGGCAACATTGCCGCCAATCGAGCAGGCGATTTGCGACGATGGGTCCGGCGCGTAATACAACCCGAACGGTGCGCCAGCCTGGGAGATCGCCAGATTACGCACGCCCGGTTGGACTCGTGCGGTGCGCGCGGCCGGGTCGATGTGCAGGATGTTGTTGAAGCGCGCCATCACCAGCAACAGCCCTTTTGCCAGTGGCAAGGCCCCGCCGGACAAACCGGTGCCAGCGCCACGGGCAACAACGGGGACGTTTTGTTGATGGCAGAGTTTGAGCAGCGCCTGCACCTGATCAAGACGACGGGGCAGGGCAACCAGCATGGGCGTGGTGCGGTAAGCCGACAAACCATCGCATTCGTAAGGCTTGAGCTCTTCATCGCGCCACAAGACGTCGAGATCCGGGATGGCTTGCTGCAAGGCCTTGAGCAATTGAGCTTTGTTCACCTCAGGCAACGGGCCGTCGAGGCGCTCGTCGTAGAGGATGTTCATCGCTGATTTCCCAAGAACTCCCGGTACAACCGTGCGGTATTCCCCGGCTGCTCGACCATCGGCATGTGCCCCACGTTATCCCACACGTCCACCCGCAAATTGGCGATGCCCTTGCTCCAGACCGGCACGCTGCTGACGTCGATCAAGCGATCCTTGCGCCCCCACAGCAGCAGGGCGGGGCATTTGATGTCGGCCAGTTTCGGCTCCATCGGCGGGCTGGCGCGCAAGTCGCGGAAGATCTCTTCCAGTTCATCGCGTTGCTGCTCGTAGCGCTGGGCGATGGCATCCAGCACCAGGTTCGGCACCCACGGCGGCGAAGCCATGGTCATGGCATAAAACTGGCGGAATTCTTCCCGGGAGTTGATCAAAAACGGGTTATGCCCTCGGGCCAGATGACGCTCCATGTCGCTGGCCTGCGGTGCCGTCACACCGGCCGGGTCGATCAGCGCCACCGAGGCAATGCGATCCGGATACGTCGCCGCCAGCCACGCAGCAATGTAGCCCCCCATTGAATTGCCGATCACATGGACCTTCTCCACGCCGCAGACGTCGAGCAACTGGATCATGCGTTTGGCCTGCAGCGCAATGTCGTAACCGCCTCCTGCCTTGAAGCCGGTTTCACCGTGGCCGGCCAGGTCCGGAATGATCACCCGATACTGACGCACAAAATGCCGGGAGAAGCGCAGCCACAGGTTCTTGTCGCCACTGTAGCCGTGCAGCATCAGGATCGCGCTGGCGGCCTCATACGGCCCGCCCTGCCAGGTCGACACCGTCATCTCGGCGATGGGCACTTCAATTTTGTGCAGCTTGTACCACTTGGCCTCGATGGCCATGTTCAAGTCATAGAGCCAATGACCGACCGCCGGATAACTCAACCAGCTCCAGGCCACGAAAACCGCGAGGGCGACAAACAGCAAAAGCATCGACGTCTTCCTTTTACGTGTTCAGGACAGAATGTGGTCGGCCGGTTTCAGCGACCGGGTCAACCGGTAATAGCTGAAACTGAAGCCGGGAAACATCGCGATCACATGACCGCTCTTGCTTTGATACCAACTGTGGCAGCCGCCGGACTTCCAGACGGTGCGCTCCATCTCCCGGTGGATCATCTCAGTGTAGGTACGTTCCGCTTCGGGGCGTACTTCGATGCTGCGCAAACCATTGGCTTGCACGGTGCGGATGCAGTCGAGGATGTAATTCATCTGCGACTCGATAATAAACAGCGCCGAAGTGTGGCCAATGCCCGTGTTGGGGCCGGTGACGATAAACAGATTGGGGAAGTCCGGCAGGCTGGTGCCGAGGTAGGCGCGGGGATACTCGGCCCAGACATCTCTGAGTTGCACGGCGTTTTTTCCGCTGGCCGAGTAGGAAATAACGCCATCGGTGGCGTCGTAACCGGTCGACCAGACAATCAGGTCGACATCAAGGTGCTGGCCGTCCTGGGTGTTGATCCCGGTTTCATCGATGGAGGCGATACCTTGCTCACGGGTGTGCAGCGTGACGTTGGGTCGGGTCAGTGCCGGGTAGTAGGTGCTCGAAACCAGTACCCGCTTGCAGCCGATGGTGAAGTCGGGAGTGAGTTTTTCTTGCAGCTCTGGATCCGCTACCTGGCGTTTGAGAAAGCGCAGCGCTTGCTTTTGCACCAGGTGAATCGCCGGTTTCGAGTATTTGAAGGCGATGACCCGGGTTTCGAATTGCCAGTAGATCAGCCAGCGCAGGAGTTTGTAAGCCGGTTTCAAACCCAGTAGCCAACGCTGAACCGGCCCGAAGATGCGATCAGCGCGAGGCAACACCCAGTGCGGCGTGCGCTGGAACACATGCAGTCGTTCGACGTGCGCCGCAATGGCCGGAATCACCTGTGCCGCGCTGGCACCGCTGCCGACGATGGCCACGCGTTTACCGCGATAGTCGTAGCTGTGATCCCAATGGTTTGTATGAAACGTCTTGCCTTCAAAGCGCTCCTGCCCGGGGAAGTGCGGGATCACCGGTTGGCTCAAGGGGCCGGTGGCGTTGATCAGGAACCGCGCGTAGAACGTGCCCTTGGTGCCGGTGTGGACCGCCCAGTGCTTTTCAGTGTCGTCCCATTCGATGCGTTCGACATTGGCTTGCAGTTCCACCCGCTCGCGCAGGCCGAACTCGTCGATCACATGCTCGGTGTAACGGTGCAACTCCGCTTGTCCGGCAAACATCTGCGACCAGCGGTACGGCGCGAACGACAGTGAATACAGTGGCGACGGCACGTCCACTGCAGCGCCCGGGTAGGTGTTCTGGCACCAGGTGCCGCCGAAGAAGTAGCGCCGTTCCAGCAGGCGAAAATCGTCGATCCCGGCCTTGAGCAGATTGACTGCCGCGCACTGGCCACCAAAACCGCTGCCGATGATCAACACTTGGCAGGTCTGCATGGGCCTCCTTCTTATAGTTGTTTTTCCGTTTTCCTCCTTTCATGTATAGCCAAATATTTGCTTTGTGGGAGCGGGTTTGTGTACCGGGTCGAGCTCGCGGGCCGGCGATGGCTATTTAACGTCGCCCTGATAGACTCCAGACACATCCGTCTGACGGTGCGCCAAGGTTCTTTTAAACGAACGAGGCCCTTATGAGAAACACCGGGGGAAAGGGACTTTCATTGGCCAGGAGGCTTTATACATCGCGAATCCTCGGTCTGGCGTTGGGGTTGTTATGCGTGAGCATGGCGATGTACCCGCTCGATCCGTCGCTGTGGGTTTGGGCCCTGATGCTGTTCAACGGCTTGCTCTGGCCACATCTGGCGTTTCAGTGGGCGCGTCGGGCCAAAGTGCCTTACTACGCCGAACACCGAAACCTGTTGATCGACGCGTTTCTCGGCGGTTTCTGGGTTGCGGCGATGCAGTTCAATCCGCTACCCAGCGCCACGACCATTTCGATGATGGCGATGAATAACGTCGCCATCGGCGGTTTGCGTTTTTTGCTGGCCGGCACGGCGGCGCAGATTCTCGGTGTGTGTGTCGGTCTGGTGGTGTTTGCCCCGGTGTTCATTCCCCAGACAACGCCCTTGCAGTTATATGCCTGCCTGCCATTGCTGATGCTGTATCCGTTGGCGCTGGGCTGGATCTGCTTTCGTCAGGCCTACACGCTGGGCCTGCATAAACGCGAATTGCTGGCCCTGAGCCGCACCGACAGCCTCACCGGATTGCTCAACCACGGCGCGTGGAAGGATCAACTGGAGATTGCCTTTCAGCGCTGCAAACGGCAGCAGCAGGGCGCGGCGATCGCGTTGATCGACATTGACCATTTCAAGGCGATCAACGACACCTACGGCCATGTGGCCGGCGACATCGTGCTACGGCAGTTGAGCAAAATGCTCAAGCAAAACCTGCGCGTGACCGACATTGCAGGGCGTTACGGGGGCGATGAATTCTGCGTGATCCTCCCGGAGTTGCCGCTGTTCAACGCCGCCCAGGCCATGGAGGCGTTGCGTGAGCGCTTCGCGACGCTGGGTTACGAGCAGAATCCGGCGTTGAAGGTCAGTTTGAGTATTGGCCTGGCGGCGTACGAACCGGCCCATGCCGATGCGACGCGCTGGCTCAATGATGCCGATCAGGCGTTGTACGAAGCCAAGGCCGGCGGGCGGAATCGGGTGATCTGCAATTGCGACAACCTGCCCAGGCAGCCATTGCTCGACTCGGTCTGAGTCCCTCTATGTTGCATCCGCGATAGAGCGAATTCTGACGCGGGCGATGCAGCGGGAGGTGGCGTACAAGGCGCCGGTTTAGCGGCTGACGTCAGTCCGGCCACCGCGTTACTCCTTGACGCTCATGTATTCCTTCGCCCAGAGAATGTACTCCTCCGGCTGGGTATAGGTGTGCGTCAGTTCGGTCGCGCTCAAGTCCGAAGCCTGGGTGAAAATCTGCCGCTGTTCGCGCAGGCTGTCGTAGGTGGCCTTGATGGCCGCGAAGTAAGCGCCATGGCCATCGATGGTCACGCGCACGCCCAGTTCGGCCAGACGCTTGTCGTCACGCAGTGCCGGGTTGCCGTAGGTGACCAGCATCAGCGGCACGGTCAGGTGTTCGGCGATTTGTTCCAACTGATCGAAATCCTGCACCCCGACCATGCAGATACCATCGGCGCCTGCGGCCTGATACTGACGGGTGCGGCTGATGATTTCCTGGTTCGGCAGGATGCCGGCGTTGGTGCGGGCGATGATGGCCATTTCCGAATCGACCCGGGCTTCGAGTGCGGCGCGGATCTTGCCGACGCCTTCGGCGACCGTGATCAGGTCGGTGGATTTGCGCCCGAATTGCGCGGGCAGCAAGGTGTCTTCGATGGTCAGGGCGGCGACGCCGGCGCGTTCCAGTTCGACGATGGTGCGCATCACGTTGAGGGCGTTGCCGTAGCCGTGGTCGGCGTCGGCGATGACCGGCAATTGGGCGACGCGGCCAATGCGGGTGGCCTGTTCGGCAAACTCGCTGAGGGTGATCAGGGCAAAGTCCGGGGCGCCGAGCACCTGCAACGAGGCCACCGAACCACCGAGAATCCCCACTTCAAAACCCAGGTCAGCGGCAATGCGGGCCGACATCGGGTCGAACACCGAAGCCGTGTGGTAGCAGGTATCGGATGCCAGAAGTTGACGGAAATTACGGCGCAAATCTTGATGAGAAAGCCTGGTCATACGAGTTCCACCAATACAAAGGAATGGAAGGGCTTGAGCAAAGGTGTCAACGCCGAAGGATGAAAAGGCTATCACGCGAATGGGTCAAGGATCATGACGAATTTGCGGGGCTGGGGTTAAACATGCGCCTTTGGCTGAAAGGATTCATCTTTGGCGGCAGATTTCCATGGCCGGTTCATGCCGCCACGGCATGCCGCTGTTGATTGGGCAGCATCACCGCCCGTACCGAGTTGCCTGGTTGCAGTTGCAGGCGTTTGGCCGTGAGGCGGTCGATCACCAGGCTGCTGCCGACGCAACGGGCGCGAGCGACGGTGATGCGGCAGTTTTCCAGGCGACGGTTGTGGATCAGCCACAAGGGGGCCTGCTCGTCGGGGCTGCCGAGGCTCAAGGTCAGCTCAAGGCTGTCGCGCACCGTGCGGATGTTTCGGATCGGTGATTCGATCACCGGGCCACCATCGAAAATGTCGATATAGCCTTTGTGCGCAAAACCTTCGGCCTGAAGGATTTTCAGCGCCGGCTCGGTATTGGGATGCGCCTGACCGATAGCGGCCTGGGCCTGCTCAGTGAGCAGGCAGGTGTACAGCGGCTGGCGTGGCATCAGCTCGGCGATGAACGATTTGTTGCCCAGCCCCGACAGGTGATCGGCGTGGCTGAAGTCCATCTGGAAGAAATGCCGGCCCAGGCTGTCCCAAAACGGCGAACACCCCAGTTCATCGGCGCTGCCGCGCAGTTCGGCGATCATCTTTTCGCCAAACAGATGCGGAAATTCGGCGACGAACAGCAAGCGCCCCAGTGACAAAAGCCGACCGTTACTGCCATGGCGCTGGTCATGCCGCAGGAACAGCGAGCACAGTTCCGATTGGCCGGTCAATTCGTTGTTCAGGAACAGCGTGGGAATCTGGCGTTGAATGCCCAGATCCGGCGCCGAACTCACCGTCAAACCGACCCGATAGTTGTACCAGGGCTCGCGCAGGCCGACCGCTCCGGCCATTGCGCTGACACCGACCACGCGCTGGTCATCGTCTTCGAGCACAAACAGATAGTCGGCATCGGCACGTTCCACTTGCTCGGCGAATGCACGTTGCGCCCAACGCACGCGGTGGGCCAGGCGATCTTCGTTGACCGGCAGGGTGGTGAACCCCGGGCCGGCCTGTTGTACCAGCGCCATCAAGGCGGGCAGGTCACTGACTTTAACCGGGCGGACAATCATGCTGTAACTCCTTCTGCGCGCCTGTTCGGGCACTGTCGTTGGGTGCGGAGCCGGGCGCGGTTCACAGGGCTATCAGCCGGATCGGGTTGCCATCGGTCACATTCAGCGCCGCACACATTGCAGGGGTGAGAGACAGCGGTTGATCGGGGTGGTAATCGAGTTCGGCGACGATGCACCGAAAACCGTGCAACGCATCGTTGCTCAGCAGATAACGGCCACGCGCATCGATTTGCGACTGTTGCCGCACGTGTACCGTCTGGCTGCGGGCGATCGAGCGGATAGTCGCTGTGCGTGCATACAGGGTCGGGCCGGCGTCGAACAGATCGATGTAGCTGTTGGTTTCAAAGCCTTCACGCTCAAGAATGTCGAAGGCTTCCTGACCGTCCGGGTGGATGCGGCCAATGCAGTCTTGTGCGGCCTGCGGCAGCATCGGCACGTAGATCGGGTATTGCGGCATCAGTTCAGCCAGAAACGTACGGTTCTGCAATCCGCACAGACGCTCGGCTTCGGCATAGGGCAGGTCGAAGAAGTGCTTGCCCAGCGCGTCCCAGAAGGGCGAATGGCCGTTTTCATCGCTGTAGCCGACGATTTCGGTAATCACGGCTTCGGCGAACCGTTGCGCATGGGCCGCGATGAACAGCAGGCGCGCCCGCGAGAGCAATTCGGAAAACGGCGTCCCCACCAGCGCAGCGTTGATGTGGAAACCGCGCAGCAGCGTGTGGTCGTTCAGGTCGTGGCACAACGAAAGCGCCGGCACGCCGTGTTCGATGTTCAGCTCTCGCGAGGCGCTGGTGAAATGGCGATTGCGCAGGCTGTAGAACGGTTCGTCGAAACCGGCAGTGGCGAGGATTTCGGAGCAACCGAGCAGTTGTTGGCTGTCGAGGTCTTCCAGCACGAAGAAGTAGTTCTCCGGGCCATGGGCGGTGGCGTCTGCGGCAAACGAAGCGCAGGAACCGGCGATTTTTTCACGCAAACGGTCGCTGTCGTCCGGCAGGGACGTCACGCCCACCAAACTGTCGCGGGCCAGTTGTTGTAGCTGGGGCAGGTCAGTCTGCGCGACTGGGCGTAAGGCCAGCATGGATGTACTCCTGTATCAAAAGGTTCGGCGAATTCACCGAACCTGACTATCACTGTCGGTTTCCACGCGTTAAATCGGCGTGCGCCTGATTTGTTGTCAGACGCTGCTCTTTTTCTTGTCAGCCGTTGCTTGGGTCCGGCAGCGCGGTGCTAGCCCCGAGTTTGTTGAGGAAGAACAGGTACACCAGGCCCAGAGCGATCCAGATCAGGCCGAGTTTCTGTGCATCGACGCCCATGTTGTACATGATGGCCGCGACGATGATGAAACCGATCACCGGGCAGATCAGATGGCGCACGATCTGACCGGACTTCTGCCGACGCCAGTAGTAGTTGATCACGGTCAGGTGCAGCAGCATGAAGCCGCTGAGCGCGCCGAAGTTGACCAGCGACGTCAGGGTGTCGACCGAGTTGATGAACAGGTAGCAGATCACCAGCGACAGCACCGCCACCAGATAAATGCTCAAGTACGGTGTGTTGTGTTTGGGGTGGACCTTGGCCAGCACTTTCGGCAGTTTGCCGTCGCGGGCCATGCCGAACAGCAGGCGCGATACAGCCGCTTGCGAGGTGATTGCCACCGCTACACCCCAAGCCAGGGCGGTCGCGACACCGGTCAGGGTGGCAAGCCAGCTGCCAGCGGCGATTTCGGCGATTTCATAGAACGCAGTGTCGGCGGACGTGAAGCCCATGCCGGCGGCGAGGTCAGTGGCAATCCAGGTTTGGGCAACGAAAATCACGCCCATCACCACCAGCGTGATCAGTGCCGCTTTGCCGACACTGCGGCCCGGATCACCCTTGATTTCTTCGGCCAGGGTCGAGATCGCGTCGAAGCCCAGGAAGGACAGCACCGCAATCGACACCGCTTGCATCAGCAGGGCGAAGTTGAAGGTCTCGGTGTTGTACAACGGCGCCAACGTCAGTTCGCCGTTACCGCCACCGTTGTGCAGGGCCGTCCAGGCATAGAAGAGGAAGATGCCCAGAACGACCAGTTGGGCCAGCAGGAAGATGATGTTCATCCGTGCGGTGAAGGTGATGCCGCGCAGGTTGACGAACGTCGCACTGACCAGGAAGGCCAGAATGAAACCGACTTTCGGAATATCCGGGTACAAATGGTTGAGTGCCATCGCCGCGTAGACGTAGAGCAACGGCGGAATCAGAAGGTAGTCGAGCAGCATCAGCCAGCCGGCGATGAAGCCGACATGTTGATTCAAGCCGCGTTGCGCGTAGGAATAGACCGATCCGGCAATCGGAAAGGCTCGGGCCATGCTGCCGTAGCTCAACGCTGTAAAAAGCATCGCCACCATGCCGATGATGTAGGCCAGCGGCACCATCCCGGGCGCCTCGGCATTGACGTAGCCATACACGCCAAACGGGGCGATGGGGATCATGAAGATCATCCCGTACACCACCAGGTCAGTAAGTGTCAGGCTACGTTTCAACTCTTGCTTGTAGCCGAATTCTTCAATTTCCATGAAGCGCAACTCCTTGTCAGCCAGTCGGTCATTTTTTAGTTGTTCTATCGGTCCATCATGTACAACGTCAGCAGTGTTTCTTTACAGCAATGGTGCGAGGTATCCGGCCCAGCGCGATACGGCTTCGGGGCTGTGCAGCAAGTCGTTGCGCACCTCGATGAGCACTGAATCCAGGCCCCGGGCATCGCCGTGAACCGGCACGGTCATGTCGCCCAGTGGGTCAATTCTGTACGGCTGATTGCCGGCCACGTTCAACGGATGTTGCTCCAGACCGTCGAGCAGACGCTGGGCATACACCTTGGCCTGACCGAACAGCACGCCGACTTCCACCGTTCGCGGCTGGCCGTAATACACCGGCGTGAAACTGTGAATCCCCACCACCCGTACCGGTTGGCCCAGCGCAATCCGCTCGTCGATCAACATTTGCAAGCGCGTGTGAAACGGTTTGAACAGTGCCTGGCGCCGGTATTCGCGAGTGGCTTCGTCCAGCTCGCGGTTACCCGGCACCTGATAAATCTCACTTTGCGCCGGAATGCTGTCCGGGGCGTGCCGTGGCCGATTCAGGTCGATCAACAGACGTGAATAGTTGGCGCTCAACAGCGTTGCACCGAGTGTTTGCGATAACTGCTCGGCCAGTTGCAATGCGCCGATGTCCCAGGCGATGTGTTCACGCGCGGCGATATCGTCCAGGCCCAGGTTGTTCAGGGCCGCGGGGATGTAATGGCTGGCGTGCTCGCACACCAGGATCACCGGATGCGTCGAGTCGGCGCGGCTCAGGTTGTAGACCGGTCGGGTATACAACCCAAGCTCGGCGGGCTCAGTACAGGCGTGCATAGTGCTCACACAGGTCAGCGGGCGAGAGCTGTTCCGTCAGCGCCAGTTCCTCGGTTTTAAGGGCGTGATACGTGTCGAGCAACGGCTTGGGCAGCCATTCATTGAAGGCTGCACTGTCGCGCAGGCAATCCAGCGCCTGGGCCAGCGAGGCGGGCAGGGCAACGATACCCCGGGCCTTGCGTTGCTCGTCGTTGAGTGAATCGGGAATGTCATCGGTGATCGCGTTCAGCGCCAGACGCTGTTCGATCCCCAAGCGGCCGGCGATCAGCAGTGCAGCCATTGCCAGGTGCGGCGAGGCGGTGGCGTCCATCGCCCGGAATTCAAGGTTGAACTGTGTGGCCACGGATTTGCCGCCCAGTGTCACGGTCGGGCAGATACGCAACGCCGCTTCACGGTTCTGCTGGCCAAGGCACGCATAGGACGCGCTCCAGTGGTGCGGCTGCAAGCGCTCATACGACACCGGGGTTGGCGCGGTGAACGCACACAGCGCCGGCAAATAATGCACAACCCCCGCCGCCCAATGCTGGCCGAGGGTCGACAAGCCGTTGCGGGTGCCGGCGTCGTAGAGCATTGGCTGACCGGCCAGGTCGAGCAGGCTGACGTGCAGGTGCACGCCGTTGCACACCGCGTCCGCCGAGGTCTTCGGTGCGAAACTCAGGTCCAGGCCCATCTGCCGGGCGATCTCGCGGGTGATTTCGCGCACGTTGACCGCACGATCCGCGGCGGCGACACCCAGGGTCGGCCGACAGGTGATTTCGTATTGGTGCTTGCCGTATTCGGGCAGGAACATTTCCGGCTCGACGCCACCGGCGCGCAAGGCGCTGAGCAGCCAGCCGCCGAATTCGGCGCCCTGACGCTGGGCTTCGAGGGAAAACGCCAGATGTTCGACAAAACCGGCGTGCAGATTGAACTCGTGTTCAAACGCGGCGTTGACCTGCAAACCCAACTGGTCGCGATAACGTTCCACCTCATCACGCAGCAGCGTACGCGGGCAGGCCCCCCACGGACGGCCATCGGTTTCGCGGATGTCGCCGTGAATGAAATCCAGCGCCGGTGCGTCGGCATCCGGGCCGTTGCCGACAATCACGCGGCTGGCCAGATCCGGGATCAAACGCAGGTCGCCATAGGCGCCCCATGGATTGGTCGAGGCGATGATGTCCTGAGGTGTCAAGGCGCTGTTGGCGGGCACCCAGCCACAACCGGCGGCCTGGTAGTGCTCAAGTTCGTCGGTGGGGAACGAGCGGCCACGGGTGATGCCGATCAGGTCAGTGGTGACGATAGTGGTCATCGGCAGCGGTGTCAGGCGGGGGCTCATGGCTGCATCTCCTGCAACCGGGCGAGCACGGTGTCGGTGTCGGTGATCCAGCAATACCCCTTGATCGCGTTCAGACAGGCGTGATGGCGCTCGGCGCTATAAGTGGCGCAGGCGTCTTCGACCAGGGTCACCAGATAGCCACGGTCGGCGGCATCGCGCACCGCCATGTCGACGCACTGGTCGGTAACGATACCGGCGATGATCAGATGGCGGGTTTGCAGATTGCGCAGCACATAGTCGATGTTGGTCGAGTTGAAGACCCCGGAAGAGGTTTTCGGCAGGACGATTTCGTTTTCCACCGGGGTCAGGTCATCAATGATCCGCGCCTGTGAGCTGCCTTTGGGCAGGTGCATGTCCGAGAGCTTGTGGTCAAGCGAGCGGTCGCGGCCATCGGCGGTCAGACTTTCAATCAGGGTGTGCAGTACGTTCTGCCGCGTCTGACGAAAGGCACTGAGCAACCGGCGTTGATTGGGCACCACCTGCATGTGGGTGCGGGTCAGGAAGTACTCGGCGTCCGGGCCGTTCAGGTGCGGGTCGAACTGCGGTTCGAGCCAGGCACGCTGCATGTCCACCAGCAGCAACGCGGTGTGGTCAGTGACAAATGGCAAGTCCCGCGGCGAGCGGTGGGGAAGGCTGAACATCCTTATTTATCCTCCAGCAGGTGGGTGTTGAAGTCATTGCGCAGGGCATCGATGCCTTCCAGGCGATCGGCCAGATTCTCACTGCGCAGGGTCAGACAGGCTATCAGCGCTTCGACCTGAGCCAGTGCTGGCACCATGGTGTCGAACGGCGAAGCCGACTCCACCGGGGCGCTGATGATCAGGTCGGCCAGTTCGCGCAGCGGCGAGGCGTAGATGTCGGTGAACAGCACCACGCGCGCGTTATTGTTTTTTGCTGCGCTAGCGACGCGCAGGGCTTGGGTCTGGTAGCGGCGATAGTCGAACACCAGCACGACGTCCTGGCGCTGCAGATCGAACAGGCGATCGGGCAGTTGCGCATTGTCATCCAGGGCAAAGCAACCAGGGCGCAGCAGGCGCAGGTGATTGAGCAGGTAGTTCGCCATCAGGCTGGAGAAGCGCCCGCCAAAGCAGTACACCTGATGCCGAACGTCGAGCAGCCAGTCCGTGAGAATGCGCACATCTTCGGGTTGAGTCAGCGATTGGGTTTCGACCAGCAGACGATGACTGTCGCTCAGGTAGTGGCTCCAGGCGTCATCCTTGTTCTGGTGCGCGCGGGGTTGCAACAGGGTGCGCGGCGAGCGCAGGCGATGATCCATGTCGCTGAGCAGCGCATCCTGGAATTGGGCATAACCGCCGAAGCCGAGTTTCTTTACCAGGCGCACAATGGTCGGGTCGCTGACACCGGCATGCTCGGCCAGTCGTGCCATGGGCCCCAGGCCGTTGCGCGGGTACTGATCAAGCAAGGCGCGAACGACTTTGCGCTCCGACGGCGTGAGATCGAGGTCGGGGTCGGTGATCAGGTCTCTGAGAGGGGGCATCCTGGCTCCTGCTGGATGAAGGTGTCGAATTTGCTTCACAATTCGCTAAAACAGTATTTATGTAACTTACGCTACATGTCTAGTGAATTTTTTATCCTGTTGAAACGGCCCCAAAACAGGGCAGGATGCCCGTGTAACAAGGGCTACACGGAAGTCGACGTGTCTTGTAGTCCATTGCCCGTGGAGGTGTCAGATATTGCCACTTTCCCAGTGTCGGCGGGTATCGCGGTATTTCATCGGGCAGCCCTGGAGCCCTTTATTTACGGCACAATTGCCAACACTTCGGCATCAGGCCGTTGATTTCATGGTGCTCGACAGAGGAATTCATTGTGCAGACCACCCGTTTGACACTGATTTGCCATGCGCGAACCGTCTCACAGAAATTGGCGCATTTTCCTACGAATGAGCCTGTTGAAAATATCCGGTCAGCGTCTGATGCGTTGGCCTCACGTTTCAGTTCCGCCCGCCGTTTGATTTGCGGCCCTGAATTGCGCACCCGACAGACGGCGGCGTGGTTCGGCGCGGATGCGCAAGTTGACGAGGTGCTGCGTGACTGTGACTGGGGGCGCTGGCACGGCCAGTCGATCAAGGACCTGCAACTTAAACAGGAACAAGCGCTGTACGCCTGGCTCCAGGACCCACACGCCACGCCCCACGGTGGTGAGTCGGTTGCGCATCTGTGTGAGCGAGTGGCGGCATGGCTGGTCAGTTTGCAAACCACGCCGGGACACGTCGTGGCAGTGACCCATCCGTTTATCATCCGCGCCGCGTTGATCCAGATGATGCGCGGCTCGGCGTTTCATGACATCGATGTCGAGCCACTGTCAGTGGTCGAACTGCGCTTCACCGAGCGCTGGCGCCTGCGTCTGCCCAGTCTCGATGATGGAGGCGCTGTCTGATGAAACGACTGCTGGTCATCGGCATTGGCGCTGGCAACCCGGACTACATCACGATGCAAGCGGTGAAGGCGCTGAATCGGGTGGATGTGTTCTTTTTGATGGACAAAGGCCAGAGCAAGGACAAGTTGATGGATCTGCGCCGCGAGATCTGCGAGCGCTACATCACGGATCCCGCCTACCGCTTCGCCCAAGTCCACAGCCCGGAGCGTGAGCGTGGCGACGCGGACTACGCCACCAGCATTGATGATTTGAACCGGGCGAAGCAGCAAATCTTTGCACGGCTGATCAATGAAGAGCTGGTTGACGGCCAGTGCGGCGGTTTTCTGGTGTGGGGCGATCCGGCTTTGTACGACAGTACCGTTCGTATCCTGCGGGCGCTTCTGGCGTGCGGTGCCTGTGAGTTCGAGTTCGAAGTGATTCCCGGCATCACCAGCGTTCAGGCATTGGCAGCGCAGCACAAAGTGCCGTTGAACACAATTGGTCGCTCGATTGAAATCTCCACGGGCCGGCGTTTGGCGGCAGGGCAGGTGAGTGATGCGGACAGTCTGGTGGTCATGCTTGATGCCGAAGATGCCTACCACCGGGTAGCCGATCCGCAGACCGAGATTTACTGGGGGGCTTACCTGGGAACGCCGGATGAAATTCTCATCAGCGGCAAACTCGGGGAGGTCGCGGATCAAATCGAGCAGGTGCGCAAGGCCGCGCGGGCTGAGCATGGGTGGATCATGGATACGTATTTGCTGCGCAAGCCTTAGAGCTTTGCTGGCGGGGCTGACCCGCTGTCGCTCGCGAAAACGGTGTGTCAGTCGCCGGAGATGTTGGCTGGCCGGACGCCTTCGCGAGCAAGCCCGCTCCCACAGGGGGATGGTGGTGGATACGAGATTTGGGTCTGTCCCCGAAACAGGGTGGGAGACAGCGAGCGGATGTCGTGGATCCGCCCGCTGTCTGTATTGCTCTTTATGCGCGTTGCAGTGCCAGAGCGACGCCTTGGCCGCCTCCGATGCACAGGGTCGCCAGGCCCTTTTTCGCATCACGCTTGATCATTTCGTGCAGCAAGGTCACCAGTACGCGGCAACCCGAGGCGCCGATCGGGTGACCCAAGGCGATGGCGCCGCCGTTGACGTTGACCTTGTCCTGATCCCATTGCAGATCCTTGGTCACCGCCAGCGATTGTGCGGCGAACGCTTCGTTGGCTTCGATCAGATCCAGTTGCTCAATCGACCAGCCCGCCTTGTCCAGGCAGCGGCGGGTGGCTGAGACCGGGCCGATGCCCATGATCGCCGGGTCAACACCGGCGTTGGCGTAAGCGGCGATGGTCGCCAGCACGGGCAGGCCGAGCGCTTTGGCTTTTTCGGCGCTCATCAGGATCACGGCGGCCGCGCCGTCGTTGAGCGATGAAGCATTGCCGGCGGTGACGCTGCCGTCCTTTTTGAAGGCCGGACGCAGTTTCGCCAGGGATTGGGCAGTGGTTTCGCCGCGTGGCTGTTCATCAACCTTGAACGCGACCGGATCGCCCTTGCGCTGCGGAATCAGGATCGGGGTGATTTCATCAACGAAGCGCCCAGCCTCGATGGCTGCGGCTGCTTTTTGCTGCGAGGCTGCCGCGAAGGCGTCCTGCTGTTCGCGGCTGATGTCGTATTTGTCGACCAGATTCTCGGCAGTGATGCCCATGTGGTAATCGTTGAACGCATCCCACAGGCCATCGCTGATCATGGTGTCGACGATTTGCGCATGACCCATGCGCAGACCGGTGCGTGCGCCCGGCATCACGTAGTTGGACAGGCTCATGTTCTCCTGGCCACCGGCAATGATCACCTCAGCGTCGCCGCAACGGATGGCCTGTGCGCCGAGGTGCAGGGCCTTGAGGCCTGAGCCGCAGACCTTGTTCAGGGTCATGGCCGGCACGGCGTGAGGCAAGCCAGCCTTGATTGCCGCCTGACGCGCCGGGTTTTGGCCGGCGCCGGCCGTCAGCACCTGGCCCATGATCACTTCATCAACCTGCGCCCCGTCCAGCCCGGTCTGTTCGAGCAACTGGCGGATCACCGCCGCGCCCAGATCAACCGCGCTAACGCTGGCCAGAGAGCCCTGGAAACTGCCGATCGCGGTACGCGTGGCGGCAACAATGACGACGTCTTGCATTTTCGAATTCCTCACTGGGCAGCGAACTGCATTTGCGGTACGTGGTCAGGCACGATCAGTTTACCGGCGGTTTTGGCGACGATCTCTTCGACGCTGACGCCCGGCGCACGTTCTTTGAGAATGAACGCACCGTTCTCGATTTCGAGATAGGCGAGGTCGGTCAGCACCCGTTTGATGCACCCGGCACCGGTGAGTGGCAGGCTGCACTTGGACAGCAGTTTGGACTCACCGTCCTTGGAGGCGTGAGTCATGATGACGATGATGTTGTCTGCGCCCGCCACCAGGTCCATGGCGCCGCCCATGCCCTTGACCAGTTTGCCGGGAATCATCCACGAGGCGATGTTGCCTTCAACGTCCACTTCGAACGCGCCCAGAACGGTCAGATCGACATGACCGCCGCGGATCATCGCAAAGGATTCGGCGGAGTTGAAGATCGACGCGCCAATGCGCGCGGTCACGGTTTGTTTGCCGGCGTTGATCATGTCGGCGTCGATGGTTTCTTCTGTCGGAAAAGGTCCCATGCCAAGCAGGCCGTTTTCCGATTGCAGCATGACTTCCATGCCTTCGGGGATGTAGTTGGCGACCAGGGTCGGAATGCCGATGCCAAGGTTCACGTAGTAGCCGTCCTGCATTTCGCGGGCGACGCGCTGAGCCATTTGTTCGCGGGAAAGTGCCATGTTTTTATTCTCCGTCAGCCTGGATTATTTGCGGATGGTGCGCTGTTCGATGCGCTTTTCGAACGTGCCGCAAATGACCCGGTCGACGTAGATGCCCGGTGTGTGGATATGGGCGGGGTCCAGTTCGCCGGGTTCGACGATTTCTTCGACTTCGACCACGGTGATCTTGCCGGCAGTGGCGGCCAGCGGGTTGAAGTTCTGCGCGGTGTGGCGGTAGATGACGTTACCGAAATGGTCGGCTTTCCAGCCTTTGACGATGGCGAAGTCGCCGGTGATGGACTCTTCCATCAGGTACTTGCGACCGTTGAATTCACGCACTTCCTTGCCTTCGGCGACCGGGGTGCCGACGCCGGTGGCGGTGAAGAAGGCCGGAATGCCGGCGCCGCCTGCGCGCATTTTTTCGGCGAGGGTGCCTTGCGGGGTCAGGGTGACTTCAATTTCGCCTTTGAGCAGTTGCTCTTCGAACAGCTTGTTTTCGCCGACGTAGGAGGCAACGACTTTGCTGATCTGGCGGTCGGTCAGCAGTACGCCGAGACCAAAGCCATCGACGCCGCAGTTGTTGGACACGACGGTGAGGTCGCGGGTGCCTTTGCGCTTGATCTCGGCGATCAGGTTTTCCGGAATGCCACACAGACCAAAGCCGCCGGCGATGACGGTCATGCCGTCCTCA
Organism: Pseudomonas sp. RA_15y_Pfl2_54; assembly: GCF_963971015.1. Classification (NCBI taxonomy): domain Bacteria; kingdom Pseudomonadati; phylum Pseudomonadota; class Gammaproteobacteria; order Pseudomonadales; family Pseudomonadaceae; genus Pseudomonas; species Pseudomonas sp. RA_15y_Pfl2_54. The sequence goes on from NZ_CAXAPN010000017.1 coordinate 21,911, forward strand.
AGCCCGGCCAGGGCTTCCTCGTAGGAACTCACGCGCTTGTCGAAACCTGCCATATGCACCTCTTTTATTATTTGCGGGCGGCTGGCTAGCCGAATGACTGGAGTGTCTCGCTGAAGGATATATTTGTTAAGTTGATTTTTAAGGTTGATTGATTGATAAAGATCAATAATCCATTGGATTCTGATACGGAAGCATAGCGTTCATGACCATCAAGCAGATCCGCGCCTTCCTCGCCGTGGCCCAAAGCCTGAGTTTTGCCGTCGCCTGCGAGCGGTTGCACCTGTCGCAATCGGCGCTGAGCCTGACCATCAAAGCCTTGGAAGAGGGGCTCGGTGGGCGTCTGTTCAGCCGCAACACCCGCAATGTGGCGCTGACGGCGGAGGGTGAATCCTTGCTGCCGCTGGCCCGGCGCCTGATTGTCGACTGGGACAACGCCGAAGACGAAATGCGCCAACGGTTCAGCCTGCAACGCGGGCGAGTCACGCTGGCGGCGATGCCGTCGTTTGCCGGAAATCTGCTGCCGCCGATCCTCAAGACCTTTCGGGCGCGGTATCCGAACGTCAGCGTCACGGTCAACGACGTGATCAACGAGCAAGTATTGGAAATGGTCCGCGACCGGCAAGTGGAGTTGGGCGTGGCGTTCGAACCGATGCAGAACACCTCGATGACATTTACACCGCTCTATATGGATCGGTTTGTGGCGGTGGTCTCGCAGGAGTCACCGCTGGCCGTACGCACCGAGATTGACTGGCAGACCTTGTTGCTGGAGCCGTTCATTACCTTGCAGCGACCGTCGACCGTGCGGGTGATGCTCGAAGAGCATTTGCAGGCTCGCGGCATGAAGCTACCGGTGGAATTCGAAAGCCATCAACTGTCGACGGTCGGGCGGATGGTTGCCAGTGGCTTGGGAGTCAGTGCAGTGCCGGCGTTGTGTGCCGAGCAGATGCAGGAACTGGGAGCCCGGTGCCTGACGTTGAATGACTCGGTGGAACGGGCGATTGGCGTTTTGACCGAACCGGGCAATGAACTGTCGGCGGCGGCGCAGGCGTTGTTCGATATTTTGAGGGAAAAATACTGACCCGGTGAAAACGGGCTGTGCGTGTTCAGGTGGTCAGGCGTTGTGTCAGCAGGGGCAAAAGTTGCTCGCACGACCCTTCAACCTTCAAATCCAGCAAATCATCCGCCCGGGTCTTGCCCAGGTTGATCGCCAGCAACGGCTTGCCGCGATCCGCGATGACCCGGCACAGGCGAAACGCCGAATAGGCCATCAACGAAGAACCCACCACGAGCATTCCTGCCGCATTTCGCGCCGCTGTCATGGCCCGTTCCGCCGTGTGTTGCGCGACGTTCTCACCGAAAAACACCACGTCCGGTTTCATTCGCTCCCCTGCGCAATGAGGGCAAAGCGGTACCTGAAAACGTGCTTCGAACGCCGGGTCGAGCAGGGTATCGCCGTCCGGCGCCTGCACCGCATCGACGCCGGCCAGGTACGGGTTGTGCATTTCCATCAACCGCTGTATCGCATCGCGCTCACTTCGCTGTCCGCAATCGAGGCACAGCACCCGATGCAAGCTGCCGTGCAATTCGATGACGTCAGGACTGCCGGCCTGATCGTGCAAGGTGTCGACATTCTGCGTAATCAAGCCGCTGATCCGCCCCTGCGTCTGCAAATGGGCCAGCGCTTCGTGCGCCGCATTCGGTCGCGCCTGGCGCACGCGCGGCCAGCCGAGCATCGCCCGCGCCCAATAGCGGCGGCGTGATTCTGGGGCGGCGAGAAATTCCTGATACATCATCGGCTGGCGTCCACGGCGCACACCGTCACTGTCGCGGTAATCCGGGATACCCGACGGCGTGCTGATGCCGGCGCCGGTCAGTACCAGAAAGTCGCCTTCGGCCATCGCTTGTTGCAGCGTGTCGAAGTGTTCGCGGATCGGGCTGTCGAGCATGGTCAGCGCTCCGGGGAGGACGGTGCCAGCAGGTTAGCACGCGATACGCGCTGCTTACTTGCGCGCCTCCAGAATCAGGTTGAACGGCGTTTGCGTCGCTCGTCGGAACCGCTTGAAGCCAGCCTCGGCAAACACTTTGCGCAGACGCACTTCACCGGCCTGCGCACCGAGGCCCAGGCCAACCTCCTGGGACAGGGAGTTCGGGGTGCAAATGAACGTCGATGCGGCATAAAACAAACGCCCGACCGCGTTGATGTTGTCGTCCAGCGTGTCATTGGCAAACGGTTCGACCAGTAACACCGTGCCGTCGTCTTTTAACGCGTCGTAGGCATGGCGTGCGGCGCCGACCGGGTCGCCCATGTCGTGCAGGCAGTCGAAATAGCAGATCAGGTCGTAGTCATTGCCAGGGTAACTTTTTGCCGAGCCCTCGAAGAACTTCGCCCGGCTGCTGACACCACCTTCTTCGGCGCGTTGGGAGGCGACGGTGATCGACGGTGCGTGATAGTCGTAGCCGACGAAGCGCGAATTGGGAAACGCCTGAGCCATGATCACCGTCGAGGCGCCGTGGCCGCAGCCGATGTCGGCGACTTTCGCACCGGTCTCGAGCTTGGGGACCACACCGTCCAGGGCCGGTAACCATTCGGCGATCAAGTGACCTTTATAGCCGGGGCGGAAGAAGCGTTCCGTGCCGGTGAACATGCACGGATGATGATCACCCCAGGGCAGGGCGCCGTTACTGCGCATGGCTTTGACCAGTTTGTCCTTGTCATGGAAAAACGACGCTACCACCCCGAGGCCGCCAGCGATGTACACCGGCGAGTCTTCGACAGCCAGCGCCTGGGCCTGTTCTTCCGGTAAGCGGAACTGGCCGTCGTGGTGCTCCATGTAGCCGGAGGCGGCGTGCGCGCTGAGCCATTCGCGTACCAGACGCGGGTTGCAGCGGGTTTTTGTGGCGAGGGTTTCGGGGCTGATCGGCTGACTGTCGGCCATCGCCCGGTAGAGCCCGAGTTCTTCGCCGACGATGACATTGGCCAGCATCGCCGCGCCGCCCATGTCGTTGACCAGTTTGCCCATGAAGTCGTTGAGTCGGGCCTCGTCCATCAGGTGTGCTCCTGAAACAGGATCACAGTCCGGCGGCGTTGAGGGTCGAGGCATGCGCCACCGGGCGGTGGTCATGGAAACGGGCAGGGCACAGCCTGAGTCCTGCGTCCCCCTCGACTGGGTACTGTTTGAGTCTAGCTGCGTTTGCGAGACTGACACTGAACAAACAGGTCGGTTAATGGTTGGGGTGAGGGCAGTGACCGACGTCGCCTGATTCAGGTCTCGGTCAACCACCGGGGAGGGTACGGGTGTTGGCGGTAGAAATGGCGGAGTTGTTCACTGTCACGTTCGAACCAATGGTTCAGCCATTGGCAATAGTGCGTTTGCGCCGATGCTTGCAACGCCGGTTGGCGAAGGCAATCGAACACGGCTTGCGCTGCCTGCATGCCCGTCATCAAGGCTTTGAGTACGCCATGTGAAGAGGCCGGATCGAGCACGCTGGCGGCATCGCCCACCATGAAATATCCGGTGCCGGCCGCTGCGGTGCTGATCCGCCAGGTCACGTCGGCACCGCGAATCGGGCCGATAGGTGGCAGTGTTTGCAGTGCCTGGGGAAGCATTCGGCTAACGTCTTTTTGTGGGGCTGAACGGGGTGTTTCGAAGTCCAGGTGTGTCCAGTGCAGCCGTTGTTTCTGGACTTGCGCAATCCATGTCCAGCCTCTGGCATGGGCCAGCAAGTGCGGCGCGGTTTCATAAGGCGCGATACAGCCTTGCAGATAGCCGTAGCGAGCCACCATTGGCGGTGAACACACTTGGGTTTTGAGGTGGAGCTGGCGACTCAACCAACTCGCTGCTCCGCTGGCATCGATCAGGCAGGAGGTAGAAAACGGCCCGTGAGTGGTAGTCAGCCCAACGATGCGATTGTCCTGTTTGAGGACGTGCCGGGCCTGACATGGTTGGTGCACAGTCACCCCGAGCTCTTCGGCCTGGCGCAACAATGTCGCATCCAGTTGCGCTCTGGCCATTTGAAAACCCCGCCATGGACCGTGTTCATCGCTACCCAAAGCGTGGAAACGCGCCGGCCCGTTCCATTGCACCCAGTGGCCGGCAAAGCGCATGGCTTGCTGATGTAACAACAGCGTATTCACGCCCAGTTGTTGCAGAAGCGGTTCAATGCCCGGGTGCAGGCTCTCACCGGGGCGAAACCTTGGGAAGCGCTGACGTTCGATCAGTGCCACACGCAAGCCGCGCTGGGCGCAACTGATTGCTGCGGCACATCCGGCAGGGCCGGCGCCGACCACTACCACATCAAAGCATTTCAACAGCAATCTGCCATGGCGTGTCTTCGCGCTTGATCAGGATTGCTTCGGCGCTGACGAGGAAAGTCACCTGCTGCTTGACCTCGACATTGCGCAACTTGAAGTCACCTTCCGGCGTCCAGATAGCGCCGCGTTCAAACATCAAGTAGCGATGAATCCAGCCGTGAAGCGTGATGCCGGTTTGCTGCTGCGCGGCGTCCACTTCGCCATTGGGCTGCTTTACTTCGAGGAAGGACAACACCGGCCACCTGTTGCGCAGCGGTTTGTCATTGGCGGCGCCGAGCACGGTGTACACCCGATACATCGACAGTACGCGGTTTTCATACGCCGATTGTGAGGTGCTGCCGGTCTGTTGCACGCAGAAGCGGTGATCGAGGGCCACTTGTGTGTAATCGGCATGGGCGTAGGCACGGTACTGAACGATCACACGATCCTCGTGCGGTATCAGCCGGGGGGGTGGCTGGTTATCCCAGGCCATGCCACCCTCCTGGCCGATTTCCTGATCGGTCAGTGGGATAACGGTGTGCAGGCTTGAGCGCGGCTCGAAGATACGCGCCGAATCTGGCGCCACCCCTGGCCAGAAAGAGCCCAGAGCCGCACAGATTTTGGCGTCTTCGGGAAAAGGGCTCGCCATCTGATAACCGGCGAGGATGTTGATCCAGGCATCGTCCGCGCCACGCTGGCGAACCCAGCCTACTTCCCATCCAGGGCCGAAAACCCCGGCCGCGCCATCGGGCAGCGAGGTCGGGCGCGAGACGGCGGACGCTGTCTGGCGCGGGTGCGAAGACCCTGTTTCAGTCGGCAGGGCAACAATCGCCGTAACACCGCGGTCCAGCGGTGAGAATACCTGGTCTTTCAAGTCCAGATTGGCGCAGTAACGGACGTTGGATAACGCCTCCAGTCGAGCGTGCCAGATATCCGGTGCGGGGAAGACGGGTTGCTCATCCGCCCAGTGCAACAGCTTGCGCTGGGTGCACAGCGGGAAAAAATCCGGAGGGCCGATCACCGAATACGCCGCCACCGTTGGCAAAAGCTTCTCGAGAACCTCGCATCGCGCTCGAACCCAGCCATCCGCCGTACCGTCGTGGTAGTGCAGTGCTTGATACCCGCCCAGACGAACCCGTTCTTCCACACCTTCGTGGTCGTTCAGGTCGACGATGCTGCCGTCCGCTTCGACCTTGTGACGACCATGCACCATGCCGGAGGTGTTGGGCGGCAGCAGAAAGGACAGCGGCTGCCCCTCAAATTCGACCGGCTCGACCAGTCGGGGCCTGACCTGTGGCAGCAGCAGGCCGGATCCCAGATCCGTGGTGTTCGCCCAGTCGGCCAGCCCCTCGGTGATGACAAAGGGCGGCCGACTGATCTCGGGTTCCTGCCAACCGGTGCCGGTGTGACGCAAATGAATGTGCCGCAGTTTTTCGTTGATCTGATGGTTGTCCAGCCTCAACGTCAAATCCATGTCGGCCAGACACTCCGGGCCATTGAATACCTTGTGCAACGGCACCCAGAAGTCCAGCCCGGGGTCGACATCCGCCTGGAAGTCCATCGGCCCGAAGCGCTCGGCGTCGCCCTTGAGTTGCATGGCGATGTAGGCGCTGTAGCGTACAGGCATTACCCGGATGCCATGTGCGTCTTCATGCACGGAAGGCATAAAGCTGCGCAATCTGGCGTCATAAAGCGCGGGGTCGGTGCCCACACGGGCAATGCCCGTGCGAGAGAAGCACAGGTCTGCATGCTCGCCTTTGACGGTGTCGCCAGCGCAGCGATATTCACTGGCAAACGCGACTAGCGCCAATGGCGCACCCTGAGCCCGCTGTTGCAGGTCATCGAGTGTTGGCGGGCGGATGCCGTAGACATAGTCCAGAACGCTCTCAACTTCGCCTGCGGTTGGAAAAATCTGCAGCGCTTTTCCGGTTTCGTCGAGCGTGACTTGTGGCGAGGCCAGTGCGTGATAAAGCAGGCTGCGGGCCGGTGCCGCAGCTTCAATCGCACGACTGCCGCCAGAGGAGAAATCCGCAAAGCCGGCCAGCGAGCGGTCGACGGTCAGTGGTTTTTTCAGTTCGGCATCCAGCGGCACGGCGAGAATATCCAGGCCATGCGCCAGCATCAGCGAATGCCAGCCACCTGGCGCCAGACGTGTACACACTTGGGTGACGGATTCCAGCAGTGTCATGGTGCCTCCCGGTAAGTTTGTGCCGCACCGCCACCCAGACGTTCACCGTCGAGGGCGATCAGGCAGGCCTCGTCACCGTTGCCTTGGCCTTCAGGAAAGGTGGCGCGGTGATGCAGGTGCCGAGCTAGCCAATCGAGACGCCGTGACATCGCTTCAGTCCATTGCGAAGGTGATTGAGCATCAGAAACCGATCCTTGAATGCTGGCAAGGCCGAAGGTGTTTCAATGCCTTGACAGATTCCCACCACTCATCGGCAAAGCCCCTGTTTTGCTGGCTTGCCGGACGATCGGCAAAGACGTCGGACAGGCTCGGCGCGATAGTAGTCGAGCCGGGCGGCTGTAGGCCCTGCCAATGAATCCGAACAACAATAAGAACGCGAGGTTGCCATGCCGAAATTCGTGATTGAACGCGAGATTCCAGGGGCCGGTAAGCTGTCGGAGCAAGAACTCAAAGCCGTGTCGCAAACGTCCTGTCAGGCGTTGCGCGAACTCGGGCCTCAGGTGCAGTGGCTGCAAAGCTATGTCACGGCCGACAAAATCTACTGCGTGTACATCGCCCCCGATGAAGCACAGGTGCGCGAGCACGCCAGGCTCGGTGGATTCCCGGCCAACAGCGTGGCGCGGGTAGTGACGGTTATCGACCCGACCACCGCCGAATGATGCCGGTACTCACTTCTAGCGGAGTTCGACTTCATGGGTAGCCCGATTGATCTGACTGCTTTGAAGGAACGCCAAAAAGTCGCTTGGGCCAGTGGTGATTACGCCGTGATCGGCACCACGTTGCAAATCGTTGGCGAGAACCTCGCTGAGGCCTGCGACCTGCGCTGCGATGAAGCCGTGCTGGATGTTGCTGCCGGCAACGGCAATGCGACGCTGGCGGCGGCACGCCGGGGCTGTCTGGTGACCTCGACCGATTACGTCGCGGCACTGCTTGAACGTGGACAGGATCGCGCCCGGGCCGAGCATCTGGAGGTGACGTTTGAGGTGGCCGACGCTGAAGCATTGCCGTTCGCCGACGGCAGTTTTGCCGCGGTGCTGTCGACATTCGGGGTCATGTTCGCTCCTGATCAAGCCAAGGCCGGCGCCGAACTGGCGCGGGTCTGTTGCCGGGGCGGGCGGATCGGCCTGGCGAACTGGACGCCGGAAGGCTTCGTTGGCCAAATGTTCAAAACCCTGGGCCGCCATCTGCCACCGCCAGCGATTGCCCAGTCGCCGTCAAACTGGGGCACGGAGGCGTGGCTGCACCAGCACTTCGATGATCACGATTTTGTGGTGCAGGTGACTCGCCGAACCTTCAATTTTCGCTATCGCTCGGCGGCGCACTTCATCGACATCTTTCGCCATTGGTATGGGCCGATGCACAAAGCGTTCGCAGCGCTGCCGCCGCAAAGCTGTCAGGCGCTGGAGAGTGATCTGGCGGATTTGCTCAACCGGTCGAATCGGGCGGGGGAGGACTCGCTGGTGGTGCCGAGTGAGTATCTGGAAGTGGTCATTACCAAACGCTAGTCCGCGTTCAAGCGACTTCCCCTGTGGGAGCGTGCTTGCTTGCGAATACGGTAAATCAGTCGAAACATCTTGGACTGACCCACCACATCCGTGGGCAAGCCCGCGCCCACCGTGTGCAATGGCTTATTTCACAGGGGATCGATCCAGCCACTCCAGCGCCGTCCGCCAGATACAGATCCCCAGAAAGTAAGCCGACATCAGCAGCCACAAAGCCATCACCATCGGATTGATCACCGGGTGATTGAGCACCAGTGACAGGCTGCACAGCAGCCAGATTGCCGTCACCGCAATGTTGATCGGCATGAAACGGCGTACGCGAAACGGGTGCAGGAATTTCATCCGCGTCACCGTCAGCAGCGCCAGACCGATCACGGTCACCAAGGTGATCCACGGGCCGGGGCCGATTATGTAAAGGCACAGAGCAACCACATTCCACGCGGCGGGGAAACCGACGAAATAGTTGTCCTTGCTCTTCATGTTGACGTTGCAGAAACAGAACAGCGACGACACCAGAATCAGCGACACCGTCAGCAGCAGCGTGTAATCGGGCAGGGGAATATAGCGATAGATAAACAGTGCCGGAATGAAGACGTACGTCAGGTAATCGATCACCAGGTCAAGGATCGAACCGTCGAAGCTGGGCAACACTGATTGCACATTGACCTTGCGTGCGAGCGCGCCGTCGAGGCCGTCGACGATCAGCGCCACACCCAGCCACATCAGGCAATGGGTTGGCTGATTTTCCAGCAGCGCAAGGGTGGCCAGGAACGCGGTGACCACGCCGGTCGCGGTAAAACCATGGGCGCCCCAGGCCTTGAGCCTGGCAAGGTGGACGGTCGATATCACGGGGGCGTTCTCCAGAAAGTGAAGCAAGCCGGGTACCACCCTCGGGCAAAGGGCGCCGGCAAACCGGGTCGGGGTTGCAGCTATCGACCGGTCTGGCCGGGATAAGGTTCACCCTCCTTGAATCTTAGCTGGCCGCGGAAAAAATACGCGGGCGAAATCTGCCAGCGTATTTGGCAGCAGCCCAACGGTGTTGGCGCAATGGCCGCAGCGGTCTATCGTTGCCAGACGCAGTCAATCCCTATGCCTGAGGACGACGTCATGAACACCAGTGATTTGCTTGAACAACTGCTGCGAGGCCGAGCCTCGGCGGGACAACAAAGTGGCACCTCGGCCGATGATGGTCTGGGTGGCCTCGGTGGGTTGCTGGGCGGTCTGCTTGGCGGCGCGGACTCCTCGGGTACCCGCGCAGGCTCAGCGGCCGGCGGGCTTGGCGGGTTGGGCGGTTTGCTCGGTGGCTTGCTGGGGAGCGGTGGCGCTGGTGGTTTGGGCGGCGTATTGGGTGGCGCACTGGGTGCAGGGGGCGGTACTCAAAGCCGTTCCGGCGGCACCCGTTACGCTGCGCTGGCGTCGCTGGGGATGATGGCGTACCAGGCGTATCAAGCCTGGCAACGCAGCCAGGCCAGCGCCGCGCCATCACAAACGCCACAAACGGCCAACCTGCTCGCCGGGCCAGACATTGAAGAGCACAGCCATGCCGTGCTCCGCGCACTGATCGCGGCAGCCAAGGCTGACGGGCGCATCGACGAAGCTGAAAAACGAATGATCGTCAGCGAAATCGGCAAACACACCGATGATCCGCAATTGCAGCAATGGCTGGATGCCGAAGTCGCCAAACCACTGGATGCCGCTGAAGTGGCCCAGTCAGCGCAGGGCGATCCGGCAGTGGCCGCCGAAATGTACCTGGCCAGCGTGATGCTGGTGGACGATCAGCAAGACGCCGAACGCCGTTATCTGGACGAACTGGCGGCGGCGTTGCAGATCGATCCCGATTTGCAGGTGCACCTGGAGCAGCAGGCCAAGGGTGTGGCCTGACGCACAATCAATAGACCAAAGCCAAATCCGGTCCCGCCCAGATGCATAAACGGGGCGGCATGAAGCCACGATCAGGTGTCGCGCAGCAAGTCGTGGGCGTTGAGCAGTTCGAAAGCGATTTGCGGGTGACTCTCCAACCCCCGGCGAATCGCCGCCGGGATTGCCTGCCGGGTCTTGCGGCACAGGCCGGGTAATTCATCGATGTGAATGGCGATGCCGCGCATGGTCCGCACTTCGTTGAAACCGGGCACGACCTCGACGCGGATACCCAGTTGCTCATACATGCGTTGTTGCAGGTGCTTGAGATCGGCAAGGTCTTTGAGCCTTTCCAGTCGCGCGAGCAAGCGTTTTTCTTCCTCGCGGGTCAGGCGCAGGATGCGCAAATCCGAGCCGGGCGTCTCCAGCAACGGATCGCGCCCGCAAATGCAGGCGCCGGGCGGGCAGGGTGAGCGCAACGGCGCAGAAGTCGTCATGGCCTCCATCATAGAGGCCGGCGGACAATTTTGCCTATGCGCTGTCAGGTGCCATCCATCGGCCGTTTCATCCCTGGCAGCTACTGATTCAGGCCTTCGTAATGCACCAGAATCGCGTTGGCGAGGTCTTCATCGCTGGCGTTGATGCCTGGATTGTCCTGGCGAACCTGTTGCAGCACCGACTCAAGATAAACCCCACGAATGGCCCCGCCACTGGCGACAAATGCAGACAAGTCGTCACGGGCCGGAATCACCATTTTGTGATCCTTGAAGGTCGAGTACAGCGACGCGGAGACACCTGCCGAGGTGGCGACATCACCCGCATCAACGCGGGCCAGCGCCGAACCGACGGGCAGGCACAAAAGTAAAGAAGAAATGAGGACTGACTTGCGCATGACGGTATTCCTCCACAAGCGCGAAGCAAAAGGGAAGTACTACATAGTGTGAGAGGGGCGCAGTGGGAGGGAGTTCCGTGCGGTGAACAATCCTGAGCGTTTGCCAGTGTTTTTCATCGGCCTCGTCAGTTGGCAGCGTGCTGGCTGCATTCGCGCGCAAATAGGCTTAACTCAAACCCTGACGAGCGCATTTACGCGTGCCCGGGGAGGACTGGAAAGTGTCGATCAAACTGCGTTTGGTGTTGCTGATTGCGACCAGCCTGCTGACAGCCTTGATCGTGAGTCTGGTCAGTTACATCGGCAACCTGAGAATGGCGTCGGCGGTCAGCGACAATGCCGTCAGCATGAGTGCGCTGCGTAACCACATGGAGGCCGACATGATGCACGACGCCCTGCGCGCCGATGTCTATTCGGCAATGCTGGTGGGGTTGGGCAAAAGTGCCGACACGGCGGCCGAAGTGCGCGATTCGATCAATGAACATGCCGGGCATTTTCGTGAGGTGCTCGATGAGAACCTCAAATTGCCGATCAACCCGACCCTGCGTAGCGCACTGGAGCAGGTCAAACCGAGTCTCGATACGTACATCAACGCGGGTGAGCGGATTGTCGGGTTGGCGCTCGACAGCCCGGATGCGGCGCAGCAGGAACTCGGGACGTTCAACACGGCGTTCAGTCAGCTCGAAACGCAAATGGCGGCTTTAAGCGAGCTGATCGAAACCAATACCCGGCAGACCGCCGAGGGCACCGAGGCGGCGATCCGCAACGCGAATCTCGCGCTCGCAGCGGTGCTGGTTGCCAGTCTGTTGTTGCTGCTGGTGCAGGGGCGCTGGGTGATGTTGAGCATCACGGGGCCACTGAAATCCGCCAGCCGCATCGCCGAAAGTATCGCCCACGGCAACCTCAGCGAACCGATTGCCGAACCGGCCGGCAAGGACGAGGCCAGTGCCTTGATCCGAACGCTGGCGACCATGCAGCGGGATCTACGCGACATGATCGATGTCGTGCGGCGCAACGCCCACGGCGTCAGCGGCATGAGCGCGAAGTTGAGCCACGGCTGTCATCAGGTCGCCGACAGCAGCCAGCAACAAAGTGTCGCCGCGGGGACCATGGCCGCAGCGGCCAGCCAGATGACCGCAAGCATCGAGGAAATCACTCGCCATGCCCAGCGCGCACTGGGCATGGCCAATCAGGCCGAAGCCCTGGCCAAGGAGGGGGGTGGTGTGATTCATCAAGTGGTCAGTGACATGGACGACATCGCCCGCTCTGCGCAGCAGTCGGCGCAGGTCATCCGCACCCTGGATCAGGACTCCGAGGGCATCTTCAATATCATCCAGGTGATCAAGAGTATTGCCGATCAGACCAATCTGCTGGCGCTCAACGCCGCAATCGAAGCCGCTCGGGCAGGCGAACAGGGCAGGGGCTTTGCGGTGGTGGCTGACGAAGTGCGCAACCTTGCTGCCCGGACCAGCGCCTCCACCCAGGAAATCGCCACAATGGTTGCGCGCATCCAGCACAGCACCCGTGAGGCGGTCAGCAGCATGGAGGCCGGTGTGGCTCAGGTCGATAAGGGGATGGCGGTGACGGCCGATGTCGAGCGCGCGATCCGCGAGATCCTTGAGGCGACGTTGAGCACCACGCAACTGGTCAACGACATAACCCGCACCATTGGCGAGCAAAGCCAGGCCAGCAATGAGATTGCCCATCAAGTGGAAATGATTGCGGGAATGTCCGAGGGCAATAGCCGGGTGATCGGGCAAACCGCCGACACCACGGATGAACTGTCGACGCTGGCGGGACAATTGGCGCAGTCGGTGGATCGGTTTCGGTTATGACAGTGGGGTAGAGCCCTGCCCGTGAGGTGGCTGGACTGACGCCCTCGCGGGCAAGCCCGCTCCCACAGGGTTTTGCTGTGTCAACACGGGCGTATTCACAACATCAACACCTGAACGCCCGCGCCCCACCCACAATCACTGGCCCTCACCGGTGTCATGTTCAGTATCAGACGGCCGATAAGTCCCTGAGCGCAAAAGACTATCAAGTCAGGAACAGACGCCCGGGTTTGCCCTGACGTGATATTCTGCGCGCCAACTTGGTTTGACCTTATTCAGTTTGCTTGCCTTCGGGCGAGCTGACGGAATCCCTGTCGCTCAAGTAGCTGAAGCCAATAATGATAAAAAGTCAGTTCAGAAGGGACATTAACTGAGGTCGATGCAGCATGTCGGCCTTGTGTGCCCACCCGTCAAAATTGAAGTGTGCCGGAATCTGCGACGCCAGCCTGAGCGTCATCAAAGCGGATCGCATGCAGATAACAGCGGCGGGCGGAAGGCGTTTTATCATAGGTGCAACGGATGTTTAAGAAAGTGAACACAGCCTTGCTAGGGCTGGCTTTGTCGATGGGGCTGTCGTCCGCTCAGGCGGAAGAGGCAAAGAAAGTTGATGTGCTGTTGATCGGCGGCGGCATCATGAGCACCACGCTGGGTGTGTGGATCAACGAGCTGGAACCAAGCTGGTCGATGGAAATGGTCGAGCGTCTTGACGGCGTCGCCCTGGAAAGCTCCAACGGCTGGAACAACGCCGGTACCGGTCACTCGGCTCTGGCTGAGCTGAACTACACCCCGGAAGATGAAACCGGCAAAGTAGTGATTCCCAAAGCGGTCGAGATCAACGAAGCGTTCCAGATCTCCCGTCAGTTCTGGGCCTGGCAGGTTCAGCAAGGTGTGCTGAAGAACCCTCGTTCGTTCATCAACACCACGCCGCACATGAGCTTCGTGTGGGGCGATGACAACATCAAGTTCCTGAAAAAGCGCTACGAAGCCCTGCAAGCAAGCCCGCTGTTCGCCGGCATGCAGTACTCCGAAGACCCGGCTGTGATCAAGAAGTGGGTCCCGCTGATGATGGAAGGGCGTGACCCGAACCAGAAAATCGCGGCCACCTGGAGCCCGCTGGGTACCGACATGAACTTCGGTGAAATCACCCGCCAGTTCGCTGCGCACCTGCAGACCAAGCCTAACTTCGATCTGAAACTGTCGAGCGAAGTCGAGGACATCACCAAGAATGCCGATGGCACCTGGCGCGTCAGCTACAAAAACCTGAAAGACGGCACCAAAACCGAAACCGACGCCAAGTTCGTGTTCATCGGCGCCGGCGGTGGTGCACTGCACCTGCTGCAGAAGTCGGGCATTCCAGAAGCCAAGGAGTATGGCGGCTTCCCGGTGGGTGGTTCGTTCCTCGTGACTGAAAACCCGACCATCGCCGAGCAACACTTGGCCAAGGCCTACGGTAAAGCGTCGGTTGGCTCTCCGCCAATGTCCGTGCCGCACCTGGACACCCGTGTTCTGGACGGCAAGCGCGTCCTGCTGTTTGGCCCGTTCGCCACCTTCAGCACCAAGTTCCTGAAAGAAGGTTCATACCTGGACCTGCTGACCAGCACCACGACCCACAACATCTGGCCGATGACCAAGGTCGGCATCAAGGAATACCCGCTGGTCGAGTACCTTGCTGGCCAACTGATGCTGTCGGATGAAGACCGCATGAACTCGCTGAAGGAATACTTCCCGAACGCCAAAGCCGAAGACTGGCGCCTGTGGCAAGCCGGCCAACGCGTGCAAATCATCAAGCGTGATGAAGCCGCTGGCGGCGTGCTGAAACTGGGCACCGAAATCGTTGCTGCACAAGACGGCTCCATCGCCGGCCTGCTGGGCGCATCGCCAGGCGCGTCGACCGCTGCACCGATCATGTTGAGCGTGCTGCAGAAAGTCTTCAAAGACAAAGTCGCCACCCCAGAATGGCAAACCAAGCTGCACCAGATCGTTCCAAGCTACGGCACTCAGCTGAACAGCGATCCAGCCAAAGTGGCTGCAGAGTGGGCTTACACCGCCAAGATCCTCGAACTGCCGACGCCTCCAGTGATCGGTCAGGCTGTGGCTCCGGCTGCAGAGGCTGCCGCTGACAAGGCTGCTGCACCGAAGGAAAACGCTGCACGTGACATGGCTCTGTAACTAGAACCCTGACACACAAAGCCCACTGAACCGGCGACGGTCAGTGGGTTTTTTTGTGGTCCAAACCTTTAACTGCCGCCGGGTTGTTGTGTGCTCAGGCTTTTGCGGTTGCCAGATACGCCCCAACCCGCCGTCCCATCTCTTCGCCCAACGCCTGCAACCCACTCAACGGCCGCACCATCACTTCAAACTCGACAATCTTCCCGTGTTCATCGAAACGAATCATGTCGATGCCCTTGAGCTCTTTAGCGCCAACCTTGGCACTGAACTCCAGAATCACGTTCAGCCCATCTGCGGTCGCCAGTTCTCGGTGATATTCAAAGTCTTCGAACACCTCGAACACTGTGTTGAGAATCATCGCCACCACCGGTGCGCCGGGGTAGGGCGTGTGCGCCATCGGCGAGCGGAACACGGCTTGCGGATCAAGCAGTCCGGGCAGCGCACTCAAGTCGCCGGTGCGAATCATCTCGTGCCAACTTCGCAGGGATTCGGCGACATTGGGTTGCAAGTTCAGGTCAGTCATTTGCACTCCTGGATTTTTGTTGTTCTTCATGCGACGGCAATGACTCTAGATCAACCATGACGAAACGGGACCTTTGTGTGCCGATCTGAATGTCGGTTAATCGCTCAAGCGGATCAGATCTTCATCTGATCCGTATTTTTCTGCTTTATCTGCCTCTGTAACCAGCTCAGTCATCCGCTCAAAATGCCCCGGCAGTTCGGTCACTCGCGACAGTCCTTCATCCCGAAGCGTCCAGTGCACCGCAAACTCAGCATTGAGGAGAGCAACATGAACAAGATGGCGTTTTTTCTGGGTGGATTTTTGGTACTGACCATTCTGATCGGCCTGCTCGCGACAATTTCTCCGATCTGAGCCATGCGCTTCAAATGACGGCCACAGGTGTGCTGCGCCAATCGTGCTTAAATGCTGCGCCTCACACCTGGCAGATTCACGATCCTGACTTGCCCTGACGGCGCTCAATACCGTCGGGGTTGCCAATGTCCAGCAACCTTCTTTCCACTAATACATTCTCAAGTGCCTGACGCTCGACCGGCGCCATCTGGTGTTCGCGTTTTTTCAGTTCCAGCAGGATCGGGCTGGACCAGGTGCGGTAGGTCTGTTCGAAGTTGGGGCGCGATGTCATCAGTCTCTCCTTGATCAAGAGCCCGGTGTGGCTGGCAGGGGCTCTGTCCGATGCGGGAGTAACTTTAGTCGAGAAATCGGGAAGCGGCTAATGCACCTGCTTTTTTGGGAGCTGGCTTGCCAGCGATAGCGGTGGGTCAGTTGACATTGCTTTGACTGACAGTCCGCCATCGCTGGTAAGCCAGCGATCACAGGGTTAATTAGTGCGAGCAATTCACTCCTCGATCGTCATCATCGCCTGCACGCCTTCCCACGCCTCCGTGCGCATGTGTTCGATATCCAGCCCCGGAATCACGCCGTTGTCCATCACCACCACACGGCCGCCGACCAGGCTGTATTTCACCGTGATCGGTTCGCCCGCCACCACGGGTGCGACGCCGCTACCGAGGCGCGCATTGCTCACCGGGCAGTGGGATATGCCAGTGCCGGTCTGCGCGAGCAGGCGGATTTCGCCGGGTTGCAGGTGCACGGCGTGGGCAAACCAGACGTCGGGGCCGAGCCATTCGTGTTCGGCGACGAACTCTACGGGCAGGCAGTTGTATTTTTCGCGGCAGAAATTCACGTAGTTCTGCGTTTCGGACAAGTGCGTGTGCAGGTGCAAACCGAGCCCGCGTGCGGTATGGGCCAGTTCACGCAGCAAGGTCGGTGGCAGCGAGAAAGTCGGCGTAGTTGGCGCGATCACCACACGGCGCATCGCATCCGGCGTGTTCTGGTGATACAGCGATTTCAGTCGCTCGATGTCGCCGACCATTTGCTCAAGGCTTTCCGGTTGCAGCGCGGTTTTCGAGAGGCCCGGATGAGCGCTGGCTGACTCCAGTGCACCGCCTCGGCACAGCACAAAGCGTAGACCGAACTCATCTGCCAGATCTAACAGCAAGTCACCGGTCTCGGTGCTGCCGTGGGCGTGATAAAGGTAGTGGTGATCGGCGCAGGTGGTGACGCCGCACAGCAGCAACTCGACCATGCCTGACCTTGCAGCGATCCTTGCCAACTGCGGCGTGAACCGGTTCAAACGCGGGTAGGGCACGCGGGCCGCGCAGACCGGTCATCACCGCGAGCGGATTTTTAATCACGATGTTTTGAAGTTGAGTCATGGGCAGGCTCCAGTCAGAGGATGTGCGAGGCAGATTTACCGGCGGTGGTTTCGGGCGCGCTGACGCCATTGAGCGCGGCATTGAGCAGCACCGACACCAGGCAGGCGGTGACCACGCTGCTGTGCAGGAACGGCTGCGACCATTCGGGTAATTGTTTGAACAGGGTGGGCGCGAGCACCGGCACCAGGGCGGCGATGGTGAAACCGACGATCAGCACGTTGTAGCGATTTCCCCACCATCCATCGAACCTGCTGAGCAACACCACCAAACGTGATTTAATAGCCGCCTTTCACGGTTCCGGGACACGGGAGCAACGTGATCCGCGCGACCTGCGCGGCACCCGCCACCCACCCCCATCGCCCTTAAGTCGTTCTCACATAAGGCAGTCATGGATACGGGTTCTCGACTCAAACTAGTACGCGAAAGCTACAAACTCTCCCAGCGCGAGCTGGCCCGGCGTAGCGGCGTGACCAATGCCACCATCTCCCTGATCGAACAGAATCGCGTCAGTCCTTCCGTCAGCTCACTGAAAAAGCTGCTCGAAGGCATCCCGATGTCCCTGGCCGACTTCTTCACCTTCGACCAGCCCCCACGCGAACACCAATACGTCTTCCGCGCCAACGAACAACCCGACCTCGGCCGCCACGGCCTGCGCCTGCTGCTGATCGGAGCCTCGGTCCCAAGCCGCCAGATGCGCCTGCTGCGCGAGCAATACGCACCGGGCGCGAGCTCCGGGGAAGAGCCGATTGTTCACGCGGAAGGTGAAGAGTGTGGGCTTGTTACGCGCGGGACTGTTGAGTTGACGGTGGATGGGTCGGTGAGTGTTTTGAATGCCGGGGATGGGTATTACTTTCCGACGACGTTGCCGCATAAGTTCCGGAATATCGGGGCGGATGAGGCTGAGATAATTAGTGCGAATACGCCGGCGAATTTTTGAGTTGCGTGGTTTCTTCAAGAGTATGGCGAAGGATGAGAGAGCTTGAAATAAAGCGTGCTTTGGTAGAGTACCTTATTGGTGATGCTAAGACGGAAGTGATCTCTACCGAATTTCCTTTTCATTTTGGACGGAGAAGAGCAGATTTGATTTGTGTGCAAGAGGGTGAAGTTGTTGGTTATGAAATAAAGTCCATGTTCGATAGGGTCGACAGGTTGTCCGATCAGTTGGATTCATATCGAAAGCTGTTTGATTTCGTATATGTCGTTTGCGATAAAAAGCATTTATCAGTTATACGTGCATCCATTTCAACTGCTGTAGGGATCTATGTCTGTGATGAGGATGGCATGCGGCGAGTGCGTAAAGCAAAACTGATAAAAAGTTTCGATGCACTAGTTACTTTGGATGCAATTCCCATGGAGGTTTTGCGAAAAGAGTTCAAGGTGTCAGCTAAATCAAAGTTCGAGCTCTGCAAAAAAATTGCATGTCTGCATAGCAGGGGCTCTATAAAGGATTTTTTTCGAAAATATATTATCTATAAGTTTGGGGCGAGAACCGTCACCTTTCAAAGTGAGATCAGCGCCGTAGTGACGCTAGATGACGTGTTTTCGTTGGGGTTGCCCTTCGTTAAGTTAGATGCTTAATATTTTTGCCCTTCTTGTCATGTAGTTGCATGCGCGGACGGAAATCCAGAAAGAGGGGCTAATTCCTGATGGGGTACCTAAAGCTGCGCTAAATATTTCGTTGTCTCCCCATGTGTAATTATTGGCAAAGTTAGCGTCGGCAATAACTTGTTTGGCGCACCATGTATAGGATCCGCTTTCGCGACGCTTTCGGTAATAAAAGAATTTGTCGTCAGTGCAGAAATCAATGCGTGGTACGAAAGTCCCACCTCGCATCTCAATTTGGCTTATGTTGATCGATGCATAGTCCCCAAATTGCATGCGTGGTCTATTGTCTTTTAAGTGTAAATAAAGACCGTGTTCGTATATGTCGAAATTTCCAGATTCATCACCCTTGCCTTCTTTTTTTACGAGTTGAGGGAATGAGCCTGCAATGCAAACTATTTTTTCTAGCCAAGTGTTTGGAGTGTAGAGATTGATTAGTTTGTCAAAGGCTGATTGGTAGTTTTGAGCGACAGAAAAGATAGAGCTATCTTTTACGGGGGAGCGAATACATCCATCATCTAATAGGATGAATAACTTGGATTCGCCAAGTGCGGGAATTATCGTAGAGAGGATTTTTCTATACTCTTCTTCGGATAAGTCTGTAGGTAAGCGAAGAGCCATTTTTGGGTGATTTCTTGCTACGGATATAACAAATTTTTTTGCTTCGCTAAGATCCTCATCATCATCAAAATTTATATGAATTACTGGGACTATCAACAGATCATTATGCGTCTCGAGCCATTCTCTCCAAAAACGATATCCTTCTTCTGGAGATAGTATGTTTTCTATCTGCTCATTGATTTGTTTTGGGTCCGTTGACACGTCCAGAATAAAAGGTAAGCCATTCTGAATTGTACGGATTTGATCAAGCCTCTTAGCAATGTCTCCGAGCGAGTTTTTCTTTGTTATTCTGGATTTGGTTATCTCATATATTGGGAGTGTTTTTTCTCTTGTGTTTTTGTCAATCGATGTAATTGCTTTTAATTCGGCGTCTTTTGTTTTTAAAACAGGGAAGTAAACAAAATTATTCCAGTCCATGTCCTTTCATTCCTAATTGTTTGGCCCTAACTCTTACAGCAAGTGTTGAGGTTTTAAAGCATTGTGCAATGGCTTCAATGCTTCCGTTGAAAAGTTTAACTCGATCCCTGAATAGTACTTCTGGCATGAGTAACTCGCCTGCAAATCGGTTCGCCTCCGCTTCCATTGCATTTGTATCACCTTTTCTGAAGAAGTTTTGATCCTCGAATTGTGCTTGTAATGATCTATGGCGTGCAAAATGTGCTAGCTCATGCGCAATAGTGAATCTCTGCCGGTTGGGATGGTGTAACGCATTGACCTTGATGATCCACTCTTTGCCATTTTCTGAAAGGCTGAGAGATCCGGAGATTTCATCTTTCATAGGTATGCTTACAAGCCTTATACCCAGAGATTTCACTAAGGCATGAATATCTAGAGGTGCGGTTTCTATACCGTCTTTCTTTGCAAAATCAATTAGTTGTGTGGTGGTTAGTTTTTCGGTTTCATTGATGTCGACACTTTTTGTGCCGATTATTCCAGTCCGAGGCTTTTCGCTTTTTCGTATGAAAGCCATATGGTTACCTAATTACCGATTCTTCTGTCTTTAATTCATCATCTTCAGAATTGTCTAATTCTGCTAGACGATTGCTGATGACAATTATAGCATCATCGGTTGAATTTGCTCTAGTGCCAAGCTCTTCAATTGCATCAAGCATGTCGCCATATGTTAGATTGATTTTGGTAACTTCTTTCTTTGCTTTGCGCTCAACAAGTTTTGTGAAGTTTCCGCTTCGCGAGAATTCTCTAAATTGCTCGATGGAAGACTTTATGACCTCTGCTTTCGATGAGCTTCTAATTATTACAAATGCGATGACAAGTATGGCGGCATTTAGTGCTATTAATAGGCTTACTATTGTTTGGTAGAATGAAACTTGCATAGACCATAAGCTATCTACCGTGATTATCGACTTCTCCTTTATCATGCGGTCTATAATGACTTGCTCGTACTCGCCTAGCTCTTTGAAGTCTTTCGTAGGTGCATATTGGGTATGACTGATCAGAATTTCACTTATAGGGGAGAAGTGTATGATGGCTAGCGTAAACAAAAGTGAAATGGTGGTGGCGAGAAGTGTCGCGTAAATAAAACTTCTGTTATTCACTAGTGACATCGCCGGCGATGTCTTTTCAGGGCTTTGTTGTACATCCGTTTTACCTAGCATTGGTTGTTTTGCCTCGAATTATACTTTTGGCTTGGACTGCACCAATTTTTGACCGGCTAGCTGTTTCTGTAGTTAGACGATCATTAGGATTTATAGCTCATAGATTCGCCTTGATTCATGTCAGGGTGCCAGCATTTTTTCTCAAGAGGAAGCGGGTGCGACGAAGGACGACGTCTGTTGACCAGTGTTGAGGGCATGCTGAGCAAGCGTTAGCTTGCTCAGCTTCTTTTGAGTCGGAGAGAAAAAACTCAGCTATTTGCAATTTTTGGTTATCAATTTATTGCTCGATTGTTATGTCAAACCCCCGCTGCTCAATCACCCGAAACACATCACTCACATCCTGCACCATGATTCTGGCGATATTGGTCACGGTGTTGATGTCGTGCTCGGCGTAGTCGCGGAGGCTGGTGCAGGCGATGAGGTCGAGGTATTTGAGGATGGCGTTTAGGCGTTCGGCCAGGCAGGCGTGGAGGTCGCGCAGTGGGGCGTCGGCGTCGATGAGGAGGACAGGGTTGTCGGTGGCTGGGTGGGACATGTGGGCGTAGTGGTGGAGCGGTTTTTTGATCGTCATTAGGAATGGTCTCTCAATAAAAAATGAGCCACCGTTCTGCTGCGAAACATAATGGGTGGCGGCTGTGAGCAGGTTCGCAGACCGAGGAGAAACCAGACTCGGCAGACTCGAAAGTCTCCCGCACACAGCCGCCATAAAACGTAATGCCGGCGAATTTTGCCAGAATTGTCGTTAGACGGTGTTATCCAATTTCTCCTTAGGGCTGCGAAACCCATCGCCAACTGCGGTCAGCGACAGCCCCACTCTAGGCAGCAATTCCCGCCGCCACAACCGACCTGTAGGACGCAAACCCCACACCTGTGGCGAGGGAGCTTGCTCCCGCTCGGCGACGCAGTCGTCGTAATCCGTGGCCTGCGGCGTGTCTGGAGAAATGAGCTCGCCGGTTTGGGGCCGCTTCGCAACCTATCCGGGCTGAATCCCCTCGCCACAAGGGGTGTTTTCCTACGCGTTTTTCAGACTTCAAATTCGGTCGAATCTCAAATCATGGCTTTGCATGTTGGTACAGGGGCTGCTTCGCAGCCCAGCGGGAGCAAGCTCCCTCGCCACGGTGATTGCATCGATATTTAAAAAGGGACACCAGTGGTGTCCCTTTTTATGTGCGCTAAACAGCCGTTACTTCGCCTTCCAATGTCCACCGCCACTTTCACAATCAATCTTCGCCTGCCCCAGATTCTCCGCGCCGTAGTAATACGTGGTCACCTGCGCGCCATCCGGAATATTCAACGCTTTGGCGTTTTTGTCCTTACTGGTGGAGTGCGGGTTGGCGAGGGATTCTTGGGTGAGGGTGGCGATGCAGGTGGCTTGATAGTGGTCATCGCACTGCTGGACCTTTTTCTTGACGGCGTTGACCATGTCTTTGCTTTCGTTGCTGCACGTCCAGTCGATGGAATTGACGGGCATGCCTTCGTATTCGTAGCAGCTATGGCCGGATACGGTGGGCACGGAGGCGCTGGAGGAGCGGGTCTCGACGTCGCAGGCTTCGGCCATGACGCAGGTGGGGATGACGCAGAACGTGGCGAGCAGAAGCAGGAATCGAATGTTCATCGGGCTTTCCTCTTCAAGGGCGCCGGTTCTGATCAATGATCGGGCGCTTATGGTTTCGAGATTATGCAGGGGAAGGAGGTTCCATCAGGTTTCTGATTTGCGCTGTTCGCGTAGACTGCGAAACAATCGGACACATCTAGCGCCCAAGGATTGGAATATTGCCCATGATCGAGATCGGCGGTCGCAACAACGCCCCCACTCCGCAGCACAAGACCCACGACGTCTACTTCTTCAGCATCGACTTGACCCGAGCGGCCACGCCTTTTTGTTTCGAACAATCGATTGGTGGCGGGCATGCCGAGCAGGGCGGCGCGATCTGGTTGGCGCTGGATGAGCTGGAGGCCTGGCCCGGTGAGTGGCGTGAGCATTTGAAGAAGTCTGATAGTGCCTGGGTCGCTGAGCTGATCGATGCACATCTTGGTGTGGATCAAGTGACATTGGTGTCGATGATTCTCAAGCGTCACTCCGAGCCAGCGAAGCCCGTCGGTTGCTTGAAGGCCATTGGTGCCTGGCTCAAACGCAATATCCACGTTGGCGGCCGGTATGGCATTTAACCTGCGGGGATTCTCATGACTCAAACGCTTGAACGGGCAATCGCCATCGCCGCTACGGCCCACACCGGGCAGGTGGACAAGGGCGGGGCACCGTACATTCTGCATCCGCTGAAGGTAATGCTGCGCATGACCACGCTGGAAGAACGCATCGTCGCGGTGCTGCACGATGTGGTCGAGGATTGCGATATCAGCCTTGATGATTTGCGCAAGGAAGGCTTCAGCGAGGAGGTGCTGACGGCTATTGCGTCGGTAACCAAAGTACCGGGTGAGTCCTATGAGGATTTTGTCGATCGCGCGGCGCAGAACCCGATTGGCCGGGTGGTGAAACTGGCGGATCTGGAAGAGAACAGCGACCTGTCGCGAATTGCCTCGCCGAGCTGGGAGGATTTGGAACGGATCGAGAAGTACCGGCGCGCGATTGGACGGTTGCGCGCTTAAGCCAGTTGAATTGCCAGGAAGGCGAATATGAAATCCATTCTGTGTTTGTTGGTCGCCGCCGGTTTTGGCGCGGTGTTGCAATCCCTCGGTGTGCCTCATGGTTTGCTGTTGGGTTCGATCCTTGTCACGGCACTGGTCGTCACTAAATCAGGCTTCGTACCCGCAACGCCTTATGGTTTGGGCTACATCCAGGTCACCCTGGGCATCGCCACCGGGCTGATGTTCGAAGCGTGGGACAGTGCGACGGCGTCGACCATGTTGCCCAGCCTTGGCGTGTTGCTGCTGTGCCTGACGGTGCAGATTGCCCTGGCCGGTTGGTGGCTGACGCGTGGGGCAGGGTGGAATCGCACCGATGCGCTGCTGGCGGTGTATCCGGGTGCTTTGGCGGCGGTGTTCGATTTGCTGGAGTCGGAGAAGGCGTCGAGCAAAGTCATCATCGTGCATCTGATGCGGTTACTGCTGATCACGGTGTTGGTGAGCTTTTTGATTCCGGGGCAGGTGTCGGTGGCTGCTGTTGATAGCGATCCGTTGACCACCGGCATGGCGTTGACGGTTTTCTCGGTAATCGGCTTGAGCGTCGTGCTCGGTCGATTGCTGCTGGTGATCGGCGTGCCGGCGCCCTTCATGCTCACGGCGATCATCATCACCGCAGTCTTTGTAAAAGCAGGCTGGTTGCACGGTTATCACATGCCCGACTGGAGCTTGAATCTGGCGGCACTGATTCTCGGTGTGCGGATCGGCTCGCGGTTTCAGGGGTTGGGCGTCAGGGAGTTGGGCCTGCATGGCCGCACGGCGCTGGTCTCGGTCGGGTTGATGATTGTGGTGGCGGCGGTGTTTGCAGAGGTAGCGGCGCGGTGGTTGGGCAGCGATCCGTTGTCGCTATGGCTGGCGTACATGCCGGGGGCGATCGAGACGATTGCGATTGTCGCGTTTGCCGGTGGGCTGAACGTGGTGTTTATCCTCACTCACCACTTGGCGCGGATGGTGCTGCTGCATTTTGCGCCGGCGTTGTGGGTGCAGGTGCGGCGAGTACGGGAGGGGGCCTGAACGAATCAATCGTCGCCGTACATCAACTCCAGTTGTTCTATCCACGCGGCGCTGGCATTGAATCTTGCGTAATAGCGCTGTTTTTCAGCGTCACTCAAACACGTAAAAAACGGCAGGAAATAACGCTCGTTTTAGAACCCTTGGGCTCCTGTATCCGGCAAAAAGTGGCTTTGCCTCAGGCTTGATGAGCGCGGCAATTCGGCTGAGTAAACGACGCATCGAGATCCGTGATCGGCAAAATTGGGGGTGTCGGGATGGTATCCATAACGGCGAGTGCGAGCCACTGATTCCATAACGGTGAGGTCAGTATCCTCTCCTCTTAAGCATTCTTCCTCGAGCACATTGAACTACACTCCCGGACTACCCCGCCTCGCAGCCAACCCCAGGCCCCGCCGGAGGTAATCGTGATTCGCATAGCGTTCATCCCACTCGTGATCGCTGCCATCTTCACCACTCAAGCCAGCGCCGAATCCGTCGTCCCGCTCAAGGGCCAGACCTCGCAACAAACCCAGATCGATATCAACGACTGCCGCTCCATTGCCTCGACCTCGACGACATCAGCCCCGCAAACCGGCGGTCGTCTGAAGGACGCAGCCGTGGGTGCTGCGGCCGGTGCAACAGCGGCTGAGGTGCGCGGCCGCCAGCACGACGAGTTCTACGATGCGGTCGACGATGATCGTCAGCAGGATTACCGGCAAAACCGCGCCGGGCAATCGGCTGCCGCCGGCGCTGTAGTCGGTGGCGCACGGCAGCGCGCACAGAGCAAAACCGATGCGGCAGCCAGTTCCAGTGCTTACACGGGGTGTCTGCAGGGGCGCGGCTATCAGATCACACCTTGACGCTGAGGCTTGTGCGCTACGAGCAGGTGCATCATCAATGCGCTGTAGAGCGTCACCAGGATGAACAGGCCCATACGCACCGCGAAGGCGCTGTAGACGTCTTTGCCTGCCGCGCTGTCCTGCACCGATTGGCCGAGCAGGATGATCATCGTCACCAGGGTGTTGAGCCAGAAACCGGGGCTGAACGTTGTCGGGCCCAGGCGATAGAGCTTGCGCGCCAGCCATAGCCCGAACAGCAGCGTCCAAAGAAAGAACATCCACACATGCACGAACAGGCTCAAACCACACCAGAGCAGCACAGCCAGCAAGCCTCCAAGCAGGGTCGAGCCGAGCAGTTCGCGCCCGGCGTGGCGGGTGTTGGGGGTAGAGGTTTGTTGGCCGAGACTGACGGCTTTGAGGATGATCGGCAGGTAGCTGGCCGGGTCGCTCAAGGCCAGTAAAAACGTCGGCATGACGATCAGGGTGGCGCGCAGCGCCACGCGCGGGACTTCGTCGTCGGGCAAGGTGGGCGGTTTGGGTGGAGCGGGGCTGTCGGGTCGTTCCGCAAACACCGCGTGGCTGACACCGACCACCGCGACGGCCAGTAACAAGCCTTTGACCAGCGCGCCAATCACCGCCATCGCCAGATCGAATTCGGCAAACCCGGCGGCGCAGATCATGGTCATGCCGATCACCAGAAAGGTCACGATCAACGGATTGCCGCCACGCAGACCGAAGCGAAATACCAGAAACAAACCGAGGCCGATCAACAGCACGCCGCTCATCGGGTAATAACGCAGCAAGGGCACCAGCAGCAGGCCGATACTCGTCGTCAGCGCAGCAACTAACGCCAGCACCAATGCGCCTCTCAGTGGCAATGGCCGAGGCAAACTGGCCAGCAATAGCGCCGTCAGTACCGGTGAAATAAACGCCAGCGGCAAGGCCAACGCATAACTGGCGGCGGTGCACAGCGCCGTGCCGAACGCCAGGCGCAAGGCCCGTTGCGCCGGGACGCTGCGCTCAGTAGGCATACGACAGCCAGCTCATCAGGCCGACAAACAGCCGCCCCAGCGGATTGAGCGGATTGCCTTCAGTGGGGAAGGCCATGACTTCCGCCTGGCCACCGGCACGGATCGCGCGGCTGTCGATCAGGTGTTTCTTTGCCTCTTCAGAGAACTCGATGATCACCGGGAAACGTTGCGCCGGGCGCAGCCAGTCGCGGCTGTTCCGAATGCTCGGCAGGGTGCCGGGCGCGGGTGTCTGGCCGACGCTCACGCCATAACCGACGCTGCGCACGCGACCGTCGAGGACTTCACCGGGCAATGCGTCAAGGACGATGGCGACCGGGGTTCCGGGTTGCACATGACCGAGATTGTTTTCAGTCAGGTCGGCGCTGATCCATACGTCGTGGATGGCGATCAAGGTCATCAACGGACTGCCGGCAGCGGTGAACTGGCCGACGTCGGTGCGCAGGTCGGTGATCAAACCTGCAGAGCGTGCGCCGATGCGGGTGTTAGACAAATCCAGTTCAGCTTTGGCCAATGCAGAAGCTGCGCTGCGCAACTGTGCGTTAGTGTCCGTGCTACCACCTTCCTGTTCCTGCGCACGTTGCACTTCGGCGCGGGCGGCGGCGACTTGGGCCACGGCTTGCTCACGGTTGGCCCGCGACACTTCCAGAAGCCGCACGGAGACAGTGCCCGGATCCTGTTTGTACAAGCCCTCGAGCCGCTGATTGTCCTGCCGCGCCTTGAGTTCGTTGGCTTGCGCTGCTCGTAACGAAGCCTGCGCCGAGGCGATGCCAGCGGTGCTGGCGCCGACCTGACGACGGGTCGACTCCAGATCGGCTTTTGCCCGGTCCACGGCAATCTGCAGCGGCTGCGGATCGAGTTCAAACAGGATATCGCCGGCCTTCACATCCTGATTGTTGCGCACGTTGACCCGGATCACCCGACCGGCGACTTCCGCCGCCACCGGAATCACGAACGCACCGACCCGCGCCTGCTGGGTGTAGGGCGTGTAGCGGTCGGCGAGCAGGTACCAGGCCAGGCTCAGTACGATCAGCAACAGCACCCAGCGGATGCCTTTTTTTGCAGGATCAGCCTGGGCAGGCGCGAGGGCCGGGGCGGGTGGCGCGGCTTCAGTCATGACGGGTTACCTGCGATGGAAGGGGATACGCCGGTCGGTCGGGCGGCGCGCTGAGCAAATCGCCCCAATTAGTGCGTTGTTGCATCTGTTGCCGTGTCGGCTCATCGACCTGCGGCGCGTTGCTTTGCCAGCCGCCGCCGAGGGCTTTGTACAGGGCGATCAGGTTGCTCACGGCGTTGCTGCGGCTGACCAGATAGTTGTCTTGCAATTCGAGCAGGGCGCGTTGCGCGTCGAGCACCCGCTGAAAGTCGGAATAACCCTCGCGGTATTGGGTGTTGGCCAGCACCAGCGAACGTCGCGCAGCGCCTTCGGCCTGGCGCAGAATGCGTTCGCGCTCCAGCGCTTTGCTCAAGCCGCTGGCAGCATCGTCGGCTTCGCGCGCAGCTTGGCGGACCTTGTCGCGATAGGCTTCGATCAACTGCTGCAAACGCGCGTCCTGCACCCGTATGTTGTTACGGATGCGGCCGTAATCGAAGATGTTCCAGCGCAGGCTCGGGCCGCCGATCAGGTCGAGACTGCGCGGGGTGGCGCCGAGGGTATCGCTGGACCAGACGATGCTGCCGAGCAAGGTCAGCGACGGGTACAGATCGGTTTCGGCGACACCGACCAGCGCCGATTGCGCGGCGACATTCAGTTCTGCCGCGCGTATGTCCGGACGACGCAGCAGCAGATTGGCCGGGACGTCTTGCAGCACGGCGCGATCCAGCAAGGGAATCAGCCCTGGTTGTTCGGCCAGCAACGCCGCGCCACCGGGTGGCTGACCGACCAGCACGGCCAAGGCGTTGCGGGTGCGCAGAACTTGATCTTCGAATGCGGGGAGGCTGCTCAGCGTGCCGAGGTACTGGGTTTTCGCCTGTTGCAGATCGAGTTCGGCGGTCTGGCCGCTGTTGAAGAGTTTTTCGGTGATCTCGAAGTTGCGCTTTTGCTGGACGGCGTTTTCCCGGGCGACACGCATCCGGGCTTCGGTGGTGCGCAGGGAAAAATAGGTGTCGGCCACTTGCGCGCGCAACAGCACCAGCGCGTCTTCGTAGTTGGCCTGAGCGGCGAAGTAACTGGCGTCGGACGACTCGATGGCTCGGCTGAAACGGCCCCAGAAATCCAGCTCCCAACCGACATCGAACGCAGCGCTGTGTTGCCAGAAGTGCAGATCCTGTGGGTTGTTGCCCCCGGACTGATGGCGGTCGACGTACAAGCTGTCGACGCCGACCTGTTGCAGTTGCGGGTAGCGACCGCTCTCGGCGATGTTCAGTTGCGCGCGGGCTTCGAGCACCCGCAAGCCGGCGATTTTCAGACTGCTATTGTGCGCATCGGCTTCGGCAATCAGGCGATCGAGTACGGGGTCGGCGAACACTTGCCACCATTGGCGCAGATCCGGCTCGGCGGCACGTTCGCTGGCTTGTTCCAGCGCCACGCTGTTCCATTGCTTGCTCCACGTCTCGGCGGGCGGCTGGAAATCCGGCCCCAGGCGCACGCAGCCGCTCAAACTCAAGGCGACAAGCAACAACAGATGACCGGGCCGCGTCAGCAGGGCTGTTGTCCAA
The DNA here is from genome assembly GCF_963971015.1 of Pseudomonas sp. RA_15y_Pfl2_54. Taxonomy (NCBI): domain Bacteria; kingdom Pseudomonadati; phylum Pseudomonadota; class Gammaproteobacteria; order Pseudomonadales; family Pseudomonadaceae; genus Pseudomonas; species Pseudomonas sp. RA_15y_Pfl2_54. The sequence goes on from NZ_CAXAPN010000017.1 coordinate 50,874, forward strand.
GGCATTGCGTTATGTCCCTGACCCGCAAGTATCAGTGGAGCATAGACGACGAACTGCAAGTTGTTCGGGCGAATCTGCTGCTACGCTTTTCGGGCATCAGCCCCCACCCAAACAGGTACGAGACCATGGAAACTGCCCAAGATCCGGTGACACCGGGCCACGCCACCTGGCGCTTCAAAGTCGGTGTCGGGATCATCTGCCTGATGCTCGGCTCGTGGCTGATGGTGCCGCTGGCCGCCGCCCTCGATGTACCCGGCTCGAAGGTCGCGGCGCTGACCGGCGTGCTGTTCATCAGTAACAAGGTGTTGTTGCTGCTGGTCATCGCGGTGATGGGCAAGGCGGGGTTCGCTGAACTCAAGCGCACGATTGGCCGGCATGTCTCGGGGATGCTGCCGACGCCTGTCGCGGAAGTCTCGCCGCTGCGGCATCGGGTGGGCGTGGTGATGTTTTGCCTGCCGTTGCTGACGTCGTTTCTGGAACCGTATTTCGACAACTTCTGGCCGGGGTTGCGGCCCAATCTGTGGCAACTGCAATTGTTGGGCGACTTGATGTTTATTGGCAGCTTTTTTGTGCTGGGCGGGAATTTCTGGGAGAAGGCGCATGCGTTGTTTGTGCGCAAGGCGCGGGTGGTGGTTGCTGATTAAGATCAAAAGATCGCAGCCTGCGGCAACTCCTGCGTTGGGATTGCGTACCCCCGGTAAGAGCTACTGCAGGCTGCGATCTTTTTGGGCTTAACGAATGTGTGCGGCGAAACCTTCACTGTCCGGGGCAATGGCATCTTTGAGCGTCAACGCCGGAATCTCGTAATCCCCTGCATTCTGATGTCGAAACGCAATTGGCCGCGTGCTCCACAACTCATCCAGACGCCGTCCCAGTTCATCAGTCGTCTGGGCATACCGCGCTTCATCCATGCGACTGGTGCGGTAAATCAGGAACGGCGGCAGCACCTCAAAACCGGGGTAGTGCAGAATCCCGTGCTGGATCGGAAACAGCAGATCATCCATCGGCCCATTGATCCCGCGCGGGCTGTAATGCGATTCCCAGCCACCGGTGGTGACCATCAACATCGCCCGTTTGCCTTTCATCTTCCCTTCGCCATAACGCTCGCCCCAACGACTGTCGGAGTGTTCACCCACACCGTAGGCAAACCCGTAGGCGTAAACCCGATCGACCCAGCCCTTGAGGATCGCCGGCATCGTGAACCACCACAGCGGGAATTGCAGGATCAGCGCGTCGGCCCACAGCAGTTTTTCCTGCTCGCGGGCGATGTCGGCGGCTTGTGTGCCTTGGGCGTAGGCGCGTTTCGAATCGAGGGAGGCGTGGAACGGCTGGTTTTTATCGCGCTCTGGGGCGTCGTCGGCGTCGAGGGTGGCTTTCCAGTTCATCGCGTAAAGGTCGGAAACCTGCACGCTGTGACCGGCGGCTTCGAGGCGCTGGACGGTGAAGTCCCTGAGCGAGCCATTGAGGGAGGTGGGTTCGGGATGGGCGTAGACCAATAGCACTTTCATGGGGGAACTCCGTGGCTGAATGGCAGCAGGATCGGCGTTCCACAGGTATATTGGAAATGAATGTCTGATATGTCTGGTATAGCCATGAATAATTTGAGACGGCTGGATATCAATCTGCTGTTGACCCTCGACGTGTTGCTGTCCGAGCACAACGTCACCCGCGCGGCGCAACGGTTGAACCTCTCGCAGCCTTCGGTGAGCGTTCATTTGGCCAAGCTTCGTGACATCTTTGGCGATCCGCTGTTGCTCCCCGGCCCACGCGGCATGCGTCCGACGGCGCGGGCCGATGAGTTGCGCGAGCCTTTGCGCGAGGCGCTGCAAGCACTGGAACGGGCGGTGGCGCCGGCTGCTGCGTTCGACCCCGCACTGGCGACCCAGACCTGGAAAGTCGCGGCGACGGATTACGGCGAATCTACCGTTCTCCTGCCAGCCCTGAGTGGTTTGCGTACGCAGGCACCGGGCACTCGGCTGGCGGTTATCGACCTGATGCCAGCGCAATTGGTCAAGCAAGCGGAGCAGGGCGTGTTCGATCTGGCGCTGCACATCACCGAAGACGCGCCGCTGGACCTGCATCAACGGGTGCTGTTTACCGAGCGTTACGTGTTGGCCGGGCGTCTCGGGCATCCCGGTTTGACCGGTAAACCGAGCCGCGATGAGTTCTGCGCACTGGAACACGTGCTGGTGTCGCGTGAAGGCGGGGGCTTTTTCGGGGTGACTGACAAGGTGCTGGCCGACGTGGGGCTGTCGCGCAAAGTGGTGCTGTCGGTGCCGCACTTTTTGATGGTCATGGCGGTGCTGGCGAGCACCGATCTGGTGGCGATGCTACCGTCACGGCTGGTGCGCGGTAACCCGGCACTGCAAGTGGTCGAGGCACCGCTGCAGGTGCCGGGCTACGAAATGGCGATGTTCTGGGGCGAGCGACTGCACCGTGATCCCGCGCACAAGTGGTTTCGCGAGCATCTGGCAGCGTCGGTTTGATGCCTCAGGCGTGACCCAAGGCAACCGCGAAAGACACGACGATCATGCAAGCGAAAGCGAAATTGAGATTCATAAGGTGTTCATCCTGAAGCCTGTTGAGTGTGGGGGCATTCTGAACAGGCGCAATGCAAAGAAAAAATTCGGCGTGTTGATTCCAATGATCGAAACAATTGATACCCGCCTGTTTGTGTTTGCCCGGGGCTTTGGCTAATCTCGGTTAAAACCTGCAATTACAAGCATAAACAGGCATAACCATGCACGATCATTCGGTCACCGAACTCCCATCCCTGCGTCGGCAGAAAATCCTCCTGATCCTCGAACGCGACGGCAAGGTCATGGCGTCCGAGTTGAGCCAGCACTTCGCTGTGTCCGAAGACACCATCCGCCGCGACCTCGCCGAACTGGATAATGCCGGCCTGGTGCAACGGGTACACGGCGGTGCTTTGCCAAGGCCGAAGGACACCGGCAAGGACTACTTCACCCGCATCAGTGAAACCGATGAGGTAAAGACGCGCCTGGCGCAGCTTGCCGCCGGGCGGGTGAAGGAAGGTCAGATTGTGCTGTTCGACTCTGGCACCACCACGTTGCAGATTGCGCGGTCATTGCCAGCGGATATCCGCATCACCGCGGTGACCACCTCGCCGATGACCGCCATCACTCTCGCCGAATACAAGGGCATCAAGGTGATTCTGGCGGGCGGGCAGTTGAACCTGGCGACCATGTCGGTCAGCGGTCACGAAACTGTGCGTCTGCTGCAAAGCATCAAGGCTGACCTGCTGTTTACCGGGGTGTGCGCGATTCATCCGGAGGTGGGACTGAGTTCGCTTTATTTCGATGAAGTGCCGGTGAAACAGGCGCTGTTCGAAAGCGCCGCGCAGGTGATCGCGGTGACCACGGCGGACAAGCTGGGCGCGGTTGAGCCGTTTGTGGTGACGCCGTGCACGCGGGTGCATACGTTGATTACCGAGCAGCATCTGGCGTCGGGAAGTGTCGAGGATTACCGGCGCTTGGGGATTGAGGTGGAGCAGTTGCCCGATTGAGATTTGTATAGCGGCTCAGGGCCTCATCGCAGCAGGCTCACTCCTACAGTTGGAATGCATTCCCCTTGTAGGAGTGAGCCTGCTCGCGATGGGGTCAGTCCAGTCAACGCAACTTTTCAAGCATCTGGTAATACCACATCCCCGCCGCCAACAACGGGTTACCCAGCAAATCCCCCATCGGCACGCGAATGTGCTGGCACGCGGCAAACGTATCGAACTGCTCCATCTGCCCGGTGATCGCCCGGCTCATGATTTCGCCCATGATGTGGGTGGTGGCGATGCCATGCCCGGAGTAGCCCTGGCAGTACCAGACGTTGTCCGAGAGTTTGCCCAGTTGCGGGATGCGGTTGATGACGATACCCATCGCGCAGCTCCACTGGTAATCGATCTGCACGCCTTTGAGCGCCGGGAAGGTCTGCTCGATGCACGGGCGCAGTTCGGCGGCGATGTCGCGTGAATCCTTGCCGCTGTAGTTGGCGCCGCCGCCGAACAGTAAGCGGCCGTCGGCGGTCAGGCGATAGTAGTCGAGGACGAAGCGGCAGTCGTAAACCGCGAGGTCTTCGGGGTTGATCTGTTTGGCCAGATCGCCCAGCGGCGCGGTGGTGACGATGCCGCCCATGGCCGGAAAAATCTTGCCCTTGAGCTGGCCCGGTTCGAGTTTGTGGTAGACGTCACCGGCGAGCATCACTTGATTGGCGTCGATCTGGCCTTGGGCGGTTCTCACACCTGGCGTAGCGCCGTGAATGATCTCCAGCACTTCGCTGTTTTCGAAGATCAGCGCCCCGAGACTTTCCGCCGCTCGCGCTTCGCCGATGCACAGGTTGAGCGGGTGCAGATGCAGGTTGCGGGTGTTCTTGATCGCCCCGTGATAGAGGTCGCTTTGCAGCAAGTCGCGCACCTGGCTGCGGTCGAGCAGGCTGACTTCATCACCCAGGCCGCGGCGCACGGCTTCTTCGTAATCGTTGCGCAGACCGGTCATGTGGCTGGGCTTGTACGCCGCGTGCAAATGGCCGTGTTTGAGATCGCACTGGATGGCATATTTCTCGACACGCTGCTTGATGATTTCATGCCCGCGCCAGCGCAGGTGCCAGATGAAATCATCGACCTCGTCGCCGAGTTTCGGACGCATCTGTTTGCGCATCGCACCGTCGCCGGAGAGGCTGCCGGTGACTTGCCCGCCGTTGCGCCCGGTGGCACCCCAGCCGATTTTGTGGCTTTCGACGATGGCGACTTTCAGGCCTTTTTCGGCCAGTTCGACGGCGCTGGCGACGCCGGTGAAACCGCCGCCGATGATCACCACATCAACCTTGTGCCTGCCTTGCAGAGTCGGGTAGTCGGTGTCGCGGTTGAGGGTTGCGGTGTAGTAGGAGTTGCTGCGTTCAGTCATGTCGGTATCCAAGGCAAAAAGAGGAAAAAAGATCAGGCTTCGGTCAGGTACCAGCGCCAGTCCTGCTCACCCACTTCGGCCATGAACTGCCGGTACTCCGCACGTTTCACTGCCAGATACACCCCAAGAAATTCCTGCCCCAGCGCATCCCGTGCCCACGCCGAATTTTCCAGCGCCGTGAGCGAGGTCAGCCAGTCGGTCGGCAGCAATTCTTTCGCCTGCGCATACCCATTGCCTTGCACCGGTTCGCCCGGATCGATGACTTCTTTTATGCCGCGATGAATGCCCGCCAGGATCGCCGCCGCTGCTAGATACGGGTTGGCGTCGGCGCCGCAGATGCGATGTTCGATGTGCCGGGTATTGGCCGGACCGCCCGGCACGCGCAGGCTGACGGTGCGGTTATCGACGCCCCAGGTCGGCGCCAAAGGCGCGTAGCTGTTGGCCTGAAAGCGCCGGTAGGAGTTGGCGTTCGGGCAGAACAGCAGCAGCGAATCGAGCAAGGATGCGAGCATCCCGCCAATTGCCGTACGCAGCAGCGGCGTGCCGGCAGGGTCTTCGGAGGCGAACAGGTTGCGCCCCTCGGCGTCAGCGAGGCTGACGTGCATGTGCATGCCCGTGCCGGCCAGATCATCGAACGGTTTGGCCATGAATGTCGCTTGCATGCCGTGCTTGTGCGCGATGGCTTTGACCAGCCGTTTGTAGCGCACCGCCTGATCCATCGCCTCCAGAGCGTCGCCGTGTTCAAGGGTGATTTCCACTTGCCCCGGTGCGTATTCCGAGATCGCCGTGCGCGCCGCAATGCCGTGCAGTTTGCAGGCGCTGTAGAGGTCGGCGAGAAACGGTTCGATCTGCTCCAGCTCACGCAAACCGTAGACCTGAGTGTGTCGCGGTCGCCCACCGTCGGCATCCAGCGCCGGTTGCGGACGGCCGTTGTGATCGCGTTTCGCGTCGAGCAGGTAGAACTCCAGTTCGCAGGCCATGATCGGGTGATAACCCTCGGCCTTGAGGCCGTCGATGACCTTGATCAGCAAGTGACGCGGGTCGGCGATGCTCGCTGGCATACCTTCGCTTGGGTGCATGCTGACCTGCACCGCCGCCGTCGGAATCTGCCGCCACGGCAAGCGCACCAGGCTGCCTTGCAGCGGGTAGGCGCGGCAGTCGATATCGCCGACGTCCCACACCAGCCCCGAGTTTTCGACGTCGTCACCCTGTACGGTCAGGCCAAGGATGGTGCTTGGCAACGGACGGCCGCTCTCGTACACGGCGAGCAGCTCTTCGCGGTGCAGAAGCTTGCCGCGCGGCACGCCGTTGGCGTCGAGGATGAACAGCTCGATCATGTCGATATCGGGGTTCTGTTCAAGGAACAGGCGTGCGTCTTCAATGGCTGCGAATTTCATAATCAATCACTCACGATGGCGCCGCACAGGCGCGCAGAATCGGTCCGGACGCAGCTCGGCATTAGGCGCGGGCGTCCTGGCAGGTATATCAAGGAGTAGGGGGCTGTCGCGGCTTCTTTCAGGCGCGATCAGGCAGGCAGGGCGATATCCGGCGGGCGTGCGGAGTGACGCAGCTTGGAACGGCGCAGGGCCATGGGGAGATTGACGATACGATTCATGCGCGGCCCCTGTGAGGGAGGGCGCACTTAGCGGAGACGTTCAACGAGTTTCGTTGTTGTGGTGACGTACTCATAACGCGTGTTTCCGTTGGCGGAAAACGTCGGTGGCGGGACTGACCCGCCGACCGGTGTGCCCGGATAGTAAGGGGCAATCCACGGGCGTGTAAACGGGAGATTGGCTGGCTGCGTTTCAGCCCATCAAGTGAAAGGCCAGCCCGGCAAGGGCGCAAACGATCAGCACAGTGATCACGCCACGCTTGAAAACGAACAATGCCAACGCCGCTGCAACCGCCAGCGTCACCGAGAAAAAGTCCATGTGCCCGGCAAAGCCGTTCGGCCAGAACACGTGGTAGGCAAAGAAGCACGCCAGATTCAGAATCACCCCCACCACCGCTGCGGTGATGGCGGTCAACGGAGCGGTGAACTTCAGCTCGTTGTGAGTCGACTCCACCAATGGCCCGCCAGCGAGGATGAACAGGAACGAGGGCAGGAAGGTAAACCACGTCACCAGCGTCGCCGCCAACGCGCCAGCGGCGAATGCATGTTCCGGGCCGAACGCCGGTTGCACATAACCACCGATAAAGCCGACAAACGCCACCACCATGATCAGCGGTCCCGGCGTGGTTTCGCCCAAGGCGAGGCCGTCGATCATCTGCGTTGGTGTCAGCCATCCGTAATGCCCGACGGCGCCCTGATAGACGTAGGGCAGCACCGCATAGGCCCCGCCAAAGGTGAGCAACGCCGCTTTGGTGAAGAACCAGCCCATTTGTGTGAAGGTGCCGTCCCAGCCCAATAGAGCGGTCAGCAACGCCATCGGCAAACACCAGAGCGCTGCACCGATCAGCATGATTCTCAGCAATTTGTGCAGGCTGAATCGTGCGTGCTCGGGTGTCGGGGTGTCGTCATCGATCAGAGCGGCGCCGAAGGATTTTCCACCGCTGCGCTGGGCGTCGTTAGCGAAGCGCCGGGGCGCCAGTCGTCCACCGAAATAACCGATCACTGCGGCGCCAAGCACGATCAACGGAAACGGCACATTGAAGGCAAAAATCGCCACGAAAGAGGCGCCGGCAATGGCCCATAGCCACGCGTTTTTCAACGCCCGCGAACCGATGCGGTGGGCCGCGTGCAGGACAATCGCCGTGACCGCCGGTTTGATCCCGTAAAACACCCCGGCCACTGCCGGCAGATCACCGAAGGCGATGTAGACCCACGACAGTGCAATCAGGATGAACAGCGACGGCAAGACAAACAGCACACCCGCGATCACACCGCCCCAGGTTCGGTGCAGCAGCCAGCCGATGTAGGTCGCCAGTTGCTGGGCCTCAGGGCCGGGCAGCAACATGCAATAGTTGAGTGCGTGGAGGAAACGTCTCTCGCAAATCCAGCGCCGGCGTTCGACCAGTTCCTGATGCATGATCGCGATTTGCCCGGCCGGGCCGCCGAAACCGATGCAGCCAAGCTTGAGCCAGAAGCGCCAGGCATCGCGCAGGCTGACCGGGTCGGGGCGAGGTAGATCTTTGGGCGTTGTACTCAAGCGTGGCTCCTGAGGTGAATCCGTGGGGAGCGGCTATCTAATCAGGCTTTTGTGACGCAGTGCCAGACAGTTTGAGAATCCAGCATCTGGCTCCGACCTTGTGGCGCAGCCGCCCGCTGTACGGCGCAGCCTTCGCTGTCCTTGCACAACCGCACATGCAATGCGATCCCGTTTACGCCGATGAGTGACGGTTCAGCCGCCGGTCATGTTCATGAACCGCACGACCTGAACGTCGTCGTTCACTTCAAAATTGTGCCGATACGGCTTGAGCTTCATGGCTTCGATGATGGCTTTCTCCAGCCGTTGCGGTTGCCCAGGGTGGGCGCGCAGCACTGCTTTCAAATCCACCGAATGCTCGTTACCCAGACACAACAGCAAGCGCCCCTCGACAGTCAGCCGCACCCGATTGCAGGTGCCACAGAAGTTGTGGCTGTGCGGCGAGATGAACCCCAGGCGAATGTCCGGTGCCTCGGCCAGCCGCCAGTAGCGCGATGGACCTTGAGTCGATTCGGCAGAGTCGATCAGGGTATAGCGCTCGGCGATCTTTTCGCGCACCTGCGCGCTTGAGAAAAACGACTCCGCCCGGCTGTGCTCGCTGATGATCCCCAGGGGCATCTCTTCGATGAAGGAGACATCCAGCTGACGGTCGATGGCGAAACTCACCAGATCGTTGATCTCTTGATCGTTGCGGCCCTGCATCACCACGACGTTGAGTTTTGTTCGGGTGAAACCGGCCTTGCGCACAGCATCGATACCGTCGATCACCTGAGCCAGATCGCCGGTGCGGGTCATCTGTTTGAAACGCTCGGGGTTGAGGCTGTCGAGGCTGACGTTGAGACGTTTGACCCCGGCATCGAACAGCGGCGCGGCGAGTTTGCCCAGTTGCGAGCCGTTGGTGGTCAGGCACAGTTCGCGCAGGCCGGGCAGGGCGGCGATCTGCTCGCACAACTTGACCACGCCCGGGCGGATCAGCGGCTCGCCACCGGTGAGGCGGATCTTGCGGGTGCCCAGGGCGACGAAGCTTTGCGCCAGTTGATGGATTTCTTCCAGCGTCAGTACCTGTTGCCGGGGCAGGAACTGCATGTCTTCGGCCATGCAATAGACGCAGCGGAAATCGCAGCGGTCAGTGACTGACATGCGCAAATAGTCGACGCGGCGGTTGTAACCATCGATCAGGACGCGTTCTGACATGACAGCCTCGCAGGAATGAGAAATCCGCGATTAACGGAACAAGACCGCGCAGGTTATGGACAACGTTGTGTGGCGTCCAATCACTGTTAATGAACGGCTGATTGATTCTGTCGATGATCAGATATTTCTTGCCCGCGGGGTTATGAATAGCAATCAGACAATGTGCGCAGGGTGAATAAGTACCCACGAACCAATACACCCCCATCCCCTGTGCGGGCTTGCTCGCGAAAGCGTCATGTCAGGCAACATCGATGCTGAATGTGTCGGCCTCTTCGTGAGCAAGCCCACTCCCAGCCTGAATCGTGGTCAACCGCAAATCTTCGCCAATCCACCAACCCCCCTGTGGGAGCGGGCTTGCTCGCGAAAGCGTCAGGTCAGGCAACATCAATGCTGAATGTGTCGGCCTCTTCGTGAGCAAGCCCACTCCCAGCCTGAATCGTGGTCAACCGCAAATCTTCGCCAATTCACCAACCCCCCTGTGGGAGCGGGCTTGCTCGCGAAAGCGTCATGTCAGGCAACATCGATGCCGGATGTGTCGGCCTCTTCGTGAGCAAGCCCACTCCCACCTTGGATCTGCGGTGCAGACACATTCTGCGAAAAAACATGGCCTGCGTGTTGTGATCGCTGATCTAGCCTTTTCTGAACTCAAATCATCAACAAGGCAAAGGAATGCCCCAACGATTCTCGTCACATCGCCTGCGAACCGGCCGTTATTGCGAAAACAACCGAATCTACCTTCTAACCGCCAATACCTTGGGGCGTGAGCCGGTGTTCAAGGATTACAGGCTCGGCCGATTGATCGTGAACCAGTTCAGACAAGCACAGCAGGAGGGCTTTGCTGAAACATTGGCGTGGGTGGTCATGCCGGACCATTTCCACTGGCTGATCCAGTTGCAAAAAGGAACATTGGACCCATTGATGTGCCAGGCCAAATCCTTGAGTACTCGTTCAATCAACAAGGCGACTGGCAGAACTGGGAGTCTTTGGCAGCCAAGCTTCCATGATCATGCGCTGCGACGGGAGGAGGATTTAGTGAAGCTGGCCCGCTATGTAGTCGCCAATCCCTTAAGGGCAGGGCTGGTGGAAAAGCTTGGTGATTACCCGCTATGGGATGCAATCTGGGTTTGACCTACGGATATGGCCAGACACAGATTCTCCATCCAGCGACGACCTACTGTGGGAGCGGGCTTGCTCGCGAAAGCGTCAGGTCAGGCAACATTGATGCCGGATGTGTCGGCCTCTTCGTGAGCAAGCCCGCATTTGATCTGCGTTGTTATTGAGCACCAAACATCGTGGTCCAGTAGATGCCTGCATCGCTTTTCGGGTCGGTCGCGTAAGCGGCGCCGAGTTCCTTGTATTGCGGGTTCATCAGGTTGGCGCAGTGGCCAGGGCTGGCGAGCCAGCCGTCGACGACTTTGCGCACACTGTCCTGGCCAGCGGCGATGTTTTCACCGACCCGTTGACCGCTGTAACCCGCGAGTTCTGCGCGGTCGCCCGGTGTGCGGCCGTCGCGGTCCTTGTGGTCGAAGTAGTTCTTGTTGGCCATGTCGCGGCTGTGATCCTGGGAGACAGTGCCCAAGGTGGCGTTCCAGGCCAGCGGCGGGGCAGCGCTAAAGGCCTGGCCGCCGCACTGACGTGGCTGACGGCGGGCGACATTGAGTTGCTCCAGCAGTTTCTGGCCCTCACTTTGTGCATCGCCCAGCTTGGCTGACAACAGCGGTCGCGCCAGCACAATGCGCCAATCACGATCGGCGCGACTGACGCCGATATCGACGAACTGCGGATCCAGCACCACCTGACAGAAACTTTCCTGAATCGCCTTCATCGCCGCCCCCGCATCCCGTGGGCCGTTGAGGGTGATCGCTTGAACCTTGTTCATTGGGTAACTGGCGCTCACCATGGCCTGCTGCAAATCGACGGCGCCGCTGGCCGGCAGGATCAGGCGCGGATCACTCGACAGTGGCGGTAGTTCGTTGGAGGCCTGGCTGCCGCAACGTTGTGGTTCGCTGCGGTATTTATTGATCGACTCGATCAGTTGCGACTCATCGGTGGCCATGGCCGAGGCGGCAAAGGCCATGCCTGCGGTCAACGCGGCAACGCGTAAAACGGATGGCATGAAGCGCATGGAAATCTCCCTTGAGCTGAGTGCGCCCATGATGCGCGAAACGCCCCCGGTGGGTGCAATGTCTTTTTCTTCATTCGGTGGTTTTTTCAGCGGAACGTTACCCGCGATTTTGCCGTCTACACTCAGCCAAGGCCCCGGAAACCGGGGGGCTCCCCTGCGTAACACCTTGCCCGACTCGGGCCCTGCCGGAAGAACTGACATGGGATTGAAATGGTTGATTGGCTGCTTCGCGTTAACCCTGTTAGCCAACGTTGCAATGGCCACCGATCAGGCGCCGATCCAGGCCAAGGCCGAAGAAAAAGCCCAAGTGCTGGAAGAGAAAGCCGCGGACAAAGTCAGCGCTGCTCCGGCGCCAAAATCCGAAGCGATCACCCCAACTGAAGTGCAAGCAGTGGACCCGGCCGGCGCCGCGCCGCTGGATGATCCCATCACCTGCCTGGCGCGCAGCATCTACTGGGAAGCCAAAGGCAAGGACACCCCGCAAATGGAAGCCGTGGCCAGCGTGGTGATGAATCGTCTTGGCCACGAAGGGTTTCCGGACACGGTTTGCGCCGTGGTGAAACAGGGGTCGGAAGCCAAAACCTGCCAGTTTTCCTGGTGGTGCGATGGCAAGCCGGATCAGGTCAAGGAAGACGCCGAATATGCGCAGGCAAAGGAAATCGCCGGCAAGGCGTTGAACCGTCAGCTCAAGGATCGCACCCACGGCGCGTTGTATTTCCACGACCGCAACGTGCATCCCGGTTGGGCCAAGGCCTACCGTAAAACTGCCGAGACAAAAAAATTCCTGTTCTATAAACCCGCTGGCGGCGATGCGCGTTAGGCGCAGACTTCCCGCACGCAGTTGCGCAGCCATCGATGTGCCGGGTCGGCGTCCATGCGCGGATGCCAAAGCATTGAGACGCTGACTGGGGGCATTTCGAAGGGCAGGGCAAAACTGTGCAGGCCCTTGCGCAGCTTGCTGGTGTGACGTTCCGGGACGGTGGCAATCAGGTCTGATTCGCGCACCAGCGTCAGTGCCGCTGAGAACCCGCCGAATGAAGTGACGATGTCACGCGTCAGCCCCGAGGCGAGCAACGCCTCGTCTACCGGGCCGCTGCTGCGCCCGCGTCTTGAGATGAGAATGTGCTGGCCGCCGGCAAAGCGCTTGGCGCTGATCTTGCCCGAACTCAAGGGGTGCTCCTGACGTATCACCCCGATCCAGCGATCCTCAAACAGGATTCGGCTGTGCAGCGTCGGGTCGGTGCTGTCATCGACCACGCCGGTCTCCAGATCCACCCGGCCTTCGCGCAAGGGTGTGCTGTCCTTGTCGGCTTTTTGCACAAAGCGCAGGCGCACGCCGGGAGCCTCTTCAGCGATACGGGCGAGCAGGGCGGCGGCAAAGGTTTCGACAAAGCCATCGGTGTTGCGCAAGGTGAAGGTGCGTTGCAACTGGCCGGGATCAAGCCCCTTGGCAGGCCGCAACATGGCCTCGGCTTCTTGCACCAGAGGGCTGACCCGTTCGCGCAATTCAAGCGCGCGCGGCGTCGGCACCAGGCCCCGACCCGCGCGCACCAGCAACGGATCCCCAGTGGTTTCACGCAAACGGGCAAGGGCGCGGCTCATGGCCGAAGGGCTCAGTTGCAGGCATTTGGCGGCGCGGGCGACGCTGCCTTCGCGCAGCAGCACATCGAGGGTGATCAGCAGGTTAAGATCCGGCGCGGTCATGACATGGCGTTCTGTGCAGGTATCGAGTGCAAATCATGCGTCTTGCGCCTTGTGTTGTCGAGACTCACGCTATGGCTCACGACCTTTGCCCTGTGAGCGCGCCATGCCCCGACAACCCTTGAACACCCAAGCCCGCTGGGCCCTGTCCAGCCTCGCGCTGTCGATGTTGATGCCGTCGCTGGACACCAGCATCGCCAACGCCGGGTTGCCGACATTGGCGGCGGCGTTTGATGCGACGTTTCAACAGGTGCAGTGGATCGTTCTGGCTTACCTGTTGGCGATTACCACATTGATTGTCAGCGTTGGGCGTCTGGGAGATGGCATCGGTCGACGTCGATTGCTGTTGATCGGCATCGGTATTTTTACCAGCGCATCGTTGTGCTGCGCGCTGGCCCCGGGGCTGGGCTGGCTGATCGGCGCGCGGGCAGTGCAAGGCCTTGGCGCGGCGATCATGTTCGCATTGACCGTCGCGCTGGTGGCTGACGCAGTGCCCAAGGCGCGGGCGGGCAGTGCGATGGGGTTGCTGGGTACGATGTCGGCCACCGGTACCAGCCTCGGGCCGGCGCTGGGGGGGCTGTTGATGTCGCATGTCGGCTGGCAGTCGATATTTGTGCTCAACGTGCCATTGGGTTTGCTTAACGCGTGGCTGGTGTATCGCTATCTGCCGGCGGATCGGGCAGCAGGGCCGCGTGTTGCGTTTGACGGGTTCGGGACAGGCGTGTTGGTGTTGACGCTGGCAGCCTACGCGCTGGCGATGACACTGGAGGAGGGCACGCTGGGGTTGCTGCTGATCAGCCTGTGCGGCGCAGGATTGTTCATTGTGGTCGAGATGAAAGCCAAGGCGCCGCTGATTCGCCTGTCACTGTTCGCCGACCCGCGCCTGAGCGGCAGTCTGGCGATGACGTTACTTGTGGCCACCGTGATGATGACCACCCTGGTGGTCGGGCCGTTTTACCTCAGCCGCGGGTTGGGCCTCGCCAGCACCGTGGTCGGATTGGTGTTGTCGGTCGGGCCACTGTCGGCGGCGCTCGGCGGCGTGCCGGCCGGGCGTCTGGTGGATCGCTTCGGTGCCCGGCGGGTGGTGCCGGGGGCGTTGCTCGGGATGATCGGTGGCTGCGCTGTGCTTGCACTCTTGCCAATGAGCCTCGGTGTGCTGGCATACGTGTTGCCGATGACGCTGATCGCCGGCAGTTACGCGCTGTTCCAGGCGGCCAACAATACCGGGTTGATGGCGACGGTCAGTCAGGATGAACGCGGCGTGGTGTCGGCGCTGCTCGGGCTGGCGCGCAATCTGGGATTGATCACGGGCGCGGCGGCCATGGGGGCGCTGTTTGCCATGGCTTCCGGTAATCCGACCCTGGCGCCTGCGGCGGTCATCGCCAGTGGAATGCACATCACCTTCGGCGTCGCCACGGTGCTGATGGCCATGGCTCTGATCATCAGCCGAATCGGGTTCAACGGTGGGCGCGGGCGTGCTCGCGAAGGCGTTGGCCCCGTCAACCTGTCTGGTGATTGACACACAGCCTTCGCGAGCAGGCCCGTTCCCACAGGAGCGCCGTGGGGGGCGTTAGCTGGCGTGGCTACCCAGAATGCTCGCCACCTGCTGCGGCTGACAGTTGAGGTACGGCGACTTTTTCAGCCAACGCTGATCCGGATACCAGGAGAACATGAACTGGCCGTTCTTGAGTTTATCGATCACCTGCCTGGCAATCTGAGGTCGCACTGCCGGGCAACCCTGGCTACGGCCGATACGGCCCTGACGCTTGCTCCACAACGGATTCACGTAATCGGCGGCGTGGATCACGATCGCGCGATCGCGCGCCATGTCATTGAAACCCGGTTCCAGGCCGTCCATGCGTAACGAATAGCCGTGGGTGCCTTCGTAACTTTCCTGCGTGCGGAACAGGCCCAGGCTGGATTGATAACTGCCTTCGCGATTGGAGAACTGCGTGGCGAAGTTTTCTCCGGAATTGGAGCCATGGGCGACCAGGTCGCGCAGCACCAGTTTTTTCCGGGTCAGATCGAAAATCCACAGTCGGCGCGCGGTGGACGGTTGCGAATAATCGATGATTGCCAGGTGGCGAGACGGTTTCGCACCGTTGCTGACGGCGCATTTCATGGCGTTCAAGGCACCTTTCAGCGCTTGGGGATTGAGTTCTGGCGCGGCGTGCGCGAGGCTGGTGAAGAGCACCGGCGATGGTTTGCCGGCGGCGAAAGCTGGGCTGGTCACGGCGACAAGCGTCGCGCTGGTCAGCAAAAGTCGGCGCAAAAACGTCAACATTTATAAAGTGTCCTCACTGGCTACTTATTTGGCACTTTGGCTCCTGACTCCCAGTCATAACCTGCAAGCCCGCAGATCGGGCCTGACTGTTCAGCGCACCTGATGTAAGGTTGGCCATCATCAAGATGGCCATGGATTGGAGTAAAGCAGTTGTTCAAAAAGTACGCATGCTACTTGAGCATTTGTTTGCTCGCTGCGCCGTTTGTCGCTTGTGCCGATGATTCGTTGCCGCCCTTGCAGACGCTGCCCACGCCGCCGGCCGAAATGCCCGTCGAGCCGCAAAGCCCGTTGCAGGCTGTGCTGATCGGTCTGCCACACGCATGCCCGGCCATCGCCGCGCACCTCAACGGCCCCGCACTGGAGCGACTCAACGCCTTTTATCAGCAGCAGGACTGGATGCCGGTGTGGGCCAGTGAGTCCGGGCGGTTGCAGGCCTTGCACGGGCAATTGCAGTTGTTGGCCGACGATGGTCTCAACCCGAACCGCTACCCGGTCGCGATGACCCCGCCCCAGGATGGCGAGTTATGCGCCGATATCGATATCAGCCGCTATTACCTGCAAGCCTTGCAGGATCTGCATTTCGGTCGATTGCTGCAATCTCATTTCGAGCCGCTCTGGCGTGCCGACGATACGCCGCGCGACCGTCAGACTGAATTGCTCGCAATCGCCGTACCGGGGCTAAATGACCTTCGCGCAGCGTTCGACCTCGCACGTCCGCATCTGGCGCAGTACCAGAGCCTGCGTCAGCTCTACGCCGCGCAACGGCTCAAAGCCTTGCCACAATGGCCGTCAGTCGGCAGCGGACCGCTGCTGCGCCCGGCCATGGAAGACAAGCGTGTGCCGGATCTGGCGCTGCGCCTCTATAGCGAGGGTTATCTGGCCGACTACATCGCCCCCCCCGCCAATGCCTACGACGATGTGCTGGTGGAGGCGGTGAAAAACTTTCAAACCAATCATTCGTTGCAGGCTGATGGTGTGGTGGGGCCGGGGACAATTGCCGAACTCAATATCAGCCCGCTGGCCCGCCGAGACCAACTGCGGGTCAACCTCGAACGGTTCCGTTGGCTGGCGCAAGACATCGAGCCCAATGGCCTGCTGGTCAACGTCGCCGCTGCCGAACTGACGCTGTATCAGGGCGGCAAACCCGTGTGGCAGACCCGCACGCAAGTCGGTCGCGCCGAACGCCAGACGCCGCTGCTCAAGTCGCGCGTTACGCGCCTGACCCTGAACCCGACCTGGACCGTACCGCCGACCATCTGGAAGGAAGACAAGTTGCCGGCGATCCGCAAGGATCAGACGTTCCTCAGCCGCCAGAACCTGCAAGTGCTCGATGCCAACGGTCAGCCCTTGGCGGCAGCCGACATCGACTGGGATAACCCCGGCAATATTCTGCTGCGTCAGGACGCCGGGCCGCGCAACCCGCTGGGGCAGATGGTCATCCGCTTCCCCAACCCGTTCTCGGTGTACCTGCACGACACGCCGAGCAAGGCGCTGTTCGACAAGGGGCCGCGAGCATTCAGCTCCGGCTGTGTGCGGGTCGAGCACCCGATGCAACTGCGCGACCTGCTGCTCACCCCCGCAGAAAGGGCCCGCACCGAGACCTTGCTCGCCACGGGCACCACCCATGAGTTTCGCTTGGCGGCGCCGGTGCCGATCCTGATGACCTACTGGACGGTGCAAGTCGACAGCGCGGGCCATGTGCGCTATTCGCCCGACATCTACAGCCGTGACGGCGCATTGCTGGCGGGGCTGGACAGGGCGCATTAAGCGTCTGCGGGTGCTTGGTTTTCTGAGCACCCGCGTTGCCGGTCAGCATGGCCCACAAAAAACGGATCTATTTCCATGCGACGACTTCCCTCATTGGCGGCCTTGCGCACGTTTGAATGTGCCGCCCGCCACGCGCATTTCGGTCGAGCGGCGGCGGAGTTGTGTGTCACCGACAGCGCCGTCAGCCATCAGATTCGCCAGCTCGAAGAACAGCTCGGCGTGTCGCTGTTTATCCGTGAAGGCCGACAGATTCGTCCGACCATCGCTGCCGGACGCCTGATGCAAAGCCTGCAGCAGGCCTTCGAACTGATGGGCGATGCCTGCGATGAGTTGCGCGATCCGTCGTCGCTGGCGGTCCTGCGCCTGGCTGTCACCGCTGAGCTTGCACAAAAGTGGCTGATGAGTCGCCTCTCCGATTTCTATGCACGCTATCCGCACATCACTTTGCACCTCTATGAACAACCCATCGACGCGAGTGCACCGGGCGAGGACATCGACCTGGCCATCACTTACGGTACCGGCCCGGTGGACAGCAGCGCCTACTTCGTCCGGCCTTTGCCCGACCTGCAATTCTTCCCGGTGTGCAGCCCTGGCCTGTTCAATCAGGGCAGTCTGAAAACGCCCAAGGACCTGACGCGCCACTGCTTGTTGCACGACGACCAGGACGGCAAGACCTGGACTGCATGGCTGACCCGCCACGCCGGCGATCAGCGCCCGGAGCGTCAGCTGTATTTCGCCCATGCCGGGTTGGCGCTGGAGGCCGCCGCGCAAGGGCAGGGCGTGGCGATGGGCGACAACCTCACCGCGCAGGAAGACTTGCAGAGTGGCCGACTGGTGCGTCCCTTCACATCGAGCATGACGGCTCTGGGCCAATACGCGCTGGTTTGCGAGCGCTTGCGGCTAGAGCGTCCGGCCGTGGCGCAGATGCTGGAATGGTTCAACGATCAACTGGCCGATTGATGAGTTGAATTCAACTGTTCCGAAATAATCATCGTTGGCGGGCCAACGCCCTGCGACCTTAGCCTGTGGTCATTCCCATCCCGAAGACGAGGTTTGACCATGGCACGTTTGCTCGACTCCACCCCCAAACACGACGGCTTCCGTCTGCCTGGCGAATTCGAAGCCAAGTCCGGCTGCTGGCTCGGCTGGCCGGAACGCACCGATGTCTGGCGCAACGGCGCCAAGCCTGCGCAGAAAGTCTGGGTGCAGATCGTCACCGCCATCTCCCGCAGCGAACCGGTCACCGTGTGTGCCAGCGCCGCGCAATTCGCCACCGCCCGCCGCCAGTTGCCACCCCAGGTGCGCGTGGTCGAGATGACCTGCAACGACACCTGGTTCCGCGACAGTGGCCCGTGCTTTGTGGTCAATGATCAGAGCGGCGAAGTGCGTGGCGTCGATTTCGAATTCAATGCCTATGGCGGACTCGACGGCGGGCTGTATTACCCGTGGGACAAGGACGACCAGATCGCCAGCAAGATCCTTGAGATCGAGCGTTTCGACCGCTATCGCGCGCCGTTGATTGCCGAGCTCGGCGGGATTCAGAGCGACGGCCAGGGCAGCATCCTCACCACCGAACAGTGCCTGCTCAACCGCAATCGCAACCTGCATCTGGGCAAGGACGAAGTCACCCGGCGCCTGACCGATTACCTCGGTGCCGAACAGGTGATCTGGCTGCCACGCGGGTGCAAGTTCGATGAAACCGATGGCCATGTCGACGACCTCGCCTGTTTCGTTCGTCCCGGCGAAGTGGTCTTGCAGTGGACCGACAACCGTGATGATCCGCAGTGGGAAATCTACCAGGAAGCCTACGACATCCTGCGCAGCACCCGCGACAGTCGTGGCCGTGAGTTGATCGTGCACAAACTGCCGCAACCGGACGCGCTCGAATGGACCGCCGAAGAGGCCGAAGGTCTCGATCAGCAGGACAGTACCCACACCCGTCAGGCCGGCACGAAAATCTGTGCTTCGTACATCAACTATTACGCCGGCAATAGTTCGATCGTGGTGCCGCTGTTTGGTGATCGTCAGGACAAAGTCGCGCTGGCGACGCTGGCCCAATTGTTCCCGCAGCACAAGATCGTCGGCATCGAAAACTCCCGGGAAATCCTCCTCGGCGGCGGCAACGTCGCGTGCATCAC
The DNA here is from genome assembly GCF_963971015.1 of Pseudomonas sp. RA_15y_Pfl2_54. Lineage (NCBI taxonomy): Bacteria > Pseudomonadati > Pseudomonadota > Gammaproteobacteria > Pseudomonadales > Pseudomonadaceae > Pseudomonas > Pseudomonas sp. RA_15y_Pfl2_54. The sequence goes on from NZ_CAXAPN010000017.1 coordinate 70,142, forward strand.
CATGCCGCAATACGCCGGCCTGAAAAAAGGAGCCTGAGCATGGGCCTGCACAAACTGACTCAAGCGTTAATGCTGGTGCTTGCACCCCTGTGTGTGCAGGCCGCCGACACCGACAAACCGGTGGTCAATCTGTACATCTGGGGCGAATACCTGGCCCCGGATACGTTGAAGAATTTTGAGGCGAAAACCGGCATTCGTGTGGTGGCCGATCACTTTGATTCGCTGGAAACCGTCGAAACCAAACTGCTCACCGGGCGCAGCGGTTATGACCTGGTGCTGACCGCCGGCCAGCACTTGTCGCGGGCCATCCAGAGCGGCGCGATTCAACCGATGGACAAGGCCCGCGTGCCGCATTTCGCCGGGGTGGGTGAGGAGTTTCGCCAGCACATGGCGGTGTTTGATCCGGGCAATCGTTATGCAGGGATCTACGCCTGGGGCACCACCGGTGTGGGTTATCAGCAAGAGGCGATCAAACAGCGTCTGCCCGATGCGCCAACAGACAGTTGGGCCATGCTGTTCGATCCTGCGGTGGTGTCGAAATTCGCCGATTGCGGGGTCAGTCTGCTCAACGATCCCAACGAAGTGTTCGCCGCCGTCATGAAGTACATGGGGCTGGACATTAACCGGCAGAATCTCGATGACTTGAAATTGGCCGAGCAGCAACTGGCGAAGATCCGCCCGTACATCCGCTACTTCGACAATGACCTGAACATCAGCGATCTGGCCAATGGCAACACCTGTGTGGCGATGTCATGGAACGGCAACGTCGCTATCGCCGCGGGGCAGGCGCAGGCAGCCAACAAGCCGTTCACGCTCAGCTACCGGATACCGAAACAGGGCACGCTGATCTGGTTCGACGCCATGGTCATTCCCAAGGATGCGCCGCATCCGCAGGCCGGGCTCGCGTTGATGGACTACCTGATGACCCCCGAGGTGATTGCGCCGATCACCGACACCATTCACTACGCCAATGCGATTACCGCGGCCGATGGGTTGGTCGATGCGGCGATTCGTCATGATCCGGGGACGTATCCCTCTGCACAGGTCAGGGCTTCGCTGTACAGCAAGAATGACAATGGCAAGGCGTTCAATCGGGCGTTGATTCGGGCATTCAGCCGGTTGAAGTCTGGCCTGTAAATGGGCGTTAAATCGACTGATGTCTTCGCGAGCAGGCTCGCACCCACAGGAAACTGCATTACAAATGTGGGAGCAGGCTTGCTCGCCAAGAACGATAACGCCGTCTACGACTTGGGCACCCGCCACAAATACCACGCGGCCACCGTCCGAAACGGACGCCAGTGCACCCCGATCTCAACCATCTGCTTGCGCGTCGGCTGCTCCTCCAGCCCCTTCAAACGCCGGTAGCCTTCACGCACGCCAAAGTCGTCCGCCGGCAAAATGTCCATCCGTTCCAGGCTGTAGATCAGTAGCATCTCCACCGTCCAGCGCCCGATTCCGCGCAGGCTGACGAGCCGCTCGATCAGCGCCTCATCATCCATCGCCAACGCCGTGGCGTAATCTGGCACCACGCCGTCCAGCGTGGCTTGGGCGATGCCCTGAATCGTCGCAATCTTGCCTGCGGAAAACCCGCAGCCACGGATGCGATCAACATCGGTCGCCAGCATCTGCTCCGGCCGAGGAAACGATTGCCCGGGAAACAACCCGACCAATCGCCTGACAATCGCATCCCCGGCCTTGGCATGCAGTTGCTGATAGGCAATCGAGCGCACCAGCGACTCGTAGGGATCCCGCGCTGGATAAGGTTGATGCAGGCAAGGGCCAACAGTGGCGACGAGCCGCTGCCAATCGGTATCGATTGAGGCAAAAAACGCACTGGCTGTGCGATAAACATTCGCCATGCTAATTCAGCAAGTCATCGATTTCAGGAGTGTTCATCGAGATTCCTTTTGCTGGCTGAGTCCAATCGTTAGAAAAGCCAAGGCTGCGTGAGTTGTCGCGCCGCGTTTTCGAGCCTCAGCAGAAAGGCCTTGCGTGGTTGTCCTCCACCATACCCGGTGAGCGAGCCATCCGCGCCGATCACCCGATGGCAAGGCACCACAATGGCCAGACGGTTGTGCCCGTTGGCCAGGCCGACAGCGCGACTGGCGCCGGGTTTGCCCAAACCGGCAGCAATCGCGCCGTAGGTGGTGGTGTGGCCGTAGGGGATTTGCAGCAGTGCCGACCAGACCTGGCGGGCGAACTCGCTGCCGGGCAGGTGCAACGGTACGCTGAACGTGCTGAGGTTGCCTGCAAAGTAGTCGGCCAGTTGTTGTTCGATTTGCTGTAGCGGCGCGTTGTGCCCCGGTGCGACCGCATAGCCATATCGGCTCTGCAACTCTTCGACTTCCCGTGTCAGCGCTGGCCGATCAAGAAACTCCAGCAACACCAGCCCACGGCGCTCAGCCATGGCAATCATCGGCCCCAGCGGTGTGGTCAGCCGGGTAAACAGCAACGGTTCACTGTTGGCTGCGCGACCGGGCGTGATGTGGAACGACTTCTGAAACGCATCACGAAAACCGCTCAGCGATTCATAGCCGGAATCGAACGCCGCGTGGTCGATGGAGGTGCCTTGCTTGATTCCGCCCAGCGCCATACCGAGTCGGCGGGTGCGCAACCAGGCATGGAAGGTCATGCCGAAATGCTGCTTGAACCAGCGCCGCAATTTCAGCGGCTCGATGCCTTCGGCGAGCAGTTGCGCATCGCTCCAGCGCACCTCCGGATCGGCATCCACGGCTTTGAGCACGCTTTGTACCCAGTCCGGCGCAATGGCCGCCGCGTCCAGCGGTTTGCAGCGCAGACAGGCGCGATAACCGGCGGACATGCACTCGTCGGCATGGGCGAAGAATTCGACGTTCTCAGGTTTCGGCTTGCGCGCCGTGCAACTGGGGCGGCAGAAGATCCCGGTGGTTTTCACGGCCGTGAAGAACACGCCTTCATAAGCAGTGTCGCGTTCGAGCATGGCGCGAACCATCTCGGCGTGGGGCGGCAGGACAGTGGTTTGTATGTTCATGGCGTGAGAGTAAAACCAGTTTGTCGATGGCTCCACCGAAAAATCGACAGTGAATTTTTTTATATTTGCAGCACAATCACCGGGTCGCTGAATGTGAGGAATCAAACCCATGCACCCGTTCGTCATCCAACACATCGATCACATCGTCCTGCGCGTTGCGAACCTGCAACGCAGCATCGAGTTCTACGGCCAGGTGTTCGGCGCCGAAGTGGTCAAGCGTAACGAGCCGTTGGGGCTGGTGCACTTGCGTGCCGGCACCTCAATGATCGACCTCGTCGACCTGCAGGGCGAACTTGGCCGCAAGGGCGGCGGGGCGGCCGGGGCCGAGCGGCGCAACGTCGATCACTTCTGCCTGCGCATTGAACCGTTCAATGAGGACGCGCTGACTGCGCATTTGCAGTCTTTCGGGCTGACCGTGGGAAAAGCCGCCAACCGCTTCGGTGCCGAGGGCTACGGCCTGTCCCTGTACTGCTTTGATCCGGACGGCAATCAGGTCGAACTCAAAGGCCCGTGTGAGATTTAAGCGCGTTTCGCCTTCAACAGCGCCGAAGTCGCCCTCGACAACTGCCTGCGCAACAACGGTTACAGGGCCTGGCGAACTATTGGCCCATCGCCGTCGTGGTACCACGGGCAGGGGCGTTGGTCAGTCCGGTCGAACTTTCCGGATACCGAACCGCTCAGAAACAATCTGAGGCGTCCTTTTTGGCGAAAAAATTGATCCTTGCGGTCAGAAAAGGCGATTGGCGTGTAAGATTTCGCCCAATGTCTCTCCAAACCCCGCCTGGCCCCAAGTGGCCCCACCAAGAGCGATCTACATGCAAGCAAAGCCCCGTGAGGTTTATGTGCCACCGGTGTTGCAAGACCTACGAGCCGGGACTGCCGAGTTGCATATCGCGCTGGAAAAGCGTCTGCCTTTTTTCTCCGACGCCCTTGATGTGCCCGCCTTTAAGCGGCTGATCCAGGCCTATTACGGCTTTTATTTACCGCTGGAAAGCGCGTTGCGGGACAGCGATGCGATTCCCGCCGATTTCGATCTGTCACCACGCCTCAAAGCTCAGACACTGCACAGCGACCTGAAAGCCCTGGGGGATTGCGGGGCGGCGATCGACAGCTTGCCGATGTGTCAGCGGTTGCCACTGATCGACTCAAGCGCCGCCAGCCTTGGCGTGTTGTACGTGCTTGAAGGCGCGACCCTGGGCGGGCAGATTCTGCGCCGGGAAATCGCCAGCCGTTTGGGCCTTGAAGCGCAAAACGGTGCCGCGTTTCTTGATGTTTACGGCGCCGCCACCGGTCGCCGCTGGCGCGAGTTCATTGAATACCTGGGCAGTCGCCCAATGCCCACCGCCGAACGCGAAGCCGTTGTGCTGGCGGCGCAAAACACATTCAGCTGTTTCGAGCGCTGGCTCGATAGCCGGGAGGTACTGGCATGAGCCCGCAAGACAAAGAAGCTTTTGAAAAACTGTTGGACAACTGTGCCGACGAGCCGATTCGTTTCCCTGGCGCCATCCAGCCCCACGGTTTGTTGCTGACCCTGAGCGAGCCTGCGCTGAACATCATTCAGGTCAGCGCCAACGTCGACACCTTGCTGGCCCGCACACCAGAGGATCTGATCGGCCTGCCGCTTGAGCACCTGATTGGCGACGCGCCAGCCCAGACCGTGCGCCAAGCGTTGCTGCAGTCGGCATTCTTCGATGCCCCGCCGCTGCATTTCCAGCTCAATGGCACTGCGTTCGAAGGTCTGCTGCACCGCCATCAGGGCGTGCTGATTCTGGAACTGGAAATCCACGTCGAAAACTTCCAGCCGCGCAACGTGGCCGGCAGACAGACCCACCTGGGGCGGATGCTTCAGCGCTTGCAAGCCGCCACTACGCTGCAGGCGCTGTACGACATCAGCGTCAAGGAAATCCAGGCCATGACCGGTTACGACCGGGTGCTGATCTACCGTTTCGAGGAGGAAGGGCACGGCCAGGTGATCGCCGAAGCCTCATCGCCGTCGATGGAAGTGTTCAACGGCCTGTTCTTCCCGGCCTCCGACATTCCCGAGCAGGCTCGCGAGTTGTACCGCACCAATTGGCTGCGGATCATCCCTGACGCTGACTATCAGCCAGTGCCGCTGGTGCCGAAGCTGCGTCCCGATACGCACACCCCCCTGGACCTGAGCTTTGCCACGCTGCGCAGCGTGTCGCCGATCCACTGCCAGTACATGAAGAACATGGGCGTGCTGTCATCGATGAGCATCTCGTTGCTCAAAGGCGACAAACTGTGGGGCTTGATCAGTTGCGGCAACCGTCAGCCGCTGCACGTTCCACACGACCTGCGCATGGCTTGCCAGACTATCGGTCAGGTTCTGTCACTGCAGATCAGTGCGATGGAAGCGCTGGAACTCAGCCGCCAGCGTGAAGAAAAAGTCGACGCTTTGGCGTTGCTCAATCAGGCGATGATCGACTCGCCGCAAAATGTTTTCGACGGGTTGGCGAACCAGCCGCAAGTGCTCATGGCGCTGACCAACGCTGGTGGTATCGCCATCATTGAAGACAATCAGTTGCACCGTTACGGTCACTGCCCGGAACCGGAAGAAATCCGTGCGCTGCACAAATGGCTGCAAGGCACCGGTGAGCCGGTATTTGCCAGCCATCACCTGGCCAGCGTTTACCCGCCAGCCGCGCACTATCAACAGGTGGCCAGCGGCGTGCTTGCCATGAGCCTGCCAAAACCGGTGGATAACGGCGTGCTGTGGTTCCGTCCGGAGGTTAAAGAAAACATCAACTGGAGCGGCGACCCTCACAAGCCGCTGGATCTGGAAAACTCCGACGCTGGTTTGCGCCTGCGCCCGCGTACCTCGTTCGAAATCTGGAAAGTCGAGATGGCCGGTATCTCCACCAAGTGGAGCCACGGCGATCTGTTCGCCGCCAACGATCTGCGTCGTTCGGCGCTGGAAAATGACTTGGCCCGACAGGTATGCCGCGAACAGGAAGCGGTGCGCGCCCGCGATGAACTGGTCGCAGTGGTGTCGCACGATCTGCGCAATCCGATGACGGTTATCTCGATGCTCTGCGGCATGATGCAGAAGGCTTTCAGCTCCGACGGCCCGCACACTTCGCGCCGAATCTCCACGGCCATCGACACCATGCAACAGGCCGCCGGACGTATGAATACGTTGCTGGAAGACCTGCTCGATACCTCGAAAATCGACGCCGGGCGCTACGTCATCACGCCACAGAAACTCGATGTCGGGCAGATGTTCGAAGAAGCGCAAGCATTGCTCGCACCTTTGGCACTGGACAAGGACATCAGCATTTCCTTCGAGGCAGACCCCGATCTGCGCATCCACGCCGACCCCGAGCGATTGTTTCAAGTGCTGTCGAATCTGGTCGGCAATGCGATCAAGTTCACCCCGCGCTTGGGCACGGTCGGCGTCCATGCCAAATTGGTCGGCAATGAAATTGTCTTCACCGTGCGTGACAGCGGCGAGGGGATTCCCAGTGAAAACCTGCCCCATGTATTCGACCGTTACTGGACAGTGAAAGAGGGCAATCCGACGGGCTCAGGCCTGGGTTTGTACATCACCCAAGGCATCGTCGAGGCGCATGGCGGACGTATCGTTGCCGAGAGTGAGCCAGGGCAGGGCAGTGAGTTCCGCTTTACGGTGCCGCGTCTGGATTGATCGCAGGGGCATTTTCTTCAATACCGTGGACAGGGCGCTGGTTACCGTGGACGCCTTGTTCCTTGGTTTGAAGCAGGTGTGCGATGAGTCTGATTGTTTCGATGGCGGCGTTTGCCCTGGCCGCGTCCATTACCCCCGGCCCGGTCAACATCGTGGCGCTGAGTTGCGGCGCGCAGTTCGGCTTTCGCGCCAGCCAACGGCATGTCGCCGGAGCTACGTTGGGCTTTGTCTTGTTGCTGGTGCTGATGGGCTTGGGGCTGCATGAAGTGCTCAAACTCTGGCCATTCATGACCCGCGTCGTGCAACTGGCCGGGGTGGCGTTTCTGCTGTTCATGGCCTGGAAGCTGGCGACCGACAACGGGCAGTTGAATGCCGGGGACTCGGGCCGCGCACCTTCGATACTCTATGGCGCGGTCATGCAGTGGCTCAACCCGAAAGCCTGGCTGGCGTGCGTGGCCGGCATGGGCGCGTTTGTCGCCGATGGCGAGGCGCGGCTGGTCTGGCAGTTTGCGGCGGTGTACCTGGTGATCTGCTATGTGTCGGTGGGCTGCTGGGTGTATGCCGGGACGTTCTTGCGCGGCTATCTGGGCAACCCGGCGGGGATGCGCCTGTTCAACAGGCTGATGGCGGGGTTGTTGGTGGTGAGTGCGATTTATCTGTTGTTGCCTTGAAATCCTCACAGGGGATTGCTGTCAGCCCCGATACTGCCCCGGCGTCGCCGCCAGATGCTGTTTGAACGCCCGTTGAAAGTGCGCTTGATCGGCAAACCCCGCCTCAAGCGCCACATCGGCAATCAACCGTCCACTGCGCAACCGCTCGCGAGCGAACTGGATGCGCTGGTTGATCACAAACGCATGGGGCGTCATGCCGTAATGCTGCTTGAAGGCGCGGATCAGGTACGACGGCGACAACTGCGCCGCGCGGCAAATGTCATCGAGGCTCAGCAGATCGGTGCAGTGTTCGCGGATGTAATCGGCGGCGCGTTCAAGCTTGAAATTCGGCTCGCGCGATGGCTGTTCAGCCGGGTTCAGGCGCAATTGCAGATTCGTGAAAAACTCGACCGCAGCGCTCTGTTTTCGCAGCACATCCTGTTGCCCGTCGACGAGAATTTCGTATAACCCCTTGAGATCGCGGAACAGGCCGGCATCGTTGAGATGGGTGGTCGCAAAGCGGCGGAATTCAAGCTCGGCACTGAAGCCCAGTTGATGTTGCAAATCGGTTAGCCATGGCGTTTCGACGTACAGCATCAGGTATGACCACGGCTGATCATCGATCGGATTGCAGGCGTGCACATCACCGGGGTTCATCAACACCACGGTGCCGGCGGCGACTTCGAACTGCGCCTGTTCATGCACATACGTGCTGCGCCCGGCGGTAATCGCCCCGATGGAGAAGTGCGCATGAGAATGCCGCGCATAACAAACCTCGCGACCATCGGCGATGGCCCGGGCTTCGATGAAGGGCAGGGCCTCGTCGCGCCAGAAACGCGGGGCTTTTTCAGGGTTTTTCGCGGCAGCGTGTTTCATCGACGTCGTTCCCGGCAGGCCAGCGCCCGAGTGTATTAGCTCTGGCCGGCAAAGGCTCGTTCCAGTTGGGCAATGTCGAGTTTTTTCAGGGTGTACATGGCCTGCATCTCCCGCTGGGATTTGCGGGTGTCCGCATCCAGCATCATGTGCATGAACGCCACCGGCACGATTTGCCACGACACGCCGAACTTGTCCTTGAGCCAGCCGCATTGCTGCGCTTCAACCGGCCCACCGGCGCCTACCTCTACGATGGCCACATGCCGATCGCGCTGTTGGTAGTGATGCACGCCATGACCATCATTGGCCCAACCCTGCTGAAAGTGGGCTGTGTGATGCGCCTTTTGGCGCAATACCGCCTCAGTGGCCCGCCGCTGATCCAGCAAGCACTGTAAAACCCTGTGGGAGCTGCGTGACTGAAACTAGCGCCGCTCAGCCACCATCAGCAACGACTGCGGCACAGGGCTTTGCGGATGCTGCGGTTCTTGCAGTGCGGCCAACTGGAAACCTGCCATGTCGAGCGCATTGATCCAGCTCGACAGCGTGCGGAAATACCACGGCATCGGCTGCCACTGGCCTTCGAACCCGGCGAAGGTCTCTTGCCGCCAACCATCCTGATAATCGCCGGCCGCGACGGCCCATGGGTGCAGCGTCTGGATCACCAGCACACCGCCGGGCACCAGCAAGGCGTTCATCGCCGCGAGCAGCGGGATGATGTCCTGATGCAACAGAGAGAAATTGGCGCAGATCAGGTCGTAGTCCCGCCCGATGTCCACATTCGCTTCAACCAGCGCTTCATAACTGGCGACATACACTTGCGATGCACCGGCCAAACGCGCCGCTTCAACCAATGTCGCGTCGCCATCCACGCCCACTGCAGCAATGCCCCGATCCGCCAGTGCCCGCAATAACCAGCCTTCGCCGCAACCCAGGTCGAGCACGCGCGCAGGTTGCCGGCCCATGATTGCCAGCAGGATCGCCTGATCGGTGACCTGCTGACGGCTTTCAATCGCGCCGCTGCGGACCACTTCGATCCAGACGTGGGCGTTGTCGTGCCAGCTCTGCAAAAGAGTGGATTCAGGGGAGGGCATGTCGTTGTCCGGACCGTTGAGTGGAGGATGCCGTGCGCAAAGATCAGTATGGACGCCGCGTTCAAGATCGCCATGCAGGATGCACTGGCCCTGCATGGCGAACCGTGTGGTACCTACTGCGGCAGGCGCAGTTTATCCAGCAATCGGTTGACCAACAGCTCGTTCAACATGATCACCTGTTGCAGCGCCAGCAGCGGTTTTCGCTCCGGGCCGCCCACCGAGTCGGCGATGTTACCGGCCATGGCATGAGCGTATGACAGCGACTCACAGGCTTCGACGAGCAGGGTTTCTTCATCCAGCGTGGGATCGACGAGAAAGACGGGGCGAAACTTGGGCGAGCTTGGCGGGGCCGACAGTGCTTCGGGTCTGAGGTAGTAGTCGAGGGCGCGATCAGTTGCTTCTTTGACCTTTTGCGGGTCAAGGGCGGGGTCGTGTGGGACTGGATCGGTGTGCGGTGGGTTGGGTGTGATTTTGAACATGGATGAAACTCCTATTGCAGATTTCAAGGAACCATCACTCTCGCTACCAAACGAGGGTGGCGGCCATACGCGGGTTGGTAGACCGGCTGCAATAGGAACCCGGCGCTCGCAAAGGAGCCCCACGCATGACCACCATATGAAAGACTGCACAAGGTGTTGCCACACGACCATTACAGACGGGCTACCAAACCCGATCACTGTTTTGCAGTGACAGGGAAACGATACAACCCGCCCCACAGCCGTGTAAGCCGGCGGATTCTGGCGTACGCGTAGGTAACGGCGCAAGGTTTTGTAGCCTGTATGGCGTAACGCGGAGTGTCATTTAAACGCGCTGACGCAATGATGTTTACGCAGAGGGAATGTGGGTTAGCGAGAGTCTGCGACACCCTCACCATTCAGAGCACGCATGCATGACCGGTGGTCGCCGCATCTGGCCTAAAACGCAAATTGCGCTTAGCTCAATGGGATAAGCCCAAGCGTGCGCAGGCTTCGCGGCCGCAGCGACGCCCCTTCAGAACACCGTGAGTCTGAGGAAAATCCCCGATGCTGACCCTGAATATCAATGGCAAGGATCAGGAGCTCGATGTCCCCGCGGACATGCCGTTGCTCTGGGTTCTGCGCGATATCGCGCACCTGACCGGTACCAAATTCGGCTGCGGCATGGCCCAGTGCGGCGCCTGCACCGTGCATGTCGACGGTGCGCCGTTGCGCGCCTGTATCACCCCGGCCACCGCCGTCGCCCATGGGCAGAAAATCCTCACCATCGAAGGCCTGTCCACGGACGGCTCGCACCCGGTGCAGCAAGCCTGGGCAGAACTGGATGTGGTGCAGTGCGGTTATTGTCAGTCCGGGCAGATCATGTCCGCCGCAGCCCTATTGGCGAAAATCCCCAAACCCACCGACTGCGATATCGATCAGGCGCTCTCCGGCAATATCTGCCGTTGCGGCACTTATCCAAGAATTCGCGCCGCGGTCAAACGTGCGTCCGAAATCGGTTGAACCAGACGGGGAGACAGACCATGAACAGTCCCGTATCGCGTCGGGGTTTTCTCAAAGGCAGTGCCATGTTGGGCGGCGGTCTGGTGGTGGCGTTTGTGGTGCCCGGCGCCCATCGTTTTGCGTTGGCGGCGGAGAATGAAGGCAAGGTCTTTGCGCCCAATGCGTTCCTGCGCATTGCGCCGGACAACAGCGTCACCGTGCTGCTTGGGCATTCGGAGATGGGGCAGGGCATCTGGACCGGGCTGACCATGCTGATCGCCGAAGAGCTGGAGGCCGACTGGTCGAAGATTCGCGTCGAACACTCGCCAGCCTCGGCCGCCGATTACGGTCTACCCGGTTTTGGCGGCATGCAGATTACCGGCGGCTCGACCTCGACCTGGATGGAGTTCGACCGCTATCGGCTGGCGGGCGCTACGGCGCGGCAAATGCTGGTTGAGGCGGCGGCCAAGCGTTTTGACGTGGCGCCTTCGACGATTCGCACCGAGTCGGGCGTGGTGATCGCTGGCGATAAACGCGCCACTTACGGCGAGTTGGCGGACGCCGCCGGGCAATTGCCGGTGCCCGATCCGAAATCCATTACATTTAAAGAGGCCAAGGACTGGAAGGTCATCGGCAAACCCACGAAACGCCTCGATACCCCAGAGAAGATCACCGGCCGCGCCAGGTTCGGCATGGACGTGCAGTTTGAAGGGTTGATGACGGCGATGGTTGCCCGAGCGCCGGTATTCGGTGCCCGCGTCAAATCCTTCGAGGGCGCCGAAGCGCTGGCCGTGCCGGGCGTGCATAAAGTGGTGCAAGTGCCGACCGGGGTGGCCGTGATCGCCGAGCATTATTGGGCGGCGAAACTGGGCCGTGATGCGCTGAAAGTCGATTGGGACCTGGGGCCGCACGCAGACCTGAGCAGCGAGAACGTGCTGGAGCGCTTTCGCAAACTGGCCGCCACACCGGGCACGTCGGCCAGTCAGGCCGGGGATGCCATGGGCAACTTCGGTAAAGCGGCGAAAAAGATCGACGTTGAGTACAGCGTGCCATACCTGGCTCACGCGCCGATGGAGCCGCTCAATTGCACGGTGAAGATCAGCGCCCAGAAGTGTGAAATCTGGACCGGTACGCAATTTCAGACGCTGGACCAAATGATTGCCGGCAAGATCACCGGACTTAAACCCGAGCAGGTCGAAATCCACACCGAATTCCTTGGCGGCGGTTTTGGTCGTCGGGCCAATCCAACCTCCGATTTTGTGGCCGAAGCGGTGGAGGTGGCGAAAGCGGCGGGCATGCCGGTGAAAACCGTATGGTCGCGCGAGGATGACATTCGCGGCGGTTATTACCGCTCGATGTTCCTGCATCAGGCGCGTATAGGGCTGGGAGCCGATGGCATGCCGTTGAGCTGGCAGCATGTGCTGGTCGGGCAATCGATCATGACCGGTACGCTGATGGAGGCGACCATGGTCAAGAACGGCATCGACCCGACGTCGGTTGAGGGCGTGGCCGACAGCCCTTACGTCAAAGGTCTGGCCCATCATCAGGTTGAACTGCATTCGCCGCAGACCGGGATCAATGTGCTGTGGTTACGCTCAGTGGGGCACAGCCACACCGGGTTTGTCATGGAGTCGTTGATCGACGAAATGGCCGCTGCGGCAGGCAAGGATCCGGTCGACTACCGCCGCACGTTGCTCAAGGCGCATCCACGGCATCTCGGCGTGCTGAATCTGGCGGTGGAGAAGGCCAACTGGTCGGCGCCGCTGCCGGACGGGCATGCCTTGGGCGTGGCGGTGCACGAATCGTTTGGCAGCTATGTGGCGCAAGTGGCCGAGGTTTCTCAGGACGATCTGGCCATTCGTGTGCATCGCGTAGTGTGCGCGGTGGATTGCGGGATCGCGGTCAATCCACAGAGCATCGCGGCGCAGATGGAGTCGTGCATCACCTTCGGTCTGGGCATGGCGCTGCACAGCAAACTCACGCTCAAGGACGGCATGGTCACGCAGTCCAACTATCACGACTATCAGGTGCTGCGGCTCAACGAAATGCCGGTGGTTGAGGTGCATATCGTGCCCAGCCACGATAAACCCGGCGGCATCGGCGAGGCGGGTGTGCCGCCGACCGCACCGGCGGTGGCCAACGCCGTGTTTGCTTTGACCGGGCAGCGACTGCGCCAATTGCCGCTGCAATTGTCGGGGGTGTGAGATGAAACGACATCTGCTGTTGGGCGCACTGGTTCTGATGGGTGCAGGTGGATACACCTCGCAACTGTTCGCCGATGATCAGCAAGCCTTGAAGGCGTTCGACACCATTCAGAAAGTATTCCAGAGCCCGCGTTGCCAGAACTGCCACATTCCCGGGGATTCACCCTTGCAATTCGATGCCGGCACGCCCCACGCGATGAACGTGGTGCGGGGCATGGACGGCAAGGGCGCCGCCGGTTTGCCGTGCGCAACGTGTCACGCCCAAAGCAATCCGCCCGCCAGTTACGGCCCCCATGCGCCTCCCGGTGCGCCGCACTGGAGCCTCCCGCCGGCGGCGCACAAAATGGCCTGGATTGGCCTGCCAGCGGACAAACTCTGCGCGATGATCAAGGACCGTTCGAGCAACGGTGATCGCGATTTTGCCGCGCTGATCAAACACGTCAGCGAGGACAAACTGGTGCTATGGGGCTGGAACCCCGGGGCAGGGCGTGCGCCGGTGCCGGTGCCCCACGACCTATTCGTGAACCAGTTCAAGCTCTGGGCCGATGCCGGCGGGCCGTGTCCGGTGGCGGGGGGATGAGAATCTGAGCCGTTGCTGAATTAGCGCTACGCTGAAGTGTATGGATGCCAATGGAGTGTGCGAATGCTGGTCCCAGGAAAAACCGCCAATGAAGACGCGCGCATTCAAGCGCTGCACGGACTCAACCTTCTCGATTCTGCTCCGGAGGAGCGTTTCGATCGACTGACGCGACTGGCCAGGCGCCTGTTCAATGTGCCGATTGCCCTGGTGACACTGGTCGACAAGGATCGGCAGTGGTTCAAGTCTTGTGTCGGGCTGGAGGTCACGCAAACGCCCAGGGACGTCTCATTCTGCGGTCATGTGATTCTCAAGGACGATTTGTTGCTGGTGCCCGACGCCCGCCAGGACGAGCGTTTCCATGACAACCCACTGGTCACGGGCGAACCGAACGTTCGCTTCTACGCCGGCTACCCGCTGACCGTGCCCAATGGCAACAAGATGGGCACGCTTTGCCTGATCGACACCAAACCCCGTGAACTCGATGACGAAGAACGTGCGCTACTGCGTGACCTGGCTGGTATGGCCGAGCAGGAGTTGATGGCGGTACAGATCGCGAGCATGGACGAGTTGACGCTGTTGTCCAATCGCCGTGGGTTCATGCAGTTGGCCCAGCACGCGCTGGATGCTTGCGCACGGCTGAACAGGCCGGCGACGCTGCTTTTCTTCGACCTCAATGACTTCAAGCAGATCAACGATCTCTATGGTCATGCCGAGGGTGACAGTGCGCTCAAGACCTTTGCCGACGTGCTGCGCATTGCCTTTCGTGAGAGCGACGTGGTCGGGCGATTGGGCGGCGATGAATTTGTCGCCTTGCTGACAGGCTCCAGTCACGTCGAAACCACGGCGATCATGGCGCGACTCAACGAGATTCTCCAGGAGCGCAACGCCATGTTGCAGCGTGGTTATGCGATTCGCTTCAGCGTCGGCCAGATCGAGTACGACGCCAAGCGCCATGACACTGTGGATCGGCTGCTGGCGGATGCGGATGGCGCGATGTATGCGCATAAGCAGGCGTTGAAGCGTGTCTGATTCAGATTAGTCATGCATTTGGGAATGGATTGTGTCGTCAATGTTCGGCGCAATGGTTTCGTTTACTCCGATGACTAATATATGATCCGTATACATTTCGTATCGGATTTTGCCATGGGCATCGTAAAGATTTCAGAAGACATGCACGAGAATCTGCGCATCTCCAGTAACGCCCTCAGCCGCTCGATCAACGCGCAGGCCGAGCACTGGATGCGCATCGGCATGCTCGCCGAGTTGCACCCCAACCTCGATCACAGCGCCATTTGCCGCTTGCTCATCCGCGCCGAGCAGAACGGTGGGCTGGATTTGCAAACACTGACTCAGGAAGCCGTCACCGCATGAGAAACCAGATCAAGATCAATACCCGGGCCGAGATCGCTCAATCGCGCGTCGCCGGCAAGCTCGCCGCCGAAGTGCTGGCGATGCTGGTGCCGCACGTCAAGGCTGGCGTGACCACGGATGAACTGGATCGGCTGTGCAATGACTACATCGTCAACGTACAGAAAGCGGTTCCGGCCAATGTCGGTTATCACGGCTTTCCAAAAACGGTCTGCGCCTCGGTCAACGACGCGGTGTGCCACGGCATTCCATCGGGCACACCGTTGAAGGATGGCGACATCGTCAACCTCGACATCGCGGTGATCAAGGACGGTTGGTTCGGCGATACCAGCCGCATGTATGTGGTGGGTGAAGCGACGCCGCAGGCGCAGCACTTGATCAAGACCACTTACGACGCCATGTGCGCCGGCATTCGCACGGTGCGTCCGGGTGCGACCCTGGGTGATATCGGCCATGCGATCCAGAGCCTGGCGGAGAAGGAAGGCTTCAGTGTGGTGCGCGAGTATTGCGGGCACGGAATCGGCAAGGTCTACCACGATGAGCCGCAGATCCTGCATTACGGTTTTCCCAATCAAGGCATGAAGCTCAAGGCCGGGATGATTTTCACCATCGAACCGATGCTGAACGCGGGTAAACGTCATGTGAAGAACATGCCGGACGGCTGGACTGTACTGACCAAGGACGGTTCGTTATCCGCGCAATGGGAGCACATGGTGGCGGTGACGGAAAGCGGGTTTGAAGTGTTGACGCCGTGGCCGGATCAGATTGAGGGTTTTGCCGCGATTAACTGAGGGCCACAAAACCTGTGGCGGCGAGCAAGCCCGCTCCCACAGATTTGACCGGCGATGGACGGTTTTTTGGATTCGCCCCACAGGGGGATTTGTAGGGTGTTGATGCGTTTAGTGAGCGCCGGCGGCTTTGTTCAGGTCGCTTTCGCTCCATTCGGTGTAGACGCAGGCATCGGCGGTGGCCCAGCGTACGCGTACCGGATCCCCCGCCTTGAGTGGCATGCCCGCCGCCGACAGCGCTTTGACGGTCATCGACGTCCCGCCCGAGGTCACCACGCTGCAGGTCTGGCTCTCGCCGAGAAACAGCACTTCAACCACCGTCGCTGACACCTCATTCCACCCCCCCATCAACGGCTCATCGCTCGCTTGCTGCACGCTCAGCGCCAAGGCTTTTTCCGGGCGTACCATCAGCAGCACATCCTGATCAGTGTGCAGGCCTGCGGTCAGTCGGATCGACAGCGGCTGCCCTTCAAAACTCGCGGCCGCATTGCCCTGCGCCTTGAGTTTGAGGAAGTTCGAATTGCCGAGGAACGAGGCGACAAACGCGTTCGGCGGATTCTGATACAGGTCATACCCGCTGCCCAAACCAACGATCTTGCCGTGACTGAAAATCGCAATGCGTTGGGACAACCGCATGGCTTCTTCCTGATCGTGGGTCACGTAAACGATGGTGATGCCCAACCGACGATGCAGTTGGCGCAGTTCGTCTTGCAGGTCTTCGCGCAGTTTTTTGTCCAGCGCACCCAGCGGTTCGTCCATCAGCAGAATGCGTGGCTCATAGACCAGCGCCCGGGCGATGGCGACACGCTGTTGCTGGCCGCCGGACAGTTGCGAAGGGCGGCGATGAGCGAACTGTTCAAGTTGCACCAGTTTGAGCATCGCATCGACACGCTTGTCGCGTTCGGCCGCAGCGAGTTTGCGGATCGCCAACGGGAAGGCGATGTTGTCGCGCACCGACAGGTGCGGGAACAGCGAGTAACGCTGAAACACCATGCCGATGTCGCGCTTGTGCGGCGGCACATTGACCAGCGACTGGCCGTTGACGAGGATCTCGCCGCTGCTCGGGGTTTCGAAACCGGCGAGCATCGACAGTGTCGTACTTTTTCCGGAACCGCTGGAGCCGAGGAAGGTGAGGAATTCACCGTCCTTGATGTCCAGGGAGATGTTGTCCACGGCGGCAAAGTCGCCGTAGTGCTTGTTCAGGTTGCGCAGGCTGACCAGGGGGTTGTCGTTCTGCTGGGATGCGTCTTTGATCACGGCACTCATGTCGTACTCCTGGGCGCTCAGGCGCTGATGTTGTTGCGCCGGCGCAGGGCGGCGGCGATCACCATGACCAATACCGACAGGCCGATCAGCAGCGTCGAAGCGACGGCGATCACCGGTGTCAGGTCCTGGCGCAGGGTGGTCCACATTTTCACGGGAAGGGTTTGCAGGGTCGGGCTGGCCATCATCACGCTGAGCACCACTTCATCCCACGAAACGAGGAAGGCGAAGAGGGCGCCGGCGACCATGCCCGGACGAATCGCCGGGAACGTCACCTTGAGCACCGCTTGCAGGCGTGAGGCGCCGCAGATCACTGCCGCGTCTTCGATCGACTGATCGAACAGCTTCAGCGAGTTGATGATCGAGATGATGGTGAACGGCAACGCGACGATCACATGGCTGACCACAAAGGCAAACATCGTCCCGGTGTAACCGAGTTTGAGGAACAGCGCGTACACCGCCACGGCGATGATCACCAGCGGCACGATCATCGGCAGAGTGAACAGGCCATAGAGCAATTCCCGGCCGGGAAAGCGCCCACGTACCAAGGCAAACGCTGTCGGCAGACCGAGGATCACGGCGCAGACGGTCGTCAGCACCGCCACCTTGAGGCTGGCGAGTGCCGCATTCATCCAGTCGGGGTTGGAGAAGAACTGGCCGTACCATTTCAGTGTCCACCCCGGTGGCGGGAACACCAGCCATTGGGACGAGCCGAACGACAGCAGGACAATGAACACGATCGGCAACAGCAGAAACAAACCGATCAGCCCGGTGGTGGTGTAGAGCCCGAAACGCATCCGGCGGCTCATGGCATTGGGAGTCAGGAGCATCTCGGCTTACCTCGCGTTACTGGCGCCAACCGGGGATTCCGGCTGAAGCTTCAGGTAGAAGTAAAACAGCACCAGGGTGATGGCGATCAGCAACGCGGCGCCGGCACTGGCCAGGCCCCAGTTGAGGAACGATTGCACCTGCTGAATGATGAACTCCGGCAGCATCATGTTCTGCGCTCCGCCCAGCAGCGCCGGGGTGACGTAGTAACCGAGCGACATCACAAACACCATCAACCCACCGGACGCCAGCCCGGGCCTGCACAGGGGCAGGAACACCCGCAAGAAGTTGGTCCATGGGCTGGCCCCGCAAATCGAGCCGGCCTGCAGGATCATCGGGTCGATGGCCTGCATGGTCGCCTGCAATGGCAGCACGATGAACGGAATCATGATGTAGCTCATGCCGATCACCACGCCGGTCAGGTTATGCACCATTTCCAGCGGCTGATCGATGATGCCCAGCGCCATCAAAGCCTTGTTGATCACCCCTGAGGCTTGCAGCAGCACCAGCCACGAATAGGTGCGGGCGAGGAGGCTGGTCCACATCGACAGCAACACGATGTTGAGGATCCAGCGACCCCAGCCGCGCGGCACCAAGGTGATCGCCCAGGCCAGCGGGAAGCCCAGCAACAGACTGAACAGCGTCACCAGCCCGGCCACTGAAAAGGTGTTGAGCAGCACGCGGGCATACGCCGAGTTGGCGAACAGTTGTTCATAGTTGCCAAGGCCCGGGGTGGGTTCGAGCACACCGCGCAACAGCAAACCAATCAACGGCGCCAGAAAGAACAGGCCGAGGAACAGCAGCGCCGGGACGAGGTTGCCGGCGCCGCGCCAGCGTTGTCTGAGGGAGGGGGCTTGCGGCATCGCAATCGCCTTTTGTCCTGCGGCCGAGCCGGCAGCGCTTGCGGCGCTCCCGGTGGCAGTGGAGGGACGGGACGCAGTGGCCGCCATTTTCATTTGACCAGCCATTCGTTCCACCGTGTCGCGATGGCCTGGCCGTTTTTGGCCCAGTACGCGAAGTCGAGAGTGATCTGATCCTTAGCGTAGGCAGTCGGCAGGTTCGGGGCCAGCACCGAATCCAGGCGCGCCACGCTGTCGACGTTGACCGGGGCGTAAGCGGTCAGGTTGGAGAAGTCGGCCTGGCCTTTGGCACTGCTGGCGTTGGCCAGGAACTTCATCGCCGCGTCCTTGTTTTTCGAGCCTTTTGGAATCACCAGAATGTCAGCCATGACCAGATTCTGCTTCCAGCTCACACCCACCGGCGCGCCATCTTCTTGCAGGGCGTGAATGCGGCCGTTCCAGAACTGACCCATGCTGACTTCACCCGAGGCCAACAGTTGCTGCGACTGCGCGCCGCCGCCCCACCAGACGATGTCTTTCTTGATGGTGTCGAGTTTCTTGAAGGCGCGATCCAGGTCCAGCGGGTAGAGCTTGTCGGCGGGTACGCCATCGGCCAGCAGCGCCAGTTCGAGCACGCCGGGGCTTGGCCATTTGTACAGGGCGCGTTTGCCGGGGTAGGTCTTGGTGTCGAACAGCGCCGTCCAGTCTTGCGGCTTGGCAGCGCCGAGCTTGCCTTCGTTGTAGCCGAGGACGAAGGAGAAGAAGAACGAGCCGACGCCGTAATCGCTGACAAAGCGTGGGTCGATCTTGTCGCGCTGAATGACGTTGAAATCGAGGGGTTCGAGCAGCCCTTCAGCGGCGGCGCGCAGGGCGAAATCGGCTTCGACATCGACCACGTCCCATTGCACGTTGCCGCTTTCGACCATGGCTTTGAGTTTGCCGTAGTCGGTCGGACCGTCCTGCACGACAGTGATGCCGCTGGCCCTGCTGAACGGGTCAGCCCAGGCCTGTTTCTGCGCATCCTGGGTGCTTCCGCCCCAACTGACAAAATTCACGCTCTCGGCGGCCATGGCGGCCTGGCCGGTGACGCTCAGCAGTCCGGCAAAAAGGATTGCGGTTGCAGCTTTGTTCAACACCATTTTTACGCCCTCATTGTTGTGTTTTTGAGCGGGCTTGCGTTGTTGCCCGCCTATCGGGGAGCAGTAGATGGACGTTCTTTGGAATGTCCGGTCTATGGAATATCATATTATGGTATTCCAAACTTTGTGCAAGCACTTTGCCTTACCGGTTATCTGGCGAATGTCCTTTTTGGGGCCGTGAGATGACGATCGGGAAATGCAAAACCCTTGTGGGAAGGGGCTTGCTCCCGAACGCGGTCGGCCATTGAACATTGATGTCGACTGATACATCGCCTTCGGGAGCAAGCCCCCTCCCACAGTTGGAATTGTGTTTGGCGTGGATTATTCGGTGAACGGGATGCTCTCGACCACCTCCAGGTCATACCCGGTCAGGCCTGCATACTTCAGTGGCGGGCCGAGATGGCGCAACTTGCCCACACCAAGGTTCTGCAGAATCTGAGCCCCGGTTCCCACTTCCGAATAAATCCGCGATTGCGACCGGCTGAACTGTCGGGGTGGTTGAGTCAGTTGCGGTACACGCTCCAGCAAAGCCTGGGACGACTCATGATTGGCCAACACCACGACAACGCCGTGGCCCTCGGCCGCGACCCGCTGCAGCGCCGCCCATAATGTCCAGTTGCTCGGCCCGCTGTACTCGGCGCCGACCAGATCGCGTAGCGGATCGATCACATGCACGCGCACCAGCGTCGGCGCTTCGCGGCGCAAATCGCCCATGACCATCGCCATGTGCACGCCGCCTTCGATACGGTCTTCAAACGTGATCAATCGGAACGTGCCATGCACCGTCGGCAATTCGCGCTCACCGATGCGTTCGATGGTGTGCTCGGTGCTCAGGCGATAGTGGATCAGGTCGGCGATGGTGCCGATCTTGATCCCGTGCTTGCGCGCGAACACTTCCAGATCCGGGCGACGGGCCATGGTGCCGTCATCGTTCATTACTTCAACAATGACGGATGCCGGGGTAAAACCGGCGAGGCGGGCCAGATCGCAACCTGCTTCGGTGTGACCGGCGCGGGTCAGCACGCCTCCTTCCTTGGCGCGCAGCGGGAAGATATGCCCGGGCTGCACAAGGTCTTCGGCGCGGGCGTCTCTGGCGACAGCGGCGGCGACCGTACGGGCGCGGTCAGCGGCGGAAATGCCGGTGGTCACGCCGACCGCCGCTTCGATGGAAACCGTGAACGCGGTGCTGAACACGCTGCCGTTGCTCGGCACCATCTGTTCAAGCCCCAGGCGTTGGCAATGATCGTCGGTCAATGTCAGGCAAATCAGCCCCCGGGCCTCACGGGCCATGAAGCTGATCGCTTCGGGCGTGCAACGGTCGGCGGCCAGCAACAGGTCGCCTTCGTTTTCCCGGTCTTCGTCATCGACAAGCAGGACCATTTTGCCGAGGCGATAATCTTCGATGATTTCTTCGATGCTGTTGAAGGCCATGCTGGACTCTCGATGTGGATGTAATTCGTGGTATACCATAATACAAATTCAACCAAGAGGTCACTATGAAGGCGTACTGGATTGCTCTCGTGGACATCACCGATCCCGATCACTACAGCCAATACACCCAACGCGCCCCGAAAGCGTTCGCCGAGTTTGGTGCGAAGTTCTTAGCCAGAGGCGGGCGCAGCGAAGCGATGGAGGGGCGGCAGACGCCACAGCGCTGCGTGGTGATCGAGTTCGACAGCTACGAGCAGGCCGTGGCGTGCTATCGCTCGGCGGCGTATCAGGAGGCGAAGCGCTACCGCGAGGAATGGGCGAGGGCAGAAATCATCATCGTCGAGGGCGTGGCGCCACTTTGAGAATCACCACAAATCCCCTGTGGGGGCGACGGTGATCGTCAGCGGATGAAATGAATCTTGCCGCTGTCGTCGTTGCCCATGTAGATCCCATACACCCCGGCCTGGCGTTCCTCGATGTAGCGTTCGAGGATCTGCCGGATCGCCGGGTAGTAGATCTGCTCCCACGGGATGTCTTCGGGGGCGAAGAACTTGTAGTCCAGGGTCTCGGGGCCGAACTGGCCGGTGATCTCCAGCGCGAGGGCGCGGAAGATGATGTACACCTCGCTGATCTTCGGCACGCTGAAGATCGAATAGGGCGAGACGATTTCCGCGCGCACGCCGCTTTCTTCCCAGACTTCGCGCAGCGCCGCCTCCTCGGTGGTCTCGCCGCTTTCCATGAAGCCCGCTGGCAACGTCCAGGTGCCCGGACGCGGTGGTATCGCTCGTTGGCACAAGAGGTATTTGCCGTCCTGCTCGATGATGCAGCCGGCAATGATCTTCGGATTGACGTAGTGGATGTAGCCGCAGCCGCGGCACATCAGGCGCTCGTGCGTATCACCCGGCGGCACCTGCTGACCGAGGTCAGGGCCACCGCATTTCGGGCAAAAGCTCGGGCTGGACATGTCAGTGACCTATGCGCGGTTCTTTCAGCGCGATGGGCAGGGTGATCGCGGGAGTTGCGCCGGTCTCTTCCTGTTTGCGCTTGAGGTAATCGAGGGCGACCGTCGCGGCAGCGCGGACGTGATCAACGCAGGCCTGATGCGCCAGCAGCGGGTCGCCGCTCTTGATTGCCGCGACCATTTTTTCCATTTCCTGATTACTGGCGCCACGACGGTTTTCCTGGGACACCGACGTCGCCCGCAGGTAGCTGATGCGTGCCTGCAACTGGCGCAATTGCGTGGCCGCAACGTGGTTGCCGGAGCCTTCGAGCAGGACGTCGTAGAAGCCTTGTACCGAGTCGATCACCTGTTGCAGCTCGCCGTCCTTGAGCGCCTTGCGGTTCTCTTCGAGGGCTTTTTCCAGGGCTTTGATGTCCTTGGCTTTGGCGCGCAGGGTGAACAGTTGAACGATCAGGCCTTCCAGCACGCAACGCAGTTCGTAGATATCGACGGCGTCGGCCAGGGTGATGATGGCGACACGCGGGCCCTTGGCGTCAGCGAATTCCACCAGGCCTTCGGATTCAAGGTGACGCAAGGCTTCGCGCACCGACGTGCGGCTCACGCCCAGGCGATCGCACAGATCGCGTTCAACCAGACGATCGCCTGGCATGAGCTGGAAATTCATGATCGCGCTACGCAGTTTATCCAGCACGATTTCGCGCAGGGTAACGGGGTTGCGATTGACCTTGAAGCTGTCGTCGAGTGGCTGGCGTTTCATGGGATCCGCTCTTTAAGTTGGCTGTCCATGCCAGACGGGCATCTAAACAGCCGAGGGGTTAACTGGAGGCCTCGGCGTCGGCTTCGGCGAAGGCTTCACGGGCGAGCCGGAAACTGTCCACGGCCGCCGGGACGCCGCAATAAATGCCGACCTGAAGCAGAATTTCGCGTATTTGCTCACGACTCAGGCCGTTACGCAAGGCGCCACGTACATGCAGCTTGAGTTCATGCGGGCGGTTAAGCGCCGAGATCATCGCCAGGTTGATCATGCTGCGTTCTTTGAGCGACAGACCTTCGCGACCCCAGACATGACCCCAGCAGTATTCGGTGACCATTTCCTGCAGCGGACGGGTGAAGTCGTCGGCGTTCTCTATTGAGCGTTGCACATAGGCTTCGCCCAAAACCTGAGTGCGGATCTTCAGGCCTTTTTCGTACTTTTCGTGACTCATCATTCCTCCAATCACCCTGTTTCTCCCTGTGGGAGCGGGCTTGCTCGCGAATGCGGTGGATCATTCGACATTGATGTCGACTGACACGATGCCTTCGCGAGCAGGCCCGCTTCCACATTGGGAACAATGTGTATCCGTCAGGCCAAGGTGGGCAGGGCGCCCAGCTTGCCCTTGTGATAAATCATCGGCGTTACCGGTTGCGCTGGCAGGATCAGATTTTTCACCGCGCCAACGATGATCGCGTGGTCGCCACCGTCGTATTCACGCCACAACTCGCACTCGATGATTGCGGTGGCTTTGGCGAGAATCGGATTCCCGAGTTCGCTCAAGTGCCACTCGATGCCTTTGGCTTTGTCCTTGCCTTTACCGGCGAAGGCGTAGGCTTCAGCGGTCTGCTCGGCGGACAGCAAATGGATTGCGAATTTCTTGCTGTCACGCAGCACGGGGTAGGTGTCGCAAGCGTAATTGGGGCAGAACAGCACCAGCGCCGGATCAATCGACAGCGCACTGAAGGCGCTGGCGGTGATGCCGACGATGGCGCCATCCGGATCGAGGGTGGTGACCACCGTGACGCCGGACGGAAACGAGCTCATGACGTCTTTGTAAATGCCGGGTTCGATCATGTCGCAGGACTCCTAGCGCATCACAAACGGATCAGGCATTGGCGCCTGAGAGAGGTTGATCCACACCGTTTTCAGTTCGGTGTAGGCCAGCACCGAGTCGATGCCGCTTTCGCGTCCATAGCCACTGTTCTTGAAGCCGCCTATCGGTGCCATCGCTGAAACGGCGCGGTAGGTGTTGACCCAGATGATCCCCGAACGCACGTCGCGCGCCAGGCGATGGGCGCGGCCCAGATCGCGCGTCCAGATGCCGGCGGCGAGTCCGAATTGCGAGTCGTTGGCGATCGCCAGCGCTTCGGCCTCGTCCTTGAAACGGATGACCGACGCCACTGGGCCAAAGACTTCTTCCTGCATGATCTTCATCGAATTGCGGTCGCACTCGAACAGCGTCGGTTCGTAGAACCAGCCCTCGCCAAGATCAGCCGGCCGCTTGCCGCCGGTCCGCAAACGCGCGCCCTCGGCGATGGCGTCGGCGACCAGCCCTTCAACCACTGCCAGTTGCTGCGCGGTGGCCATTGGGCCCATTTCGCTGCTGTCTTCCTGCGGGTTGCCGATGCGGATGCGCTGGGCGCGGTCGACCAGACGACTGACAAACTCGTCGTAAATCTCGTCCTGCACCAACAATCGCGAACCGGACACACAGCTCTGGCCCGAGGCCGCATAGATCCCGGCAATCGCGCCGTTGATCGCGCTGTCGAGATCGGCGTCGGCAAAAATGATGTTCGGCGACTTGCCGCCCAGTTCCAGCGACAGCTTGGCGAAGTTCTCGGCGCTGCTGCGCACCACATGCCGGGCCGTGGCCGCGCCGCCGGTGAAGGCGATCTTGCGGATCAGCGGATGGCGGGTAAGGGCGGCGCCGGTGCTCGGGCCGTAACCGGTCACAACGTTGACCACGCCTGGCGGAATCCCGGCTTCGAGGGCCAGACGCGCCAGTTCAAGGATGGTCGCCGACGCGTGCTCTGACGGCTTGATCACGATGGTGTTACCGGCGGCGAGCGCCGGCGCCAGTTTGATCGCGGTCAGGTACAGCGGGCTGTTCCAGGGAATGATCGCCGCGACCACGCCCATGGCTTCGTGAACCGTGTAGGCGAACAGGTCGGGCTTGTCCAGCGGCAAGGTGCCGCCTTCGAGCTTGTCAGCCAAACCGGCGGTGTAGTGGAAG
The DNA here is from genome assembly GCF_963971015.1 of Pseudomonas sp. RA_15y_Pfl2_54. NCBI lineage: Bacteria > Pseudomonadati > Pseudomonadota > Gammaproteobacteria > Pseudomonadales > Pseudomonadaceae > Pseudomonas > Pseudomonas sp. RA_15y_Pfl2_54. The sequence continues at coordinate 95,275 of NZ_CAXAPN010000017.1, forward strand.
AATTCCGGCAGATAACCCACCTGACCCCGGGTTTCACGGATCAGTTTGCCGTTGTCGCGGCTTTCCAGCTGCGCCAGTTGCTCTTTGTTCTCGGCGATCAAGTCACCGAGGCGGCGCAGCAGTTTGCCGCGCGCGGTGGCGGTCAGACCGCGCCAGGCAGGGCTGTCGAACGCGCTTTGCGCTGATTGCACAGCGCGTTCGACGTCGGCCTCATCTGCGTCAGGCAGTTCAGCCCAAGGTTCGGCCAGGGCCGGATTGAGGCTTTGGAAAGTCTTGCCGCTGAGGGCATCGACCCATTCTGCGCCGATGCACATCTGGAAGCGTGCGAGTGTCATGCAACGATCCCCTTTATATGGTTTTGTCGGGAGTGTGCGAATTCGAGAAATTCCAACAGCGTCTGGTTGACCAGACGCGGCGACTCTACGGGCATCATATGCCGTTGTTCCGCCAGCACGGCAACCTTCGCGCCGGGGATGCGGCGGGCCAGTTGCTCGGCCATTTCCGGGGTCGAACCGGGGTCGAGCTCGCCCGTGGCGATCAGCGTCGGCGCCTGAATGCTGCTCAGGTCGTCGGCGCGGTACATGTCCTGCGTTGCGAACAGTTCGTAGGTGGTCAGGTAACCCTGTGGGTCATTGCCGGCCAGGGTCTGGCGGATCGCGGCGATCTGCGCCGGGTTGGCGGCCTGATATTCGCGGCTGAACCAGCGCGACAGCGCGGCTTCGGCATTGGCGTCCGGACCGTGTTCGGCGGCTTGAGCGGTGCGCGCAATGACGCCGGCGCGCTGCTCTTCGCTGCGATTGAACACGCTGTTGAGCACGACCAGGCTTTGCAGGCGCTGCGGGTAATGCAGCGCAAAGGCCCGCGCCACCAGACCGCCCATCGAGAAGCCGATCACCGCTGCATGCGGCAGGTTGAGGTGATCGAGCAGCTCCAGCAACTGATCGGCGTAACCGAGCAGGTCGGTACCGCTGGCCGGTCGCGGGCTGGCGCCATGGCCAAGCATGTCGTAAGCGACCACCCGATATTGCGTGGCGAGGCCGACGATCTGGCCGCCCCACATTTCTTTGTTCAGGCCCACGCCGTGGATCAAGACCACGGGCTGGCCTTCGCCGGTCGCCAGATAACTGGTGCCAGCCGGGGTGAGTTCAGCGGTGAGCCGAATCATGGAGCGCTCCTGCAATGCCTTTTTATTGTGATTACTGGGCTTTTTCGGCGGCCAGTTCTTCCAGATCGATGTAACGGTTGCCGATGCGCGGGTGCAGGCGGCCACCGTCGGCGCAACCCAGCACCACGACGATTTCGTCGGCGCGCGGTGCGTCTTCGATCTGCATTTCCAAGGTGATGTAGTGCGAACGCAGGCCTTCGTCGTCCTTGTGCATCATCGGAATCTGAATCGAAGTGCCCGGGCCGCCGCGCTTGTTGGTGAAGCTCAGGTAGCTCTTGGCTTTGACCGCTTCGCGGTAGTGGTTGCCGAAGCGCAGGGTGTGGATCACGGCGGAGGCGTGTTCGATTTCGCCGTCAGCACCCACCACGGCAGCCTTGCCGTAGGCCTCGATTTTTTCTGCGCCGCCAATGAGGCCGACCAGACGCTCGACCATCATGGCGCCGAGGTCGGAGCAGTTGGCGCGGATCTGCGGTTTCAGGTCTTCGACAAAGCCGTTACCCACCCAAGGGTTTTTCATCACAACAGCGAGGCCGACCATGGTCACCGGCGTGTCGGTGGCTTTGCCGCCTTCGATGAAGGTTTCTTCGACATAGCTGACGATCTTGCGAATTTCGAAACTCATGAGCTGCTCCGTAGGGGGATTGAGAGTGTCTGTGCGTCTGATGGTATACCATAATACCAATCGTGCAAGTCCCCTCGGTAACTTTTGCCGCATCCATCCGGCGAATGGCCATGCATTCACCTACAGCCACAAATCCCCAAAACACCACTAACCCTGTGCGAGGGAGCTTGCTCGCGAAATCGGCGCATCCACATCGCCTTCGGGAGCAAGCCCCCTCCCACAATGCAAATCACTGGCGACAGGAGCCTGTATCTGGTTAACAAAAGATAACGTGGCGCCGATTGTCAGACGTTTCGAAAGCCCGATAGGATGAGCCAGCTTCCGAAGGGGCTCTGGATGGCGGGTTTCAGGACTATGCTTCTGACCAGTCATCACCGGAGCACCCTTGCGGCGCCCTTGAAGGCCAAACGGCCTAACAATAATAAATAGGGGAAGGTCTATGAGTCGTTGCCGCCCGCCGGCGTTTCGCAACACCGCGTTGCTGGTCACAGCACTCTCCATGCTGGGCTTCGCCAGCGTGTCGGCACCCGTGATCGCCGCCGAGGCGCCAGCCGACGTGGTGTATGCCCTCGAATCAGCCAAAGCCGCAAAAAGCCTGATGCTTGACGTCGTCCATGCCGGCGCCCGATTGGTGGCCGTCGGGGATCGTGGGCACATTCTCTATTCCGATGACCAGGGCAAGTCCTGGACCCAGGCCAAGGTGCCGAGCCGGCAACTGCTGACCGCTGTGTACTTTGTCGACGACAAACATGGCTGGGCCGTCGGCCACGATGCGCAGATTCTCGCCAGCGAGGACGGCGGTCTGACCTGGACCAAACAATTCGAAGACCTCAAACGCGAATCGCCGCTGCTCGACGTCTGGTTCAAGGACGTCAACAGCGGTATCGCCGTAGGTGCCTACGGCGCGCTGCTGGAAACCACCGACGGCGGCAAGCATTGGGAAGACATCAGCGACCGCCTCGACAACGAAGACCAGTTCCACCTCAACGCCATCGCGGCGGTGAAAGACGCCGGGCTGTTCATTGTCGGCGAGTCGGGCAGCATGTTCCGCTCCGCCGATGAGGGGCAGACCTGGGAAAAACTTGAAGGTCCTTATGAAGGCTCGCTGTTTGGCGTGATCGGCACGGCCCAGCCCCAGACGCTGCTCGCTTACGGCTTGCGCGGCAACCTCTACCGCTCCACGGATTTCGGCAGCACCTGGGAACAGGTCGAGCTGAAAGCCGCGCGAGGCTCGCTGGAATTCGGTCTGTCCGGCGCTACGTTGCTCGAGGACGGCTCGATCGTGATCGTCGGCAACGGTGGCTCGGTGATCAGCAGCAGCGACGACGGCCAGACCTTCAGCGTGTTCAATCGCCCGGATCGCATTTCGCTGTCGTCGGTCACCGCCGCCGGCAACGGCAACCTGATTCTGACCGGGCAGGGCGGTGTTCACACCACGCTGTCAAACGGTGCCGAGATCAATAATAAGAAGGCGGGGCTATGACTTCCTTGAGCAATCATCATCAGGATAAGGCGACGTTCCTTGAACGTCTGATTTTCAACAACCGCCCGGTGGTGATCCTGATCTGCCTGGTGGTGAGCATTTTTCTGTTCTGGCAGGCCACGCTGATCCGGCCGTCCACCAGTTTCGAGAAAATGATCCCGCTCAAGCATCCGTTCATCGAGAAGATGATGGAGCACCGCAACGATCTGGCGAACCTGGGCAATACCGTGCGTATTTCGGTGGAGGCCACCAACGGCGACATCTTCTCCAAGGAATACATGGAGACCCTGCGCCAGATCAACGACGAGGTGTTCTACATCTCCGGCGTAGACCGTTCCGGTCTGAAGTCGCTGTGGAGTCCTAGCGTGCGCTGGACCGAAGTGACCGAAGAGGGTTTCGCCGGCGGTGAAGTGATTCCGCAGAGCTACAACGGCTCGCAGGACAGCCTCGATCTGCTGCGCAACAACGTGCTCAAGTCCGGTCAGGTCGGACGTCTGGTGGCCAACGACTTCAAGTCGAGCATCGTCGACATTCCGCTGCTGGAGTCCTACCCGGACCCGCAGGATCAGGGCAAGTTGCTGGCGCTGGATTACCGCAAGTTCTCCCATGAACTGGAAGAAAAGATCCGCGACAAGTTCGAAGCGCAAAACCCCAACGTCAAAATCCACATCGTCGGTTTCGCCAAGAAAGTGGGCGACCTGATCGACGGTCTGGTGATGGTGGTGCTGTTCTTCGGCATCGCGTTCGTCATCACCCTGATCCTGTTGCTGTGGTTCACCAACTGCGTGCGCAGCACCATTGCGGTGTTGAGCACCACGCTGGTGGCGGTGGTCTGGCAACTGGGGTTGATGCACTTCTTTGGCTTTGGGCTTGATCCGTATTCGATGCTGGTGCCGTTCCTGATCTTCGCCATCGGCATCTCCCACGGTGTGCAGAAGATCAACGGGATCGCCCTGCAATCGAGCGAGGCAGAAAACGCCCTGACCGCCGCACGGCGAACGTTCCGGCAACTGTTCCTGCCGGGGATGATCGCGATTCTCGCGGACGCGGTCGGCTTCATCACGCTGCTGATCATCGACATCGGTGTGATCCGCGAACTGGCTTTCGGCGCGTCCATCGGCGTGGCCGTGATCGTGTTCACCAACCTGATTCTGCTGCCGGTCGCGATCTCTTATGTCGGCATCAGTAAACGCGCCATTGCCAGAAGCAAGAAGGACGCAAACCGCGAACATCCCTTCTGGCGCCTGCTGTCGAACTTCGCCAGCCCGAAAGTCGCACCGGTCTCCGTTGCTCTGGCGCTGATCGCCTTCGGTGGCGGCCTCTGGTACAGCCAAAACCTGAAAATCGGCGACCTCGACCAAGGTGCGCCGGAGTTGCGTCCGGACTCGCGCTACAACAAGGACAACAACTTCATCATCAACAACTACTCGACCAGCTCCGACGTGCTGGTGGTGATGGTCAAGACCAAGAAAGAAGGTTGTTCGCGTTACGAAGCCATGGCACCGATCGATGAGCTGATGTGGAAGATGCAGAACACCGAGGGCGTGCAGTCGGCGATCTCGCTGGTGACCGTGTCCAAGCAGATGATCAAGGGCATGAACGAGGGCAACCTGAAATGGGAAACCCTGTCGCGCAACCCAGACGTGCTGAACAGCTCGATTGCACGGGCCGATGGCCTGTACAACAACAGTTGCTCAGTAGCGCCGGTGCTGGTGTTCCTCAACGATCACAAGGCTGAAACCCTTGATCGGGCGGTGCATGCGGTGCAGGAATTTGCCAGGGAGAACAATAAGGACGGTCTGGAGTTCATCCTGGCGGCGGGTAACGCCGGGATCGAAGCCGCCACCAACGAGGTCATCAAGCAGGCTGAATTGACCATCCTGATTCTGGTGTACATCTGCGTGGCAGTCATGTGCATGATCACCTTCCGCTCGTGGGCGGCGACCTTGTGCATCGTGCTGCCACTGGTGCTGACGTCGGTACTCGGCAACGCACTGATGGCGTTCATGGGCATCGGCGTGAAAGTCGCGACCTTGCCGGTGGTGGCGCTGGGTGTGGGGATCGGCGTGGACTACGGCATCTACATCTACAGCCGTCTGGAGAGTTTCCTGCGTGCCGGTCTGCCGTTGCAGGAAGCCTATTACCAGACCCTGAAATCCACCGGTAAAGCGGTGCTGTTCACCGGCCTGTGCCTGGCCATCGGCGTGTGCACCTGGATCTTCTCGGCGATCAAGTTCCAGGCCGACATGGGCCTGATGCTGACCTTCATGCTGTTGTGGAACATGTTCGGTGCGCTGTGGCTGCTGCCGGCACTGGCCAAGTTCCTGATCAAACCGGAGAAGCTGGCGGGGCAGAAAGGCAATTCGTTGTTTGCCCACTGACCTGAGCGCCTGAAACGACAAAGCCGCAACCTTCGGGTTGCGGCTTTTTTTATATCTCGATATTCACACTAACCCCCTGTGGGAGCGGGCGATCTTCAGTGTTCAGGAGCGTTCGGTACCAAGCACTACGCTCAGCGCACTGCGTGCATCATCCAGTTGCACCAACGTCGCATGCCTTGCACCCAAGGCATCACGGTTCTCGATCGCGGTGAGAATCGCCTTGTGCCGTGGCAACGCCAATTCATGCAGGTTCGGCCGTTGATTCGAATGCTTCAACGCCTCGGCAATCGCCACCGAGAGCATGTTGCACAGATTTGCCAGCAAATCATTGTGAGTCGCATCGGCAATCCTGCTGTGGAAATCCAGGTCCGGTTGCAGCAGGGCTTGCGGTGTCGACGCAGCCTCCATGCGCTGGTAAGCCTCGCCGATGGCGGTGATCTCAGCGTCGGTCGCATGCTGGGCGGCGAGGGCGGCGGCGGCCGGTTCGATGATGCTGCGCACGCTGGTCAGGACATTGAAAAATTCATTCTGCGGGCTGCTTTGCATCAGCCAGTGCAGCACGTCCGGGTCGAGCATGTGCCATTCGCGGCGCGCCTTGACCACCGTGCCCACGCGCGGTCTGGAGTACACCAGACCTTTTGCCACCAACACCCGCGTGGCTTCGCGCAACACCGGTCGACTGACCGCGTACTCCTCGCAGAGCAAGGCTTCGGCGGGCAGTTTGTCGTCGGGCAGGAAGCGTCCGGAGACGATCTGCATGCCCAATTCCTGGACGATGCGCGAGTGCATGCTTTTGCGGTCGGAAGGTTTGCGGTAATCCATGGGGAGTGGCGCGATCCTGAGCGATTAAGATGCCGCGCATCATAGCAGGCACGACACAAACGTGAGGCAGACAGACAATCAAATGTGGGAGCGGGCTTGCTCAAGAAAGCCCGCTCCCACAGGGGGATGCATTCCAATGCAGGCGCTGGCGAAGGCTGCGATTGTTTGTTTTTAATGGGAATGGCGCGGCACTTCAGCTCCACGGCAGCCGACCAGGAAGTCGAAATCGCAGCCCTGATCCGCCTGCAGCACATGGTCGATGTACAGCTGACGATAACCGCCCACCAATAATTGCTGCGGCGGTTGCAGGTCAGCCATGCGCGCGGCCAGTTCGGCGTCCGGAATGTCCAGGTGCAGACGCCCGGTGGCGCAGTCGAGTTCGATCCAGTCGCCTTCTTTCACTGTGGCCAGGGGCCCGCCGGCGGCGGCTTCCGGGGCAACGTGCAAAACGACCGTGCCGTAAGCGGTGCCGCTCATCCGTGCGTCAGAGATGCGCACCATGTCCGTCACACCCTCGGCCAGCAGCTTGGCCGGCAGGCCCATGTTGCCGACTTCAGCCATGCCCGGATAACCCTTCGGCCCGCAGTTTTTCATCACCAGAATCGAGTTGGCATCAACATCCAGTTCTGGGTCGTTGATCCGCGCCTTGTACATGTCGAAGTTCTCGAACACCACGGCACGGCCGCGATGCTGCATCAACGCTGGCGTGGCGGCGGACGGTTTGAGCACGGCACCAAGAGGTGCCAGATTGCCGCGCAGTACGCAGATGCCGCCGTCAGCACGGATCGGATTGTCGAGGGTGCGAATGACCTCGTCTTCGCCGTAGATCGGCGCGACTTTGGTGTTCTCGCCAATGGACTTGCCGTTGACTGTCAGCGCGTTCGGATGGGGGATCAGATTGGCCTCACCGAGACGGCGCAGCACCGCTGGCAATCCCCCGGCGTAATAGAACTCTTCCATCAGAAAACGCCCGGAAGGTTGCAGGTCGACGATGGTCGGCATGCCGCGACCGATGCGCGTCCAGTCGTCCAGTTCCAGTTCGACGCCGATGCGTCCGGCGATGGCTTTCAAATGGATCACGGCGTTGGTCGAACCGCCGATGGCGGCGTTGACGCGAATCGCGTTTTCGAAGGCTTCCTTGGTCAGGATCTTCGACAGTTTCAAATCTTCACGCACCATTTCCACAGCGCGCATGCCGGACATGTGCGCCAACACGTACCGCCGCGCATCTACCGCCGGGATGGCCGCGTTGTGCGGTAAGGAAGTGCCCAGTGCTTCAGCCATGCAAGCCATGGTCGATGCGGTGCCCATGGTGTTGCAGGTGCCCGCCGAACGCGACATGCCGCCCTCGGCTGCGAGGAAGTCGTCCAGGGTGATGGTGCCGGCCTTGACCTGCTCACTGAGCTGCCAGACCACGGTGCCCGAGCCGATGTCCTTGCCTTTGTGCTTGCCGTTGAGCATCGGCCCGCCGGTGACAACGATGGCCGGCACATCGCAACTGGCCGCGCCCATCAGCAGCGCCGGAGTGGTTTTGTCGCAACCGGTCAGCAACACCACGCCGTCAATCGGGTTGCCACGAATGGCTTCTTCGACGTCCATGCTCGCCAGGTTGCGTGTCAGCATGGCGGTGGGACGCAAGTTCGATTCGCCGTTGGAGAACACCGGGAATTCCACCGGGAAACCACCGGCCTCGATCACCCCGCGTTTGACGTGCTCCGCGATCTGGCGGAAATGCGCGTTGCACGGGGTCAGTTCCGACCAGGTATTGCAGATGCCGATGATCGGCTTGCCATGAAACTGGTGGTCGGCGATGCCCTGATTCTTCATCCAGCTGCGGTACATGAAGCCGTTCTTGTCGGCCGTGCCAAACCATTGGGCCGAGCGCAGGGTGGGTTTCTTATCAGACATGATCGATTCTCTTATTGTATGACTATAGTGTTCGAGCTGAGGCTTAACATAAGCGCAAATTAGGCGGTTTGGAAGTGGTTGTTGGGTAATTAGTATTACTATATAGTCGTTTTCGACGGAGGGATGGTCCTGGCGGTTTTCCGTGAGAGGCGTCCCCCGAGGTTCTATAAAAACAACAATCGGAGACCGATCCCATGAGCCAGGAACTGCGGCTTATTCGCCGCATCACGCTGAAACTGATCCCCTTCCTGATCCTGCTGTACCTGATTGCCTATGTGGATCGCTCCGCCGTCGGCTTCGCCAAACTGCACATGGGAGCCGACATCGGCATCGGTGATGCGGCTTATGGCCTCGGTGCTGGGCTGTTCTTCATCGGCTACTTTCTGCTGGAAATCCCCAGCAACCTGATGCTTGAGCGTTTCGGCGCGCGGCGCTGGTTCGCGCGGATCATGATCACCTGGGGCGCCATCACTATCGGCATGGCGTTCGTCCAGGGCCCACACAGTTTCTATGTCATGCGCTTTCTGCTCGGTGCGGCAGAAGCGGGGTTCTTTCCCGGCGTTCTGTACTACATCACCCAATGGTTCCCGGTGCGCCATCGCGGCAAGATTCTTGGCCTGTTCATTCTTTCGCAGCCCATCGCGATGCTGATCACCGGCCCCGTCTCCGGCGGCCTGCTGGGGATGGACGGCGTCCTCGGGCTGCATGGCTGGCAGTGGCTGTTCATCGTCATCGGCACCCCGGCAATCCTGCTGACCTGGCCGGTGCTGCGCTGGTTGCCGGATGGCCCGGAGCAAGTGAAGTGGATGGATCAGGCCGAGAAGGACTGGCTGACCCGTGAGCTGAAAAAAGATCTGGAGGAATACGGCCAGACCCGTCACGGCAATCCGCTGCATGCGCTCAAAGACAAACGCGTCTTGCTGCTGGCGCTGTTCTATCTGCCGGTGACCTTGAGCATTTATGGCCTCGGCTTGTGGCTGCCGACGCTGATCAAACAATTTGGCGGCACTGATCTGGTGACCGGTTTCGTGTCATCGGTGCCGTACATCTTCGGGATCATCGGTTTGCTGATCGTGCCGCGCAGTTCAGACCGTTTGAATGATCGCTACGGCCATCTGGCAGTGCTTTATGTGCTGGGCGCGATAGGTCTTTTTCTCAGTGCCTGGCTGTCGATGCCAGTGGCGCAGTTGGCCGCGCTGTGTCTGGTGGCGTTTGCGCTGTTTTCCTGCACGGCGGTGTTCTGGACCTTGCCGGGGCGCTTCTTTGCCGGCGCGAGTGCAGCGGCAGGGATCGCGTTGATCAACTCGGTGGGCAATCTTGGCGGTTACATCGGGCCGTTCGTGATCGGCGCGTTGAAGGAATACACCGGGAATCTGGCGTCGGGCCTGTATTTCCTCTCGGGGGTGATGATGTTCGGGTTGGTCCTGACCGGTGTTGTGTATCGAGTGCTTGAGCGCAAACACGTACTGCCCGTTGACCAGTTCGCCGCCAGCGCACGCGGCGCTACCCGAACCTGAATCTAAAGAACAGCACAGAACCCATGTGGGAGCGAGCAAGCCCGCTCTCACAGTGGTTCGGCGTGGTTTTCAACATTTGTGCTCTAAAAGGAGAAGAACATGCATCTGGTGCAATTCGAATTGAGTAACGGCGAGCGCCGCGTCGGTGTCGTCGACAAAGGCGTGGTGCGCGAAGTGCAGGATACCCGCACCGTGCGCGATCTGGCGCTGGCGGCCATCGAAGCCGGCGGCACGCTGGAGCAGCAAGTGCAAACCCTTGGCCTGGGTATCAGTCATGACTATGCGCAGTTGCTCAACGAGCTGCGCATCCTGCCGCCACTCGATCACCCGGATCCGGCCCACATGCTGGTCAGCGGCACCGGCCTGACACATCTGGGCAGCGCTTCGGCCCGCGACAAGATGCATCAACAGGCGGGCGACGAAGCCGCCATGACCGACACCATGCGTATCTTCAAATGGGGCGTTGAGGGCGGCAAGCCGGCGGCAGGGCAGGCCGGTGTACAGCCGGAATGGTTTTACAAAGGTGACGGCAGTATCGTCGTGCGCCCGGGCCAGCCATTCCCGTTGCCGCCGTTTGCCGAGGATGCCGGCGAGGAACCGGAAATGGCCGGTCTTTACATCATCGGTCCTGACGGCAAACCCTATCGCCTCGGTTTTGCGGTGGGCAACGAGTTCTCCGACCACGTCATGGAACGCAAGAATTACTTGTATCTGGCGCACTCGAAATTACGCAGTTGCAGTTATGGTCCGGAACTTCGCGTCGGTGAACTACCCCAACACTTGGCAGGCACCACTTGCATCCTGCGTGACGGCGAAGTGTTGTGGCAAAACGAATTCCTCAGCGGCGAGGCCAACATGTGCCACAGCCTGGCCAACCTCGAATACCACCACTTCAAATACAGCCAGTTCTTGCGTCCGGGCGACGTACACATTCACTTCTTCGGCACCGCGACCCTGTCGTTCGCCGATAGCATTCGCACGCAGCCGGGCGACGTGTTCGAGATCAGCCAGGCCGAATTCGGCGCACCGCTGATCAATGGCATCACACCGGTCGCAGCAGCATTTGAACCGGACAGCATCGGCACCCTTTAAGGAGATCCCATGACTCAGATTCTCGGTCACAACTACATCGGCGGTCAGCGTAGCGCGGCCGGTAACGTCAAACTGCACAGCGTTGACGCCAGCAGTGGCGAACAACTGCCCCACGATTTCATTCAGGCCACCGAGCAGGAAGTCGACGCCGCCGCCAAAGCCGCCGCTGCCGCGTACCCTGCTTATCGCAGCCTCAGCGCTGAACGCCGGGCGCAGTTTCTCGATGCCATTGCCGATGAACTCGACGCCCTCGGTGATGATTTCGTCGCCCTGGTTTGCCGCGAAACCGCGTTGCCGGCCGGGCGGATTCAAGGTGAGCGCGCACGCACCAGCGGGCAGATGCGCCTGTTCGCCAAAGTGCTGCGCCGTGGCGATTTCTATGGGGCGCGGATCGACCTGCCGCTGCCGGAACGCCAGCCAATGCCGCGCCCGGATCTGCGTCAGTACCGCATTGGCCTCGGCCCGGTGGCGGTGTTCGGTGCGAGCAATTTTCCGTTGGCGTTTTCCACGGCCGGCGGCGACACCGCTTCGGCTCTGGCCGCCGGTTGCCCCGTGGTGTTCAAGGCCCACAGCGGGCACATGGCCACCGCCGAGCGGGTGGCCGACGCGCTGATTCGCGCGGCGGAAAAAACCGCCATGCCGGCCGGCGTATTCAACATGATCTACGGGGGTGGCGTTGGCGAATGGCTGGTCAAGCATCCGGCGATTCAGGCGGTGGGCTTCACCGGTTCGCTCAAGGGCGGTCGTGCGCTGTGCGACATGGCCGCCGCACGCCCGCAGCCGATCCCGGTGTTCGCCGAGATGTCGAGCATCAACCCGGTGATCGTCTTGCCGCAGGCACTGGCGGCACGCTCGGAGAGCGTGGCGCGTGACCTCACCGCGTCGGTGGTGCAGGGCTGCGGTCAGTTCTGCACCAACCCGGGTCTGGTGATCGGTATTCGCTTGCCGCAATTCACTGCCTTTGTGCAGCAGGTCGCGGGGCTGATCGGCGATCAACCGGCGCAAACCATGCTCAACGCAGGCACCCTTGGCAGCTATGGCAAAGGCTTGCACAAGCTCTTGGCACATCCTGGCATCGAGCATCTGGCCGGTAATCCACAGCAGGGCACTCAAGCGCAGCCGCAATTGTTCAAGGCTGATGCCAGCCTGTTGATCAACGGCGACGAAGTGTTGCAGGAAGAAGTGTTCGGCCCGACCACGGTGATTGTTGAAGTGGCCGATCAAGCGCAGCTCGGCTTGGCGTTGAACGGTCTTCACGGGCAACTCACGGCGACGATCATTGGTGAACCTGCTGACTTCGAGCGCTTCCCCGAACTGACGCCGCTACTGGAACAGAAGGTCGGGCGAATCCTGCTCAACGGGTATCCGACCGGTGTCGAGGTGTGTGATTCGATGGTGCACGGCGGGCCGTATCCGGCCACGTCCGATGCGCGCGGTACCTCGGTCGGCACGCTCGCGATTGATCGCTTCCTGCGCCCGGTGTGCTTCCAGAATTATCCGGACAGCTTGCTGCCCGAGCCGCTGAAAAACGCCAATCCGCTGCGTATCCAGCGCCTGGTTGACGGTAAGCCATCGCGCGACGCCCTCTAAACCCACCCCCAATCCCCTGTGAGAGCGGGCTTGCTTGCGAATGCGGTCTATCAGAAACATATGTGTAGACTGACACGCCGCGTTCGCGAGCAAGCCCGCTCCCACAAGGTTCTGCTGCGACAATCAGCTATCATTGGCGCTTTCCCCCCTAGAAAGACTGTTTGCCATGACTGCCCAAACCCTTCTCAACGCCCTCGAACACTGCGATATGGTCGAAATCGACGGCTTGCATGCCTTCAAATTCGCCCTCGATGAAGACGATAACCTGCACATCGAGTGCATCGATGGCCGAGCGGCCAAGCATTGGGAATTCACGCCGGCGCAGGTTGAAGCGGCAACGTTTGACGAAGACCTGCAGAGCTGGCTGATCATTGGTTTTGCCAGCGACACCAAGACAACCGGCGAACATCGCCTGGTCTGCCTCGGCGACGTCATCAGCAGCAGCGACGACGAGGATGAAACTGATGAAAATGCGTAAGTTCTGGCCTCTGTTGATGGCTGGCAGCGTCGGCGCGATGGGCCTTTCCACGGCCTCTGCCGAAAGCTCCCAGTTGCTGGTCGGTTCCTACACGGCGGGCTCCAGCCAAGGCATCTATCGAATGAATTTCGACAGCGCCACAGGCCAGATCGATGCCAGGCCGCTGCAAGTGGTCAACAGCGAAAACCCTTCGTGGCTGACCGTTTCCAAAGACCAGAAACGTCTGTTCGTGGTCAACGAAAACGGCCCCGGCCAGAAGGATTCAATCGGCCGCGTCAGCAGCTACGCGATTGATCCAAAGACCCAAGCGCTGAGCCTGATCAATCAGGTGCAAAGTCTGGGCAACGAGCCCACCCATTCGAGCCTCAGCGGTGACGCCAGCCACCTGTTTGTCAGCAACTATTCGGTGGTCGAAGATCCGGGCGGCACACTGGCGGTGTTGCCCGTCGACAGCGACGGCAAGCTCAAACCAGTGGTGCAGATGAGCGGCCACCCGGCGAGCCGGGTCAATCCCGAGCGTCAGGCGTCCAACCACGTGCATTCGACGGTGTCCTCGCCGGACGGTCGCTATGTGTTCTCCAATGACCTGGGCGCGGACAAAATCTTCATTTACCAATTCGACCCGAAAGGCAATCCGGAGCTGCCGCTGACTGCGGCGAAAACCGCTTCGGTATCGTTGCCGGCCGGCAGCGGCCCGCGTCACCTGTTGTTCAGTGCTGACGGCAAGCATGCCTGGCTGACCATGGAAATGAGCGCGCAGGTTGCGGTCTTCGACTACAACGACGGTGTGCTGACCCAGACGCAAATGATCGACCTGGCGGCCGGGCAGCCGATTTCCGACAAGGCCGCCGCCGCGCTGCACGCGTCCGCTGACGGCAGATTCCTCTATGTCAGCAACCGTGGCACCGCCAATCAGTTGCTGGTGTTCGCTATCGACCCGGCCAGCGGCCAGCTCAAAGAGTTGCAGCGACGCTCGGTGGAAGGTGATCACCCGCGCGAGTTCAGCCTCGACCCAACGGGCAAATTCCTGCTGATTGCCAACCAGAAGAGCAACGAGATTGTGGTCGTCGAGCGCGATGGCAAGACCGGTTTGCTTGGCAAAACCGTGCAGAAACTGCCAATGGACGCCCCGAGCGACCTGAAGTTTCTGACGCGACAATAAGCCACAGGCCCCGGTTTACGGGGCCTGTCTCTTTGTATCAATCGCGCTGATAACAGCTAATGCTACAAAGCATTTCAAGCAAGCAACCGTCGAGCGTTAAGTTTGCTTCACAGCCCAGCCGGGCAAGCAAGCCAACCGAATACGAGGGTTACCGCCATGAACTTCAATCTCTTCTCTGTCATCGCCGCTTCCGCCATCTCTGCCACTGTTGCATTGCCTGCCAGCGCCCACGCTGACGTCAGCAGCAAAAAATCCCACACCCAGAGCTACACCCAGAAGTACCTGCAACAAAGCGCCAATTTCTACGCTGCCCTGGATCACAAAGCCCAACACTGAAAGTCTGCACGCCCAAGGGCTGCCGAAGGCTGCGATTTCTTGATCTTGTTTTTCAAAAGCAAAATCAAGAAATCGCAGCCTTCGGCAGCTTCTGTGCGTGTGTGTTTTGCAACACGATAGGTTTTATTCAACGTCGAGATAGACGGGCTAAATGATCAATGAAGCTGATGGTTACTATGGGAAACCCTGAGTGGTGGCTGCAGCTTTTTTGATTGATTCTGTTGGCACTGAAACATGCCAACGGAGAACACCATGGCCAGCGCAATCATCACTTCTGCCAAACGCGGCGCCTACCTGGTCATCGGTCTTTACCTGGCCGTGGTGCTGGTCGTCAGCGTCACATCGCAAATGGAACACCGTTTCGACGCACCGATTCAAGTTGCCCATCCCGGCATTCAGTTCGAACTTCGCTCGCAAAACGTGACGGTCGATCAGGCCGAACTCGCAGGAGTGGGCGGAGCATGAAAGGCTACAGACTCTGGGTCATCGCCGGTCTGGCGTTCCTGATCAATGGTGCTTCATTACTGGGGATTGGCCAGGGCTCGGTTGGCGCGCTGGCCCGGGCCATAGAGGCCAATCACAACATCGCGCACAACATTGAGCGCGCCAATACGCTGGGGCTGATGGCAGGCAATCCGCCGATCAAAGTCTCGGCCGATTTTCTCGGCCCCTTTGAAGTGGATTGCTCGGCACTCGGGATGTGCCAGGCTCTGGCCTGAACCCGGGTGCTTTATTTCCTCATGATCGAGGTAAAGAGGTCAGATTCGAGAAAGCGCTGCAACCACACTTGCAGCCGCACGTAAGGCGTCTGCGCGAACCACTCGCGATCAACATGGGCGAATTGGCGAACGAATGGAAACAGCGCCACATCCGCCAGGCTTGGATGATCCGCCAGCAAGTAATCACGATCCTTGAGCAACTCATCAAGCGTGTGCAAGAACAGCATCCCTTCAGCCCGATACGCCTCCATCGGCTGTTCGGGATAACGCTCGGCGTACTTGTAGCGATTCAAGTGAACCTTGAATACCTGATCATTGGCTTCGATCAGCTCGGCAATTCTCGAATCACCCTCCAGCCGCCAATCCTGCGGATCATTGTGCGCCAGTGCCCAGCGCATGATCTCCAGGCTTTCATCGATCACCCGGCCATTTGCATCCAGCACCGGCACCGTGCCCTTGGGTGAGAGCACCAGCATCTCGGCCGGTTTGGCCTTGAGGCTGACTTCAACGATCTCCACCGGCACGCCCGAATAGCGCAGGGCCATCCGCGCCCGCATCGCATACGGGCAGCGGCGGAAGGAATAGAGCGTGTTCATTTCACCTCCAGCGTGCTC
Source organism: Pseudomonas sp. RA_15y_Pfl2_54 (assembly GCF_963971015.1). NCBI lineage: Bacteria > Pseudomonadati > Pseudomonadota > Gammaproteobacteria > Pseudomonadales > Pseudomonadaceae > Pseudomonas > Pseudomonas sp. RA_15y_Pfl2_54. The sequence continues at coordinate 111,164 of NZ_CAXAPN010000017.1, forward strand.
AAACCGTTCCCTTGGCGCAGTACCTGAATCTGCACCGGGATTCGCTCATGCATTTCCTGTACGTGGGAAATGACCGCGACTTTACGGCCCTGCGCCTGCAAGCCGTCGAGGGCGTCCATCGCCAGTTGCAGGGATTGCGGATCGAGACTGCCGAAGCCTTCGTCGATAAACAGCGATTCGATCTTCAAGGTGCTCGATGCCATTGACGCCAGCCCCAACGCCAGCGCCAACGAAACGAGGAACGTCTCACCGCCGGACAACGAATGTACCGAGCGCAGTTCGTCGCCCATTTCCGTGTCCATCACCAACAGGCCGAGCATGCTGCCGCCGCGTTTGAGGCGATAGCGTTTGACCAGTTGCCGCAATTGCACGTTGGCGTGGTGCACCAACAGGTCGAGGTTGTACGCCTGAGCGATCTTGCGGAAAGTGTCGCCAGTGGCCGAGCCGATCAACGCACTCAGACGCGCCCAGCGCTGGTATTCGGCATAGGCGTCGGCGATCTGCTGCGCCAAGGCCTGATTGGCGTTCTGTCGGCGCTGGTCTTCGGCCTGTTCGGCACGCAATTCGGCGCATTGCTGCTCGCTGACGTTGAACTGGTTTTGCAGGTCGGCGAGGGCGCTGGCCAATTGTTCGGCATCGAGATGGGCGTTGTGCTGGGCCTGATGATCGAGCAAACGTTGATTGCGCTCCTGCAACAGCACGTTGGCCTGTTCGATGGCTTTTTCATTGATTTGCAAGCGTTGGCGCAGCTCAGAAAGTTGCGCATCGTCGACGCGCAGCAGGTCTTCGAGCCCGCCGTCATCCAGTTCGGGGTGACGGGCGCGCCAGTCGGCAATCTTGCCGGCCAGATCCTGATGTTCACTGTTCAGCGCCTGCAAGCGTTCTTGCTGCGCGTTGAGTTCGGCAGCGGTCTGCACCAGTTGTGTGCGAACGTCCTGCAGTTCCCGGGCCGTGCCGGTTTCGGCGTTGCGCGCCTGCTCCACGGCCTGTTCCAGTTGCTGTTGCCACTGTTCGGCGCTGGGGTGTTCGCCGAGCAATTGCGCGAGTTTTTGCTGGCAGGTTTGTTGCTGCTCGGCCAGCGCAGTGAACTGCTGTTCGGCGGTTTGCAATTGCTGGGCGCGCAGTTGCTGACGATCCTGTTCTTTTTCCAGCGTCTGCTGGCGTTGTTGTTGTTCGCCCAGCTCTTCCTTTTGCTGATCGATTTGCGCCAGGCGTTCGGCAATTCGTCGGTCGAGTTGCATGAACGTCGCCGCCGGCTCAAGGCGCAAGGCTTCAAGGGTGTCTGCCGGCAACAAATGGCTGAACGCCGACAACTCTTCGTCAAGGCGCTGACGGTCGCTGCCCAGTTCTCGCTGCTGGTTACTCAGCAACTGTGCGGCCTGCTGATGCGCGGTTTCGGCCTGACGCAACTGCTGAGTCAGGCGCGCGGCGTCCTGTTGCAGGGCGAGCAGGGCGCTTTGGCGTTGTTCGTCCTGCGCGATGCTTTGGTTCAACTGCTCGTTTTGCCGGTTGAGCCAGGCGTCGCGTTTGTCGGCGTCTTGGTTCATCAACTGCGCCGCTTGCGGATGAGCGTTGAGGCTCGGCGCGAGGGCATGTTGCTGGTCGGCCAGTTGTTCCTGTTGCTGCAGCAGTTCCTTTTGCTGAGCAATGACCCCGCCGACTTCGGCGCGCAACTCCGTCAGTTTTTCCTTGAGCTGATCGACCACCTGCTGTGCGTTGGCCTGTTCGCTTTCATCGTGTTTGCCGAGGCTTTGCAGCAACGCTTCGGGCTGGTGATACGGATGCTCGTTGCTGCCGCACACCGGGCACGGCTGATCGTCCTGCAACTGCGCGCGCAGCTCTTCGACACTGGCGCTACGGGCAAGACGCTGGCGTTCGAGCAGTTCGCGGGTGACGTTGAGGGTTTGCTCGGCGACAGTCAGTTCAGCTTTGGTCTTGACCCCGTCCTGGGTCAGGCGCTCGCGTTCCTGTTGGGCCTTGAGCTGGCGCTGTTGCAGCTCGGCGCCGCGCTTGTCCAGATCCTGGCGGGTGGCCCACAGGCGCGACAGGTCTTCAATGGCACGCAGTTGTTTGCGGTTGTCCTGTAACAGATTACCGAGGATACCGATCTGCTCGGCGACGGCATCGGGTTCGGCGCCGGCCTCTTTGAACAGCACTTCCAGTTGCTGCTTCTGCGACGTCAGTTCTTCGGCGCTGCGGCTGGCGGTTTGTTCGAGGCTGGCCAGTTCAGACTGGCCCTTGTTCAAGCGGTTGCCGATCAGCATCAACTGTTGCAGGCGATCGCGGTAGGCATTCCACGCATCACTCAACGGCGCCAGCTCGGCGCTCTGTTCCAGCTCGGCGGCGATTTTCTGCAGGCGTTCAGCGACTTCGGCCTGTTTCGCCTGCAACGCTTGAATGGCGCTCTGGCCTTGTGTGCACGCCTGTTCGGCAGACTGTCGGGCCTCTGCGCTGAGGGCGGTGTCCTTGGCGAGGCGAGCAAGGGTGCTTTGCTCTTCGAAAGCCTGACGCAACAACGGCGCACTTTCGCTGTGTCGCTGCTGCGCTTCGCTCAGGGCGACTTTCGCCGTATCGAGCGATTGTTCCAGTTGCGTCTGGCGTTCGCCGAGTTCGCCTTGTTGCTGGGTGTGCGCGGCAATCTGGGCCGCCAGCGGCGTCAGTTGCGCGTCGAGTTCAGACTTGCGCGCGAACTGGTGACGTTGCGGCGCGAGTTGTTCCAGGCGCGTCAGCTTCAGGCGTTCGCTGGCCAGAGCTTCCCACTGTTGCTGCGCACTCTGCAATTGCTCGGCAGCCGCTTGTTGCTTGTCCTGTAATTGGCGCAATTCCTTGAGCCAACTGTGCTGCTGCTCCAGTTGCTTGAGCTGCGCTTGCTGCAACTTCAATTGCTGCTGGGCGGCGTTGAAACGCTCATCCAGTTCAGCCCGGGCTTCGGGCGGCAGCGGCGTGACGCCGGTGGCCTGATCCTGCAGCAGCTTGTGCGCTTCGCGGGCCTCTTTGGTCTTGTCGAACGCGCGGCGGCCGAGGCGGGTGTAGAGCGCGGTGTCGGTGAGTTTTTCCAGCAGTTCGCTGCGGTCGTTGTCGTCAGCCTTGAGGAACGCACTGAACTCGCTCTGCGCCAACAGCACAGCGCGGGTGAACTGTTCGAAGTTCAGGCCCAGCGCGGCTTCCAGTTGAGTCTTGTATTCGCCTTTCTGGCTGGCGAGCAGTTGATCCTGATCGATATCGCGCAGGCTTTGCCGACTGGCTTGTAACTTGCCGCCAGCCTTTTCCCGCGCACGATTGGCTTCCCAGCGCGCGCGGTAACGACGGCCATCGACACCGACGAAATCCACCTCGGCGTAACCTTCGCCGGTGCCACGGCGCAGCAGAGTGCGCGGGTCACCGGTGGCAATTTCGCCGTCGGCATCCGGGACTTTGGCGTCACGGCCGGTGTTGTTCAAGCGCGGCACGGCGCCGAACAGCGCCAGGCACAAGGCATCGAGCAGGGTACTTTTGCCGGCGCCGGTCGGCCCGGTGATTGCGAACAGACCGGCACTGGCCAGGGGTTCAGCGGTGAAGTCGATCTCGAAGGGGCCGGCCAGCGAGGCCAGGTTCTTCAAGCGAATGGCGAGAATCTTCATGGCTGCTCGCCCTCCATTTGCACGTCTTGCAGCAGTTCGGCGAAGTCCTTGAGCGTCTGCTCATCCACCTCGTTGCCGTAGTTGTCGAGCCAGGCGCGGCTGAACAATTCCTGCGGGGTAAGTTGATCGAGTTCGATCAGCGCCGTGCCTTCTTGCGCGCCGTCAGCGCCACGGTTGCCGGCGTACTCGGCGGCGATCCGCACCAGGCGCACGGCTTTGCCTTGCAGGGCGCTTTCCACTTGGTGGCGCAGGTCTGGCTGCGGCTCGTCGAGAGTCACGCGGACTTCAAGCCACGGCTGACGCTGGGTTTCGGCGAGCAGATCGATGTTCGGCAGGTCCGCCAGTTGCAGCAGAATCTCTGCCAGCGGCGCCGGGCCGATGCGTTGCAGGTTGACCGAGCGCGGGATCAGTTTCGGCTCGACGCTGACCAGGGTTTCGCCGTCGAGGGTGATGTCGAGAATCTGGTGCTGATAGCCGATCTCCGAGAACGACAACGGAATCGGCGAGCCGCTGTAGCGGATGCGTTCCTCACCGTTGACCTTCTGCGGCTTGTGCAAATGGCCGAGGGCGACATAGCTGATACTCGGCCCGAACAGGCTGGCGGGCAGGGCTTCGGCATTACCGATGATCAGGCTGCGCTCGGAATCTTCCGACACCGAACCGCCGGCCATGTGCGCATGGCTGATTGCGACCAGCGCCTGACCCGGCTTGCGCTTGGCATTGGCGGCTTCGATCAGCCATTCGTGAACCTGGCCGATACCGCGTAGGTAGTTGTCACCCAGATGCGCGCCAGTCACCTCGGCCGGACGCAGGAACGGCAGCGCCAGGCACCACGCGGCGATTTCGCCTTGGGCATTTGGCAGTGGCAGCAGCAGACGTTCGGCATCGAGCTGGCCGTCATCCAGCCACAACACCCGACCCAGCGCATGGGTACGCAAACGCCGCATCAACGGTGCCGGCAGTTCGATCCGCGAGCCGGAATCGTGATTGCCGGCAATCATCACGATGGTCAGCAACGGCTGCTGCTCGTGGGCGCTGACGATGAAATCGTAGAGGCGTTCCTGGGCTTTGACCGGCGGATTGACCGTGTCAAAGATGTCCCCGGCAATCAACAGCACATCCGGCTGCGCCAGTTTCAGTTGGCGCAGCAGCCATTCGAGAAAGCACGCATGCTCGAAATCGCGCTCCTGGCCATGCAGGTTTTGCCCAAGGTGCCAGTCGGAGGTGTGAAACAAACGCAAGGTGGACTCCGCTACAGATAAAGAGGTGATGGCCGCAGGAAAATGATGGGCGGCTAAAGAGGGGGGAGTTTACAGATTATTGCGGCGGGAGGGCTTGTTGTGGATGCGAGTGCTTGCCAACGGAGTGCTGGGTTTGGCCCTCATCATTAGTCAGTAACAGTCGGCGGATGCATCTATTAATTGACGCCAAAATAGTGGCCATCTAATATCGCGCCACTAATTTGATATCAAAGCGCTAGCAGTCTCGCCTTACTCTTGTTTGCTCTCATCGGCGCCAAGGTGCGGGCCTGTTGGAGCAGCTGCGCTTGGCGTCAATCCCGTATTCCTGCCCGCTGTAATGAGATTTTAAACATGGACGTCCGCCACTTCGCCTTGCTCGCCCGTCAGCCCTCTGCTGCCGTGAAAACCCGAGAAACGTTTCTGGGCATGCCCAAGCGCGGGCTGGCGTTCCTGCTGGCGAACGTCATGTTCTGGCAACCGATGTGGGCGCAGGCCGACGGCATTGTCGTGGCCAACCCGAACACCTCGCTGGATCGAGCGGGCAACGGTGTGCCGATCATTAACATATCCACGCCTAATGGCAGCGGGCTGTCGCACAACCAGTTCCACGATTACAACGTAGGGGCGCAGGGCGTCATCCTCAACAACGGCTCTGTGCAGACCTCCGCCACACAACTGGGTGGTCACATCATCGGTAACCCGAACCTGAAGAACAGCGGTTCGGCGCAGGCGATTCTCAACGAAGTCATCAGTGGCAACCCGAGCCAGTTGCGCGGGTACACCGAAGTGGCGGGGCAGTCGGCGCGGGTGATTGTCGCCAACCCCTACGGCATCACTTGCAACGGCTGCGGTTTTATCAATTCGCCGCGTGTGACGCTGACCACCGGCAAACCGGTGCTCGACAACGGTCGGCTGGATCGTTTTCAGGTTGATCAGGGTTCGGTGGCCATCGAAGGTGCAGGCCTCAACGCGACCAACGTTGACCGTTTCGAAATCATTACCCGCAGCGCGAAGATCAACGCCGAGATTCAGGCGCAGAACCTGACCATCGTCGCCGGGCGCAACGACGTCAACGCGCAAACCTTGAATACCACGGCCCGTGCCGATGATGGCAGCGCCAAGCCGCAGTTGGCGATCGACTCCTCGGCGCTGGGCGGCATGTACGCCGGGGCGATCAAACTGGTCGGCACCGAGGCTGGGGTCGGGGTGAAACTCGACGGCAAACTGATCGCCAGCGGTGGTGATATTCAGCTCGATGCCAATGGTCATCTGAGTCTGGTTGATACCTCGGCGACCGGGGCAGTCAACGTCAAGGCTGCCAGCCTCGATGCACGCGGACCGGTCTACGCCGGCACCAGCGCGAACGTGCAGACCCAAGGTAACCTGACTAACCGCCAGACCCTCGCCGCACGCGACAGCATCAACCTCAGCGCCGGCGGGCAACTGAGCAACGCCGGTGCCATCGTAGCGGGCGTCAATGCCGATGGCAGCCGCAACGCCAGCGGTGATCTGAGCCTGAGCGCGCAGAACCTCGACAACACCGGCAAAAGCCTGATCGCCAGCCGCAACCTGATGGTCAACACCTCGCAAACCCTGAGCAACCAGGGTGGCACCCTTAGCGGGCAAACCACCGCGATCACTGCCGCAACGCTGGATAACCGCAATGCAGGCAAGGTCCTGAGCAATACCACGCTGAGCCTGAATGCCACTCAGGTGCTGAACAACAACGGTGTGATCAACAGCAACGCAAAGATTACGGCGAACGTCGGCCGACTCATCAACAGCAACGGTGAGCTGAGCAGTCAGAGCGACATTGTTCTGACCGTCACGTCGCTGGATAACGTCGCTGGCCTGATGACCGCCGGCCGTTTGCTCGACATCACAGCCCTCGGCGCGATCAACAACAGCACCGGCAGGATCGGCGCAAAGCAGAATCTGACCGTGCGAGCGCAACAACTCGACAACAACCAGCAAGGCCAGTTGACCAGTGAAGGCACGTTGACCACCCGCGTCAGTGATCGCTTGAATAACCAGAACAAGGGCCTGATCCAGGCCAACGGCGCGATGGACGTGCAGGCCACGCGTCTGGATAACCGCACCGGGAAAATTTCCAGCCTCAATACCCTGGCCGTCAGCAGCAACAACACCGACAACCGCGGCGGTACGATTCGTGCCGATCAGGCGGCAAAGTTGTTGATCAACGAACTGGACAACCGCAATGGTGGCCTGCTGACGTCGACGGGACTGATGAGCCTCAAAGCCAAGGAAGTGACCAACGATAGCGGACGGATTTCCGCCAAGGGTGATATCGACGCCAACATCGAGACCCTCAATCAACAACACGGCGAACTGGTCGCCGAAGGCAATCTGAAACTCACCGGTAAAACGCTTAATAGTCGTCAGGACAGCCTCGTTGGCTCGCTCAAAACCCTGACGGTCAACGTCGATCAGATCGATAACCGCGCCAGCACACTGTCCAGTCAACAGGACCTGCACATCAACGGTTCGCGGCTGGACAACAGCGAGGGCGGCAAGATGCTGTCCGACACGACCCTGGGCCTGAAAGTCGCGCAGATCATCAACGCCACCAACGGCCTGATCTTCAGCAAGGGCGCGAGCACCCTCAGCGGTATCGGCCTGAGCAACGTCGGCGGGCGCATCGTCAGCCAGAACACGCTGGGCCTGACCTTCGACGAGGCCATGGACAACCAGCAAGGCCTGATCAGCAGTGAAGGGCAGATGACCCTCAATGCCGGCAGCCTCGACAATCGTCTGGGCAAGTTGTCGAGCATCGAGGCAATGGCGCTCACCACCAAAGGCGCTGTATTGAGTCAGGGTGGCCTGATCGCCTCGCAAAAAGGTCTAACGTTCACCAGCGCCAGCCTCGACAACAGTGACAACGGCGTGATCAGCGCCAAGGCAGATTCGACGCTGACCACCGGCGAGTTCATCAACCGTCAGGGCGGCAGTCTGGCCACCGACGGCACGCTGTTGCTCACCGCCGCTCACCTGGACAACTCGGGCGGGACCATCGGCAGTCAAGAGAAACTGGACGTCTCGGTCACCTCGCTGGAGCAGGACGGCGGCGAGTTGTTCAGCAACGCCGACCTGACCCTGGACATGCACAACGGTCTGCTCAACAACCAGCGCGGCAACATTCATGCGCCGGGTCAGTTGCTGTTCAAGAACCTCAATGAGGTGAACAACAATGCAGGCGAAATGTCCGGCGCCAAGGCCTGGAGCCTCAATGCTCAAAGCCTGAACAACGACGGCGGCAAGCTGCTGAGCAACGAAAAGCTCACGCTGATTGTTGACCGTGCCCTGAGCAACATTAAAGGCGTGATCGCCTCAGCGGGCATCGAAGCGCGCAGCGCCAGCCTGGACAATACCCATGGCGAAATCCGTGGTCGCGGCGACGTTGACTTCAGCGTCACCGGTCTGTTCGATAATCAGGACGGCGTGGTCATTGCCGACAACGGCCTGACGCTCAAAGCGGCGTCTCTGGATAATCGTCAGGAAGGTCTGGTGGGCGCGACAAAAGCGCTGAACCTCACCGTCGACCGCGTCGACAACCGCAGCGGCGAACTGTCGAGCAAGGCTGATGTGAGCCTCATCGGCGCCTGGCTCGACAACAGCGACAGCGGCTACATGCTCGCCGGCGGCAATCTGGCGCTGACTGTTAATGAAGTCATCAACCGCAACAAGGGGCTGCTGTCCGGTGACAGCGGCCTGACCCTGACGGGCAAGACCCTGGAAAACAGCGGACGTCTGACCGGCCAGAAAGATCTCGCAATCAACCTCTCTGCGGACCTGAACAACGTGCAGGGCAGTGTCGTCAGCGAAGGGGCTCTGGCGATCAACGCCGATAGCCTCAACAACAATGGCGGCACCGTCTCCAGCGCCAAAGCGCTCACCGTCGATACTCGCGGCGCCATTCGCAACCGCGGCGGCAAACTGCTCACTGACTCCGATCTGACGATCAACAGCAGTGCGCTGGATAACCAGCAACAAGGCACGATCAGCAGTAAAACAAAACTGACCCTCACCACCGGTGACCTCAACAACAGTCAGGCAACGATCTACGCCGGCGACCAACTGCAAGTGACAGCCGGGCAGGTGACCAATACCAACGGCAGCATCGGTGCGGGCAACGCACTGATTGCCAATGTTCGTGGCCTCGATCAACAGGGCGGCAAGCTGTTCAGCAGTAATGCTGATGTCAGCGTCGATCTGAACGGCGGCGTTTTGAACAACCAAGGCGGCGTCATCAGTGCGCCGGGTCAGTTGCTGTTGAAGAATCTGGCTGACGTGAACAACCGTGGCGGCGAGATTTCCAGCGAGCAGGCTTTTGAGCTGCTCGCCAAGTCGCTGGATAACAGCGGCGGACAACTGCTGACCAATCAGAAACTCACCCTGCAGATCGACAACGCGCTGACCTCGATCAAAGGCAAGATCGCTGCCGCGGCGCTGCAGATTCGCGCGGCGAGTCTGGACAACAGTGGCGAAGGTGTTTTGCTCAGTGACAGCGATATCGACGTTAAGGTCGATGGCCTGCTGAACAACCAGAACAAGGGCAGCATCAAGGCCGCGCAACAGCTGAACCTCAACAGCACCGGCCTGAATAATCAGGGCGGCACGCTGGTGGGTGTTGCGGGCGTCGCGATCGATCTGGGCGCCACCGCACAGGATCTGAATAACCAGGACGGCCTGATCAGCAGCAAGGGTTTACTGAGCATTGCCCACCTGCGTGACCTGAATAACCAGAACGGCGAGATTTCCAGCGTCAACAGCTTCAGTCTGAAAGGCAGCAGCCTGGACAACCGTGGCGGCAACCTGATCAGCAACGATCAACTGACCATTACTGCGGCGGATCTGAAAAACCAGAGCGGTCTGCTCTCCGGCTGGAATGGCGTGAGCATCACTGGCGGCAATCTCGACAACAGTCAGCAAGGCAGTGTTTCCAGCCTGCTCGGCAACACCAGCATCGACCTCAGTGGTGCGCTGACCAACCACAGCAACGGTGGCGTAGGCGCGAAGGGCGAAGTGAGCATCAAGGCCGCGAGCCTCGATAACAGCAATGGCACCGTCAGCAGTGGCGGCAAGCAGACGCTGACCCTGACCGGCGGCGCGCTCAGCAATGCTTCCGGCGGCTTGATCGAGAGCGCTGACACGCTGGACGTCCGCGCTGCAACGCTAGACAACAGCGGCGGCAGAATCACCGCGAAAAAAGCCCTGACCTTCACCGGCACACAACTGAACAACAGCCATGGCAGCCTCGTTGGCGATGACAGCGTCAGCCTCGATCTGCTTGGTGCCCTGACCAACGTCAATGGTGCGCTTGGTAGCAACGGCCCACTGCTGATTAAACGCTCCGCCAGCGTCGACAACCGCGGCGGACAATTGATCAGCCGAACCCTGCTGAGCCTGCTCACCAGCGGTGATCTGAACAACAGCCAAAGCGGCACCGTGTCGGCCAAAGACCAACTGGATCTCACCGCTGGCGGCACGCTGTACAACAATACCGATGGCCTGATCTCCAGCCGCGATGCCGGGGTGAACCTCACCGCTGCCGCGCTGAATAACGGCAAAGGTGCCGTGCAAAGCATGACTGCACTGACCGTGAATGCGGGCAGCGGCGCCATCGACAACCAAGGCGGCAAGATCATCGCCCAGAACGGCGATCTGACCCTCACCGCCGCCAGCCTCGAAAGCCGTGGCGGTGTGCTCTCAAGCTTCAAGGGTTTGCTGCAAACCCGTCTGACCGGCGTGTTGCGCAACGGCCAGGGCGGCAAGATCGAAGGCAGCCGCCTCGACCTGCGCGCACTCGGTGGTATCTACAGCGACGGCGGGCGTATCGCCGCCAACAGCGGCAACATTCTGCTGAATGCCGGCGGCAATGCACTTGATAACAGCGGCGGCGGGATCTATGCCAAAGGCTTGGTGAAAGTCGACGCCGGTTCGATGAACAACAACGCCGGACAGGTCAGCGGCAGCGCCATCGAGTTGGGCGTTAACGGCAACCTTACAAACCGTAGCGGCCTGATCGAAAGCGCAAGCACTCTGGGGATTCGCGCCGCTAATCTCGATAACCAGAGCGGCAAACTGCGTGCCTTGGGCACCAGCGGCAAAACCAGTTTCCAGATCGGCAGCCAGTTCGATAACCGTAACGGTCTGGTGGAAACCGCCAACACCGATTTCACCCTCGCCGCACCAAGCTTCCTCAATGCCGGCGGTACGGTGACGCATGTCGGCCTAGGTGAGTTCGGCATCTCGACGGCCAACGTCATGAACGCCGGCGGCTCACTGGTGACCCGTGGCGGCCTGACGCTCAACGCCGACAGCTGGACCAACAGCAGCGTGATTCAGGCCGGGCGCCTGACGGTCAACGTCGGTAATTTCGTGCAGACCGCGAGCGGGCAATTGCTGGCTTCGAATCAGTTGGTGGCGCGCGGTGGTAACTGGACAAACGATGGTTTGATCGCCAGTGATGGCAGCATGGACTTCCAGATCGGTGGCGCATACGGCGGCAATGGCCGAGTGAGCAGCCTGGGTGACATGCAACTGGATGCTTCCACCCTCAACATTGGCAGCGCCGGGAGTATCGCGGCTAGCGGCAACACGACCGTTGGCGCGCGGGGTGGGTTGGCGGTTGTGAACAACTATGGGCGGCTGACTGCCGCCAATGTCCTGAGCCTCAATGCCAGCGCCATTAACAACTATGGCACCCTAGCGGGCGGCGCGGGTGTGAAGCTGACAGCGTCGTCATTGTTGAACGATCAGGGCGGGTTTCTGTTCAGTGGCGGCGATATGAAGCTTCGAGTGTGGAGTTTCAACAACAAAAAGTCTGATGTTTACAGTTTGGGCGGGATCGATATCGCGCGGGACGATGCAGGTAATCGCGCGGCGTCGGTGGAGAACCTTTCCGGGACGATGGAGAGCACCAGCGACTTCTCGATCAAGGCGGACTCGATTGTTAACCGTAGGGATCAGTTCAAGACCGTGTCCGAGATGTATTCGGCGGATATTGGGGTGCGTTGCTTGTCGTGCGATCAACTTCCTGCTAACTGGGTTGACCTACTGGGTAACCGAGGGCCTGCAAAGCAATTGGTATGGGAGCAAAAATTCAGAGTAAGTATTCTTGATGGGGAGAGTTCCAAGGCTGCCTCAATTACTTCCGGGACAAATCTTGATCTGTTCGGTGGCTCATTTCTGAACTCGAACTCTTCCGTTGCCGCTTCTGGAAATATTAGGGTCGACGTAGCCAACTTCGAAAACTCAGGTACTGCCACAGGCGATTATGTATCTCGTCGATATATCGCAGCGGGTCAATCACTTAACCAGTGGCGTGAAATCGCCATGTACAACATGCAAAACGACGCTGATTACAACAAGAATATACGTTTCTGGAATGCTAACGAGGTTGATTCGAGAGTAACTTCTCGGGAAGTGAAGCAGGGATCAAAGAATGAGAACGATTACTATCAAATAATCGGGCCCGTTGTACTGTATCTGGGAAGCTACACTGGCCCTCGGTACAAGGCGGTTAGTTTCGGCGACTCGTTGTATTCGAACGGTATCCGAACCGAAGCTCCTGACTTCATAAAAAATGCAGCCTTCGATGAAAAAATAGTCACTTCCGCCCCTTCAGGCTTCGCCTCGGCCATCATTCAGGCCGCCGGAAACGTCACCATCAACGCCACCAACAAGATCAGTAACGGCGTTGAAAAAGCCTACAGCGCGGGCGCACCCGGCACCTCTCGAAGCGCTGATACTGACGCGAGCGGTACTGGTAAAACCACCGTAATCAGCCTCAACAGCCAACTGCCACCCGACCTCGCCCAGCAACAGGTCAACCCGCTGACATTACCCGGCTTCAGTCTGCCGGTGGGTGACAACGGCATGTTCCGACTCAGCGGAAAAGGTGGTAGCGAACAAGTCACTGCGCCAGCCCCGACATGGACCGTCGGCTCCATTTCCGGCACTACCGCCCAACGTTCGGACGGCATGCCGGTCCGTCAGGCGGCCGACTTCCAGTTTGACGCCAATGACCCAGTCTCGGTGAAAAAGCGCGATCTGGCGCTTGCCAGTGGCGCATCGGTGAACCTCAACGACAAAACCGCCCAATTCAACGTCGGCACCACTGCCACTGACGGGCCAGTCGGCGTGCAACTGCCCAATCGTGGCAACGTTTCTTTCAATGTGCCTCGAGTACAGGGCCTGCCCGATACAAGCGTGCGCTCCAACCCGCACAAATACCTGATCGAAACCAACCCGGTACTCACTGACCTCAAGAAGTTCGAGAGCTCGGATTACCTGCTGCAAAAACTCGGCTACGACCCGGACAACAGCGCCAAGCGACTGGGCGACGGCTTCTTCGAACAACGGATGATCCAGCAGGCGGTCGTAGAGCGCACCGGCCAACGCTTCATCGACGGTCAAACCTCCGACCAGGCGATGTTCAAGTATCTGATGAACAACGCCATCGCCAGCAAGGATCAGCTCAACCTCTCGATGGGCGTCACCCTGACCGCGCAACAAGTGGCGGCGTTGACCCACGACATCGTCTGGCTCGAAGAGCACGAAGTGAACGGCGAAAAAGTGCTGGTGCCCGTGCTGTATCTGGCGCAGGCGAATAATCGTTTGGCGCCAAACGGGGCGTTGATTCAGGGCGGTGATGTCACTCTGATCGCCGGCGGCAACCTCGATAACGCCGGCACGCTACGAGCCTCCAATAACCTTTCGGCCGAGGCTGGCAATAACCTCACCAACACCGGACTGATCGAAGCCGGTGAACGCCTGACGCTCAAGGCCGGCAACGACATCATCAACAAGTCCGGCGGCATCATCTCGGGCAAGGATGTCAGCCTGACCGCTACCAACGGCAGCGTGATCAACCAGCGCGACGTGACCGGCTTCGACCTGGCCGGTCGCGGCAACCTGTTGCACCGCGACTACCTGGACAACGCTGCACGGATCGAAGCGGCCAATGATCTGACGATGAACGCCGGGCGGGACATCAACAACATCGGCGGCGTGCTGCAAAGCGGTCGGGACATGACGCTTGGTGCTGGTCGCGATGTGAATATCACTTCGGTTCAGAATCGCTACACGGACGCGCGGGGTAGCATTTTCCTCAATCAGACAATTACGCAGCACGGCGCTGAAGTGACGTCCGGGCGGGATCTGTCGATCACTGCAGATCGTGACGTGGCGATTGTGGCCAGTCGACTGGATGCCAAGCGCGATCTCAGCGTCGATTCAGGCCATGACATTGTCATTACTTCGGCCGCCGACGAGAGTGACTACGTCTCGCGCAGCAAAAAGCGCGCAACTGAAACCCATAGCATCACGCAACAGTCGTCGGTATTGAACGCCGGCCGGGACATTGCCCTGAAAGCAGGTAACGATCTGGGCATTATCGCCAGCCGGATCAAGGCCGAAGATGATGTCAGCCTCAAAGCCGTTCAGGACATCGCCATCGGCTCTGCCGAGGATGAAAATTCATCCTATTACTACAAGAAGAAAAATGGATCGCACGGACGTCGCAAAACCACCGAGAGTGAAAGTTACGACAGCACCAATGTGGCCTCGGTTGTGGAGGCCGGGCACGACCTGACCGTAAACGCCAGCCAGACGGACAAGGGCGGCGTTTCTCTGGACGGCGGTCGTGATGTCACGGTGATCGGTAGTCAGCTGAAAGCCGGAAACAATCTGGTTCTGGGCGCGATGAACGATATCTCGGTGCTCTCGGCGACTGACGAACACAGTGATTTCAGCAAGACCACTAAAAAGGGCTCCTTCGGTCTCTCCAAAAGTGGCAAAAGTGCGGTCAACTCCAGCACCAGTCAGGTCGCTAGCGAGTTGCAAGCAGGCAACGACGTCGTCGTCGCTTCAGGTAAAGACTTCCTGTTGCAGGCCAGCACTGCCACAGCGGGCAACGATGTCGAGTTCCGTGCCGGTCTGGTGGATGACACCGGCGACATCAATCTGATTTCGGCCAATGACACGGACTACAGCCGAAGCGAAGCCTATAAAAAGAAAACCGGTCTTTCGGTCTCGGGTGGCTTCCTTTCCCTTTCTTCGGCCAAAGAAGCAGGGCGGCTGGGTGAAGGTAACACCAGCGTGGGCAGCCTGGTCACGGCCGGCCGTGACACGATCCTCAGTGCCGAGCGCGATATCAATGTGGTGGGTAGCGGTATCGATGCCGGCCGTCACGTCAGCATGGACGCGGGCCGGGACGTCAACGTTATGGCCGCTGCCAATGAAAGTGCCGAGCACGCGTGGTCGAAGTCCAAACAGACGGGGATCGGCTTTTCCAGTGATGACAATGGCGTGGGCGTTTTTGCCGGCGTCGATGGGCTCAAGGAAAAAAATCGACGTGAACAGCAAACCGGCGCTGCCAGCCAGATCAGTGCAGGTCAGGATCTGACCATCAACGCCAAGCGCGATATCAATCAGAGCGGCTCGGATCTGGCGGCCAATAACGATATCGAACTGAATGCCGACCGCAATATCAACATCGACGCCGGCCGTGAAACCCTGTTGGTGGAACAGCAGCGCGAAACCGAGCGCAACGGTCTGGGCGTGCGCATTGATCACAACTATGGCCAGACGAAAGACGCCGTCAATGGTGCGGGCAAAGGTGAGGATAACGTCAGCAAGGGCTCAAGCACCCTCAAGGCTGTGGACGGCATCAGCCAGTTCCTGTCCGGACCGACAGCGGACGTCAAGTTCGGTAACAGCAAACAGAGCAGCAGTCAGCAAACTATCGAGCAAAGCAACCGATCTTCGACGCTGAATGCAGGCCACGATCTGAGCCTGAATGCGAAGAATGATGTAACGGTAAAGGGATCGAAGTTCCAGGCAGGACGTGACATCAACGTCGTCGGTCGTGACGTCACCTTCGATGTCGCCAAAGGCGCTGTCAGCCAGGACAGCACCCAGCGCGACAGCTGGGGCGGCATTCATGGCGGCACCAGCGGCGGCTTCAAGATCGGCATCGGTGGCAGCTACGGCGTAGCCACTGAAGACGGGACACGTGGCTCTTCTACGCCCACTCAACTGGGCGCTGGCCGGGATGTCAATCTACAAGCTGACCACGATCTCAATCTGATCGGCACACAGGTCACCGCCCACCGGGATATCGAACTCAACGCCTTCAACGATCTGAACATTCGTTCGGCACAGAACGACAGCGACAGCACAAGTAACCGGCACAACGGTGGCGGTGAAGTGGGGCTGGTCTTTGGTTCCGAGGGTGTTGGTGTCTACGCCAGTGTCAGCATGGGCAAAGGCAATCTGGAGCGCGAGGGCGAGCGGCAGCAAGAGGCTTACCTCTACGCCGGAGACCGGTTGGGCTTCACCAGCGGCAAGGACACCAATATCGCCGGTGCAACACTGCGCGGCGATGAGGTCAATGGTCGCGTGGGTGGTGACCTCAATGTGTCTTCTGTAGCCGACACCGGAAAGGTGAAGGGCAAAGAGTTTGATATCAGCGTTACTGCCACTATTGGTCCGGGCGCTGGCGTCAGCGGTTCGGTGGGCTACGGCCAGACAACGGGCAAGACCAATTGGATCGAACAGCAAACCACCATCACCGGTAAAAACAAGGTTGATATCCGCACCGAAAATCACACTCAACTGGACGGTGCGCTGATCGCTGCCGACAACGGCAATCTGAAACTGGATACCGGCACTCTGGGCTTTAGTGATATTGCCGGTTCAGACAAGGAACATGGCTACTACCTGAACGTCGGCGGCAGTTACACGGCGGGTAAAGGCAATGGCGCTCAGGACGCCAGCCAGACGGGCAAAGGCAAGGAGGGCGAGAACGGCTGGAGCGTCAGTGGCTGGAAGTACGACAAGGATCGCGAGCAGATTGTGCGAGGCACTGTCGGGGCCGGGGAAATTGTGGTTCGCCAGGACGCCGAGACTGGCAAGGATTCGACTGTCGGGTTGAACCGTGATGTCGACAAGGGCTACGAAATTACCAAGGATAAGGAGTCTCGTACCGATCTGTACGTGAGTAAGTCCTCGCTTGAGGCGGTAGCGGATCCTTCCGGCACATTGAAGGCCTGGGCCGACAAGATAGAGAACTACGCGGACGCTACTCAAGGTTCCTTTGAGGCTGCGCTCAGTCTGATTACCGGACCGGTCAACGTTGTCGGTCAAGCCTGGAATAATCTTCAGGCACAGCGGGTATCGCTGGATGAAGTTCCTGAGACAGCGCGCAAGGATCTTGGTGATGACCTGGCCCTCAACATCGCGAAAAATCTGGTTCGAAATGGCGGGAAGCCGGGAGATATCAATAATCTGAAACCGGAGGATGTCGCGGTCATCCGTAAATACGCGAAGGTGTTTGCCGAATTTGCCAGGTGCAGCGACTCAGGCGGGTGTGGTGCTGATGGTGATAAACCGGGGAATCCGGACGTTAACAAGTACCGTGATAACGACAAAAAAAACCTGACCACCTTGCTCAAGGATTTGCAACCAGGCACCCCCGGCGGCAAGTTATTGGCTGAGACTGAGCGGTTGCAGAGCTTCATGGACGGACTGCCCAAGGAGCAGGCCCAGTTGCTGGCTCTGGGTATCCAGGCAGCGATGGGCCCGGCAAAAATGGCCCTTGGTCTTGCAGGAAATGTTCTGATCGCCAAGTTGTTTGGCGACAAAATAGACGCGGCCAAAGACGCAATTTCCAAAGGCATTGCCAGTGAACTGAGCGGTGAGGACAAAGACTGGCTAGAGCACAGTGATAACACCTTTAAAACGATGTTTGCCGCTGGAGCGACCGAACAGCAGGGCGACATCTATGTACGCGGCGCCACTACTCTGCTGAACATCGCCTTGGGCACTGCGGCTAACATGGCAGGCAGTGTCACTGGCAAGGTCTTCAGTGTCGCGGGTGGAAAGGGAACCACAGGCGGTAAACTTACCGATCCGATTGATCCCAAACACCCGGGTTGGGCAAATGAATTCGGCGATACATCGGGCAAGGGATGGGTTGACGGGCCACCGGTCAAACCAACTGTTGCGCCTGTGCACACCGACGTGCCGAAGCCTCATGTCGAGGCGGTGGTAAAAGTCGAGACTGCGAAATCCGTCAAAGGCAGTCATGAATATGAACTGCTTAACAACCCTGCTGCGAGAAGCCCCAACACCCGGTATGAGCTGGATAATGGCAATACCTTTACGACCAACAGTAAGGGTATGGTAGAAGAGCTGACGTTCACCCCGACCAAAGAGAAAGTGCCTCGGGATTCCAGGCAGACGGAGGCTGGTAAAGAAGGCCGTGACACCGACGTGGGTGGGCATGTTCAGGCATGTAGCAATGGCGGGACATGCGATAAATACAATCTTTTTCCTCAGGACAAAAATTTCAACAATTCAGCCTACAAAGTGTTCTATGAGAATAGAGTGAAGGAAGCGCTCGACGATCCATCAAAAACAGTGGGTGTAACAACCGTCAGGTTCGTGCGTGAAGACCCAGGCTCAGTCCGTCCTGACGCGATGAGAGTTACTTACATAGTTGATGGGAAGGCTAAAACCGTAGTCTTTAAAAACGAGCCCCATCAAATTCCGGAGGTTATATAGTGATTACTGAAGATATAAAAATCGTCCAGGAAATTTTCCAGGAAGTCGAAGCCGGTATCGTTCATGGCTACGATGCATTCAGCTACGGTGTGGTGTTGGGGGAGGGATACATTGAGACGGAACTGGGCGTTGAGAAAGACGGCGTGGAGGACTGGAACGTCGAGACCGACATAAATGATGCGAAAATTCTGCGTCTTGTAGGCGAGTTACAGGCTAACGCAGTCAAGCGCGGTGAACCATGGAAGTCCTTTGTCCTGTCTTATCGCGAAGGCGAACAGGTCAAAACAAAATTCAACTATTAGATGGTGATGCGTATTCCAGGCATCCACGATGCAGCGGGCGGTATTGCCGGCCGCTGCCTTTCCTTTAATTTGCTGATTATCTCTGGTGGCAGCAACTCGAGGCTTTTTCATTTTCATATCGATCATGATGCCGCACCCACTCCATGATCTCCTCCTCATTCCTGCCCTTGGGCGTGAGGTCGAGGTAGTTGTAGGCACCCACCAGCATGTCCAGGCCTCGGGCATAGGTTGAGTAGGTGTGGAAAATGTCTCCTTTTGCATCACGATAAAACACGCTCAGGCCGGGCATTTCTTCCTCGGCACTGTCAGTCTTTTCGTAGTTATACGTAGCCTTTCCTGCAGCGACATCTTCAGCGCGGGCACACACGCCAAAGTCGTAGTTGAAATCGGAACCGTCTGACGACACCCAGTCGAATTTCCAACCCATGCGCTGCTTGAAGGCCTGGAACTGTTCAAACGGTGCGTGGGAAACCGCGACCACAGCGATGTCGTGGTGGGCCAGGTGCAGATTGGCGCCGTCGATGTGGTCGGACAGAAACGAGCAGCCCTGGCAGCCTTCTTCCCAATCCTCGGCAAACATGAAGTGGTAAACGATCAACTGGCTGTGATTGCCGAACAGGTCGGCCAGCTTCAGTTCACCGTTTGGGTCGTGAAATCGGTAGCCCTTGTCGACTTTGACCCAGGGCAACGGGATCCCTCAGGGACAGACCACGTTTAGAAAGTGCTCCGAAAACGTAGTCTGCCCCTGAGGGATCCCCGATTTTTCTTACAGAAAATCAAGAAGTTGGAATATTGAAGAGGCCTGCATGAGTCGGCAACTTGGTTTGCACCACACAAATACAAGAAACCGAACCCATGCAAGCCATCCGATTTTTGCACAGAGCGCTCGCTCAAGCACTGCCCTCTATCCATTCTCGCCGCCTGACATCACTGATGAGTTGTGTCAGTTCGTTACTGCAAGGACGTCGACTGACACTGACC
>NZ_CAXAPN010000018.1:0-123462 GCF_963971015.1 Pseudomonas sp. RA_15y_Pfl2_54
GAAGCAGCATCTTAAGTAATGCGGCTCTGCGTTCAGGTGAATAGTACGGCACGACCAGTCTCTTTCCGCCCCCGATATGCTTTTTTTGGAAAAACCGGAGAGGCGACAACTATCCTGACACCGGGGGCCGGTGTAGTTGGATACCCGTGGACGCAGGCCAGGGTTTGCGCCTGAGCGGGAGTTTCCCACAGCCCCTCACCCGTTTGTCCTTGCGACTGTGCTATCTCAGCCCCGTGGCACTACTTGCCGGTGTAGGTGCTACCATCGGCGGCTCAAAGGGCCAAGCCTATACCCTATCGCCTAATGGCGGGTTATTGAGCCCAGATGGTGAAATCATTATTTTACGTCCAGGAGAGCCAACCCCTGAGCTTGACCGGGCCAGCATCCACCGACTAGGGCCACAACAAAATTCGCGTTATTTGAACCCCAAGGATAAGGCATGAACTCAGCCAAACTCGGTAGCCGCAACGGACCGCTCTCACGAGAGGATTACCTGGCACCACTGGCCGTTCCGACAGGACAAACGCCCAAGGATGTCCTCAACACGATCTGGCGCAAGAACGAGGTATTTCTTGACATTGGCTCCTACAGCATTGGCTCTTTCGTCATGGTGCTTTGGCCCGTACTGCTTATTTTTATATGGTTGACCCAGGCAGTGGGTTTTGACGGATTGAATGCTGCTTACTGGTATGGGTTCATGTGTTTCTGTGGGATGCCAATTTTTTTTTCATCTACATGTTGAGCCGCCCGGTCCCTCTCCCTGTTCGCTTCAACCGCCAGCGCCGAGAGGTCTGCGTGCCATTCGATGACGGCCGTTACTGGATCGTCCCTTGGGAGCAGGTTACTGCTCAAGCGGTAGCAATGCACTCCGTCGGTCAGCACGGTAAAACTACTCAAGGCCTATTGGTCGTAGGCTTTCGCAATCCCGATCCCGATGCACCCGAAAAAGAACGAGACTTCAGCTTGGGATTCAGTTGCGGTGGCGGCGAAACGGCCATGTGTCTGTGGGAGTGCATGCGCAGCTACATGGAGGTTGGGCCGGAAGCCGTTCCGAAGTGCAATTTTGAGGGTGAGAACAGCCAAAAAGGCTTGATCGGCTGGACCATTAGTATTTTGTTCGACGCATTGAAATCCGCAGCCAAGGGAGACTTTAAATCTGCAATTAAAGATGTTTTCTTCACTGTCTTTTTAGGTGCTCCTTTGGGGTTTTATTTGCAAGAACGCAAGCTGGTTCCGCCACCTGACTTGAACGCCCCGGCTATAAAAGAATGGTCGAAACCACTGCCGGCTGAGCAGTGGGCCAAACGCTCTCCTGAGTTGGCAGCAGCTATCGCCAAGCGTGAGGAGGAACTGGAGAACAAACCACAATCCGCATGACCCGAAAGCAAGAAATCCAGCTATTTGAAAGCCAAGGATAAGGCATGACATCAGCCATACCCCGCAGCCGCAAGGGACCACTCTCCCCCGGTGTCAGGATAGTTTTCGCCTCTCCGGTTTCTCCAAAAAAAGCATATCGGGGGCGGAAAGAGACTGGTCGTGCCGTACTATTCACCTGAACGCAGAGCCGCATTACTTAAGATGCTGCTTCCCCCGCTGAACCTGTCGATGGCCGAGGTTTCCCGGCGCGAAGGGGTCAGCGAAATGTCTTTGTCCAACTGGCGCAAGCAGCTCAGTTCTGAAGGAAATGCAGTGTCTGAAAACAAGCCGTTGACCGAGAACGGTATACAATCGCGGAAGGCCAAATTTGTATCGTCATGTGCAGATATCACTACTAAGAATCAAGCCCCACCGCCTGCCCCACACCTCTGACAATCATATCCACCTCCCGCTCATCAATCGTCAGCGGCGGCAGCAGCCGTATGGTCTTGCCGCGCGTGACGTTGATCAGCAGCCCGTGATCGCGCGCAGCGATCAATGTCAGATCGCGAATCGGCTGTTTCAGTTCGATACCGATCATCAAGCCCTGCCCACGAATGGCCAGCACATTGGGGTTGTCCGCCAGCTCTGCGCGTAACCGAGTTAACAGCCGCTCGCCCTGAATACGGGCGTTCTCCAGTAACCCCTGTTCTTCGATGATATCCAGCACCGTGCAAGCAACACGGCAAGCCAACGGATTACCGCCAAACGTGCTGCCATGGCTGCCCGGGGTGAATAGATCTGCCGCCCGGCCCCGGGCCAGGCAAGCGCCAATCGGCACGCCATTGCCCAAGCCTTTTGCCAGCGTCATGACGTCCGGAACGATGCCCTCATGCTGAAAAGCAAACCACTGGGCGGTGCGGCCGATGCCTGTCTGAATCTCATCGAGCATCAGCAGCCAGGCGTGGCTATTACAGATTTCGCGCAGGGCCTTGAGGTAACCGGGTGGCGCGAGTTGTACGCCACTCTCGCCTTGAATCGGCTCGACCAGAATCGCCACGATCCGCTCGCCGTGCTTGCGCTGAATGTACTCCAGTGCCGCCAGATCACCGAACGGCACTTTGACGAAATCCCCCGGCAATTCATTGAAGCCCAGGCGCACTGCCGGGCCATCGCTGGCGGACAACGTGCCGAGAGTGCGGCCATGGAAAGCGTTGGCCATCACCACCACCAGCGGTTGCTCAATTCCCTTGCGCCAGCCATACAACCGCGCCAGTTTCAGCGCCGTCTCATTGGCCTCGGCCCCGGAATTGTTGAAGAACGCCCGCTCCATTCCCGACAGCTCCGTCAGCCGTTTTGCAAGCTGTTGCTGCCAGTCGATGCTGTACAGGTTGGAGGTGTGCAGCAGCAGACCGGCCTGCTCGCTGATCGCCGAAACGATCCGTGGATGCGAGTGGCCGACATTGGTCACCGCCACACCAGCGACCGCATCCAGATACTCGCGGCCGGCCTGATCCCACAGTCGGGTGCCCAGTCCTTTAGTGAAACTCAGGGCCAGTGGTTGGTAGGTGTTCATCAGGGCGGCGGTCATGACTTCAAACTCCAGTGAAGGTCGGTGTGTTTGCAGTATGGTTAGCCACCAGAACTGGATAAACTCGGTAAAACTTAAATCATTTAAAAGCAGAGCTTGATAATGGATCTGTTCCAGTCGATGAGCGTCTACGTCAAAGTCGTCGAAGCGGGGAGCATGACGGCAGCCGCGTTGCAGTGCGACATGTCGACGACGATGGTCGGCAATCATCTGCGAGCACTGGAGCAACGGCTCGGCGTACAACTGCTGCAACGCACCACCCGGCGCCAGCGACTGACCGAGTTCGGCAGCGTTTACTACCAGCGTTGCCTGGATGTGTTGGGGCTGGTGGCGGACTCCGAGCGTCTCGCCGAGCAGGCTCTGGACGAACCCCGCGGCATCTTGCGCATCACAGCTCCGCTGACCTTCGGCGTTGAACGCATGGCCCCGGCGCTCAGTGAGTTTTCCCTGCAATGGCCAAAGGTCAAACTCGACGTGGTGCTGACCAACAGCCGCCCGGATCTGCTGGAAAACGGCCTCGACGTCGCTTTCCGGCTGGGCAACTTCGAGCAGTCCAACCTGATTGCGCGGCCATTGATCGATTACACCCTGACGGTCTGCGCGTCGCCCGACTATGTGGCACGGCGCGGCATGCCGCTGACGCCGCAAGACCTGCAACAGCATGACTGTCTGTCCTTCGCCTACCCCACCGGGGATGACTGGCAATCGGTGGAAAAACGTTGGCGCCTCAGCGGCCCGGACGGCGAAATCATGGTCGACGTCAGCGGGCCGATGCTGATCAACAGCTCCGCCGGCCTGCATCAGGCGGCGCGCAACGGCATGGGCATCGTGATGCTGCCCGATGCGTTGGTGGAGCAGGATCTGCGCGATGGCAGACTGATCACGGTAATCCCCGACTACCAACCGCCCAGCCGCCCGTTACATCTGCTGTATGCCCCGGATCGCTATCGCCTGCCCAAGCTGCGGCGCTTCGTCGAATTCGCGATGCGGGCATGGGGCAGACCCTGACTCCCGGCACCATCAAACAGGTTCCCGCGGGTCCTTTGCGCAGCTGATCGAAAACTCTCAATGCACCGCTGTCGCGCTGTACTACGGGCAGATCATCGGCTTCGCGCGAGGCATTACCGACAGTTTGGGGTTTGAAACGTCGCTGATTGTCATGGAGCGCCCGCGATTGAAATAACCGTCAAGCACGATGACAACGGCTATGATCCTCCTTTTTCCAGCACGGACGCTGCGCGATGCTCGCCATTTTGCAAAACACCCCGCTGTGGGTTTACGTGGTTTTCGTGATCCTGATGTATTACGGCCTGAAGGCTCGCAAGCCTCAGCACGAGAGCCGGTTATCTCTACTGTCGACTCCATTGGCGCTGCTGGTCTGGTCGCTGTTTTCGCTGAACCTGTCAGTTGATCCCGGTTTTACGCTGGGCGGCTGGTTTATCGCTTTGACCCTCGGCGCCCTGTCGGCATGGCTGATTTTTTCCCGCGAGGGCGTGAAGCTCGACGACCCGGAAACCGGATTGGTTGTGCCGGGCACCTGGAAAGCGCTGATGTTGTTGTTGCTGTTTTTTGCGGTGAACTACTACTTCGGCTATCAGGATGACGTGCACCCGGAACACAGCACGGCTGCGGACATGTTGTTGCTCAAGGCCGCAGCGTCCGGTTTTGTCTGCGGACTGATCAGCACCCGCTCGCTGAAGTTCTATTGGCTGCTGCGAACGCTTCAGGCACAACGCCCGTCTTTGGGCGCTCAATGATTCAGGAACCGCTCTTTACCAACACCGGTTTCTCCTGATATCGCTCCCCGAACAACTGCTTCAACTGCGCCACTTTCGGCATGTCGTTGATCACGATGTACGGGTAGCTCGGGTGCTCGGTCAGGAAGTCCTGGTGATAGTCCTCCGCCGGGTAGAAGCCGTTGTAGCTTTCAAGCCTGGTGACGATGGGTTTGCTGAAGACATGGGCCGCGTCGAGTTGAGTGATGTAGGCCTGCGCGACCTTTTGCTGATCAGCGTTGACCGGGAACAGTGCCGAACGGTATTGAGTGCCGCTGTCCGGGCCTTGGCGATTGAGTTCGGTCGGGTTGTGCGCCACCGAGAAGTAGATCTGCAACAGATTGCCATAGCTGACCTGCGTCGGGTCGAAGGTGACTTGCACCGATTCTGCGTGGCCGGTATCGCCGCCGCTGACTCGCTCGTATTCAGCGGTATTGGCCGCGCCACCGGCGTATCCCGAAACCGCTTTCTGCACGCCTTTTACATGCTGAAAAACACCCTGAACGCCCCAGAAACAACCGCCCGCGAATACAGCGGTTTCACTGTGAGCCTGTGTGACTTCGTCGAGGGTGGGCGGTGGAATGACCACCGCGTCTTCGCCGCCAAAGGAGAAGGCTGAACATTGGCCGATCACCCCGGCCACCGCGACACCCAACAACACTCGACGCCAGCTCATTTGATTTTTCATGTCCGTGACTCCTGATCAACCGAAGGTAAAGGCGTAGGCCGACACGCCGGGGTCGAGAAATTCGATGCTGAAAGTTCGATCCTTCACGCCGCCGGACTGGCGCACCAACTGATACAAGCGCTGTTCAGTGACCTGGCCAGAGCCATCCGGGGAGACATCGACGCCGTGCGCTTGACCCGGTGCCTGACCATCAATCGACACTTTGAAACGCACCGGTTTGCCATCCGCACCCGGCCCGAGCACCAGATGCAGGTCGCGGGCATGGAAGCGGTAAACGATGCGGCTGGCCGTTGCACCGGCAGTGGCGCGTTCGGCACCGACGTTCCATTGGCCGCCGAGACTCCAGTCATTCAGGGCCAGATGGGGCGGTGGGGTGTAGGCCGAAACTTTGTCTGGAACAACGCTGAGTTGCGGCACGAAATGTTCTGCACGCTGGTAGCCGATATACGTTTCCGGCGATTGCACTTCGTTCATGTCCGGCGCCTGTTGCACGCCTTTGGCGTCGGCATTGATCAAACCATCGGCGACGGTTTTCGAACCGGCTTCACGCAACAGTTGCTGAATGACGCGTTCCGACTCGGCGTAAGCCCCTTCGCCAAAGTGGTGGTAACGAATCCGTCCCTGAGCGTCAGCAAAGTAATGTGCGGGCCAGTATTCGTTATTGAAGGCGCGCCAGATCTTGTAGTCGTTATCGATGGCCACCGGGTAGTTGATGCCCAGTTCCTTCATGGCTTTGGTGACATTGCCGACATCGCGCTCGAAGGCGAATTCCGGCGCGTGTACGCCGATGACCACCAAGCCTTGATCGCGATACTTTTCAGCCCAGGCTTTGACGTAGGGCAGCGTGCGCAGGCAGTTGATGCAGGAGTAGGTCCAGAAATCCACCAGCACCACTTTGCCCTTCAATGCCTGAGCGTCCAAGGGCGGCGAGTTGAGCCATTGCACTGCGCCATCGAGCGGCGGCAACCGGCCTTCGACCGGCAAGGTTGCCGGGGCCTTTGCGGCCATTTTCATCGCGCCACCGGTGGCCATCATGCTGCCGTTGGCCGCGTCATCTTGCGCCGGAATCTGCGCCATCATCGTGCCGTTCGGGCTTGCAGGTTTGCCCGACAGTTTGCCGACCAAAGCCTGTTCCAATCCGCCAGTGGATGCCGTTGAAAGCCGCGCGAGAATTCCGGTATCCAGCCCCAGCGCAATCGCCGCCACGCCGGCCAGCATCAGCGCGCCCAGGCCTCGACGGATCCACTCACCGGTGCCGATCGAGCGCTTCATCAGCGCAAACACCTTAGCGCCCAGCAGGAGAGCGGCCGCCAGCGAGGTGGCGGCCCCCGCCGCGTAGGCGAGCAACAACAGCGTGGTGGCGATGCTTGCCCCTTGCAGCGCGGCGCCGGTCAGAATCAGCCCCAGAATGGGGCCTGCGCAGGGTGCCCAGAGCAGCCCCGTGGCAACGCCGATCAGAAACGAAGCGCCGGGACGCGGGCGATTGTCCTGGCCGGCAGCCTCTGACAGACGACTGCCGGCCGAAACCAGCGGACGGGTCAGACGTTCGGCCACTCGCGGCAGCAGCAACGTCAGCCCGAACAGTGCAACGAACAGCAACGCGAGCCAGCGACCGTACTGATTGACTTGCACCACCCAACCGCCGCCCACCGCCGCCAACGAGGCGACGAGCGCAAAGGTGACCGCCATCCCCGCCAGCAGCGGCAAGCCACTCTTGATAAACGGCTGCCCGGTGCGAGCGAAGACAAAAGGCAGAACCGGCAGGATGCAAGGGCTGACGATCGTCAGCACACCACCGAGATAAGCGAGAACCAAGAGCCACATAGTGTCGTCCTGTTTGAAGTGAAGAGCGCAAACGTGCCATGGCTCAGGCCGCCACAGCGTTGAAGGTCATCGCCAGGCCATTCATGCAGTAACGCAGCCCGGTGGGTTGCGGCCCGTCATCGAAAACATGTCCCAAATGACCGCCACAGCGTCGACAGTGAACCTCTTCGCGAGCCATCCCGAAGGAGCGGTCCTGGCGCGTGGCCACGGCCTGTTCAAGCGGTGCCCAGAAACTGGGCCAACCGGTGTGGCTGTCGAACTTGGTCGCGGATGAAAACAGCGCCAGATCGCACCCGGCACAGGCAAAGGTGCCCGCGCGATGTTCATTGTTCAGAGGGCTGGAGTAGGCGCGTTCGGTACCTTCTTCACGCAGGATCCGGTACTGCTCGTCAGTCAGGATCGAGTGCCATTCGCTGTCGCTGTGAGTCACTTCAAAGGCTTCATCAGCCTGTGCCTCGCTGATCAGCGGTACGTCAGTCGACAATTTTGGCAATACACCGATTACCAGGGCTGCAAGCCCCAGCCCGCCGCCCGCTACGAGAATCTGCCGCCGTGAAAACATGGCCGTCTCCAAAATTTCAGGTACCTGTCTTGGAACACAGCCTAGGCTTGGGTTGATCGCCAAATCCTCACGGGAAGTTAACGAATTCGTGATAACTCGCCTTGAGGAAAACCCGCACAATGCGCTCATTGCGCCGAAGGATTGAGCTCCATGGAACAAACCAAACGCATCCTGGTGGTCGAGGATGACCAACACATCGCCGACCTGATCTGCCTGCATCTGCGCGATGAGCAATACGACGTTGTACACAGCGCCGACGGCGATGAGGGCATGCGCCTGCTGGAGCGAGGGCACTGGGATGCGCTGGTCCTCGACCTGATGCTGCCGGGCGTCGACGGTCTGGAAATCTGCCGCCGCGCCCGTGCCATGGCGCGCTACACACCGATCATCATCACCAGCGCCCGCTCCAGCGAATTGCACCGCATTCTTGGCCTGGAACTGGGCGCCGACGACTACCTCGCCAAACCGTTCTCGATGCTGGAGCTGGTCGCGCGGGTCAAAGCCCTGCTGCGCCGGGTCGATGCCATGGCGCGCAACCTGAAAATGGATGCCGGTCGCCTGAGCCTCGACGGCCTGAGCATCGACCCGATCACCCGCGAAGTCACCCTCGATGCTCAGCGACTGGACCTCACGCCACGGGAGTTCGATTTGCTGTATTTCTTCGCCCGGCAACCGGGCAAAGTGTTTTCGCGCATGGACCTGCTCAACGCCGTGTGGGGTTACAGCCACGAAGGTTACGAACACACCGTCAACACCCACATCAATCGCCTGCGGGCGAAGATCGAAAAAGACCCGGCGCAACCCTCGCGCATCCTCACCGTGTGGGGCCGCGGCTATAAATTCGGTATCGAGCAGCCATGAAACTGACCCTGACGCAGCGCCTCTCGCTGGTATTCGCCGTGTTGTTGCTGGTGTGCGGTGGTACATCGGCATGGCTGCAAGTGCGTTCCAGCCAGATGCATGAGCTGGAGGTGGTGCAAGGGCTGTCGCGGGATCTGGCGCGACACATCGCCCATGACACGGTACTGATGGACAGCAACGGTTTGATGCCTGGCGCCGTGCGGGAACTGTTCAGCCAACTGATGCTGGTCAACCCGAGTGTCGAGGTGTATCTGCTCGATACCGAGGGACGCATTGTCGGTAACGCGGCGCCCGAGGGCCGGATGCGGCGAGACAACGTCGACCTCGCGCCGATCCGCCAACTGCTCAACGGCCAGCCACTGCCAATCCTCGGCGATGACCCGCGCAGCGTCGATGGGCGCAAGGTCTTCAGCGCCGCGCCATTGCAGGTCAATGGCAAAGCCGCCGGCTATCTGTACGTGGTGTTGCTCAGCGAGGAACACGACCGTTACGCCGAACGCGGCGCCACCAGCGCCGCGCTGAACACGGCGTTGCTGTCCATCGCCGTGGTCGCGTTGCTGTGCCTGATTGCCGGTCTCACCGCGTTCAACCTGATCACCCGGCCACTGCGACGGTTGACCGATACCGTCAGCCGCTTCGACATCGACGGTGCGCCGCCCCCCTTGCCCGCCACGTCGACACCGGTGGACAAAAGCACTGATGCGGATGAGATCGCCATACTCGATGCCACCTTCCGGCACATGCAAAACCGTCTCGGTGAGCAGTGGCGTTCATTGACTCGTCAGGATCAGGAGCGCCGCGAACTGGTGGCCAATATTTCCCACGACCTGCGCACGCCATTGGCCTCGCTGCATGGCTATCTGGAAACCCTGTCGCTCAAGGACACCACGCTGTCCCCCGAAGATCGGCGGCGTTACCTGGGCATCGCCCTCGATCAAAGCCGCAAGGTCGGCGGGCTGGCGCAATCGCTGCTGGAACTGGTGCGCCTGGAACACGGTTTTGTGCAGCCGGTGCTGGAGCGCTTTTCCCTGATCGATCTGGTGCAGGACATCTTCCAGAAATTCGAACTCAGCGCCGAAGCGCGGCAGGTCGAACTCAAGGCCGGTTTCGTACCGAACCTGCCCACCGTCTGGGCTGACCTGGGACTGATCGAACGGGTGCTGACCAATCTGGTGGACAACGCTTTGCGCCATACCCCTCAGGGTGGCGAGATCGAACTCGACCTGAAGTTCCAGGGCTCAGGCGTCGACGTGACCGTGAGCGACACCGGCCCCGGCATCGCGCCCGAACTGCGCGAAGGTTTGTTCCTGCGCCCGTTCAATATCGGCGGCTCACGACGCGACGGTGGCTTGGGACTGCGCATCGTGCACCGCATCCTGCAACTGCATGGCCGCCAGATTCAGTTGGTGGATGTCACCGGACGCGGTGCGACGTTCCACTTTTCCTTGCCGGTCGATCAGCAAACCGCCGAGCAATGGCTGGCGCAGTCGATGAATCGTAACCACGCGGACAAATAGTTGAGACCATCGGCCCGTTGCTCCGTGACAACGCCGCCCTGCTCCCCTAAATTAGGCGGCCTGAAAAAGACCTCGCGCTTTCTCATCTCAACTCAAGTTAAAAAGTAGTGAAATTTCAATGTCCGATTTCAACACCGCTGAATCCGTAGTCACCGAATCGTCCAAAGCGGAATACGAAAACTCCATCAATCTTTCACAACACCTTCCACAAGCCAAAATCATCAGCGAGATGGTGCTGGACGCGTTTCAGTCGAGCCGCGAGAGCGACCAGATCCGCGAGCTGCGCACCGCGATCCGTCAGGCTCACGACAGCTTCGATGACGACAAGGCCTACGAGCTGATGGGCGAACTCAAGCGTCTGAAGGACGCCGAGGCCGCCGACATCGCCGCCCTCGAAGACCTGAGCAGCCAGTTTTCGATCAGCCGCATCCTGTCCAGCTTCAAGGACGATCCGGCGTTTCAGGAAATCGTCTACGGCCTCGCCCTCAAAGTGCTGAACCAGACGCATCAGGCCATCAGCAACCCGAGTGGCGGCAAGAGCAAAGCCGCGCGCGCCAGGAAAGAAGTCGAAATCTTCACCATCAGCAAGGACGGCATCAGTGTGACCCTGCCGCTGCGCACACCGCGCTCGCGCCTGAACGTTGACCGTGAAGCGCTGGAGTTCCTGGGTTTCACCTTCGTCGGTGAAGGTGAAGAAGCCGAACTCGATGGCGAAACCTTCGTCGACAACGCCGGCACCGAACACGCCGTCAACCGCAAGAACATCATCACCGCTCTGCAACAGCAGACCGCGTTCGATGGCTACAGCATCGCCGCGCAGTAATACGGCAACGCTTGCGAAAAAGCCCCGCACTGAGATTCAGGCGGGGCTTTTTGTTGTCCGGCGCGCAGGTTATGCGTCCGAGTGCAGCGCGGCAATCATGTCGACCTCAATCGCCGCGTTCTTGGGCAACTGATAGACACCGACCGTGGTGCGTGTATGCCGGCCGGCATCACCGAGCACGTGACTGAACACATCGGATGCACCGTTGGCCACTTCGCTCAGGTCAACAAAGTCCGCCGTGGACTTCACGTACACCGTGACCCGCAACAACGCCTTGATCTTGTCCAGCGACCCTACCGCATCGACGATCAGTGCCAGGCAACGCATCGCACTGATGCTCGCGGCGGCCTGCGCATCCTCGAGCGTCAACTCCAGGCCAACCCGACCGGGGTACTGAATCTTGCCGTTAGTGCGCGGCACCATGCCGCTGATGTACAGCTCATCATGATGACGGATCAGCGGCGCGTAATTGCCGCCGGCAGTGTTCTCGCCGTAGATGTCGTAGTTGAGCGCTTGTGCCAGGCCAATGAAGCGTTCGTCGCAGGTCATCCTCTCGGTCATTTCGCCCAGCCTTTTGATTGATGCGTGAATAACAGTCGAAGACCTGCGCAATGGCCTGGCGCTATCACTGTCATGGTTGGATCCAAATCTAGGGGTTTTGGACTCCAGTCGCAACCCTCACTCTCTCCCGGAAGTAATGGGTTGGGTGAGGGGACCTTACGACGAGCAACAAAAAACCCCGCACATCTCTCGATGGCGGGGTTTCTTGTACAACCTGTAAACCTTACGGCGCGTACGTCAGCAACAGCTCGCTCGGCACCTTGAAGTCCAGGGACATCATGACGCTCAACGCGGTGATGGTGAAGATCGAGAACACAAACAGCTTGCGTGCCCAGACCGTGTCATCCACCGCTTTGTAGCCGGTCCAGGCCATGTACAACCAGTACATGCCCATGGCCGCGGCAACGGCGAGGTAGCTCATGCCGGCATAGCCGCTGAAGGTCAGCATCAAGGTCGCCACGAGGAACGCCAGGATATAGAGCAGGATGTGCTTCTTGGCCACTTGAATCCCGCGTTTGACCGGCAACACCGGAATCGATGCGGCCAGGTAATCGTTGAAGCGGAAGATCGCGATGGCGTAGGAATGCGGCATCTGCCACAGGCTGAACATCACCAGCAGCGTCAGTGCGGCCATGTCGAAGCTGTTGGTCACAGCAACATAGCCAATCACCGGCGGCATCGCGCCCGACAGACTGCCCACCAGCGTGCCGTGAACCGACTTGCGCTTGAGGTACAGGCTGTAGAAGCCGACGTAGATCACGAAGCCGATGACCGCGAACAAAGCGGCCAACGGGTTGGCCACCTTGTACAACAATGCAACGCCGAGAACACCCAGGATGGTCGCGTAGACAAGGGCCAGTTTCAGGGAGATCAAGCCCTGGACCAGCACCCGGTTCTTGGTGCGTTCCATCTTCAGGTCGATGTCGCGGTCGATGCAGTTGTTGAACACGCAACCGGAGGCGACAACCAGGGAAGTGCCGATCATGGCGGCCAGAAACACCGCCAGATCTACATGCCCTTTCGAGGCCAGGAAGAACCCGCCTGCCACAGAAAGCACGTTACCGAAAATGATCCCCGGTTTGGTGATTTGGATAAAGTGCTTGAGCGACATCGGGTCTTACCTCACTTCGCCATCATGTAGGTGTGGATGCTGAACATGATCCACAGCGACAGGCCAACCAGCAGCACGATCACGATCGCGGCGAACACGAAGGCAATCACGTTGTTACGTTGCGCAGCCGAACGATCCAGGTGCAGGAAGTACACGAGGTGGACAACCACTTGAATCACGGCGAAAGCCAGAACGATCATCAGCGTGATCGACTTCGGCAGCGACGGGTACATCACCAGCGCAAACGGAATCGCCGTCAGGATCACCGACAGGATAAAGCCGATTGCGTAGGACTTGACGCTGCCGTGGCTGTCGTCGTGGCTGTCATGGGAGTGTGCGTTAGCCATTACAGGGTCCCCATCAGGTAAACAACGGTGAATACGCAGATCCACACCACGTCCAGGAAGTGCCAGAACAGGCTCAGGCAGCTCAGACGGGTCTTGTTGGTCGCCGTCAGGCCGTGCTTGTTGACCTGGTACATCATGATGCCCATCCAGATCAGACCCGCGGAAACGTGCAGACCGTGAGTACCGACCAGGGTGAAGAACGCGGACAGGAAGCCCGAACGGCTAGGACCGAAGCCCTCGGAGATCAGCAGGTGGAACTCGTTGATCTCCATGGCGATAAAGCCAGCGCCGAGCAGGAAGGTCATGAACAGCCAACCCAGAACCTGCTGCTTTTTACCTTTGTACAACGCCAGCATGGCGAAGCCGTAGGTGATCGAACTGAACAACAGCAGAGCGGTTTCGCCCAGCACGTAGGGCAGCTCGAAGATGTCGTGGCCGGCTGGGCCACCTGCAACGTTGTTTACCAGTACCGCGTACACCGCGAAGATCGACGCAAACAGAATGCAGTCGGTCATCAGGTAGAGCCAGAAACCGTATACGGTCATCTCGCCCGAATCGTGGTGATGGTCATCGTGCCCATGGTCACCATGGGCGTGTCCAGCATTGGTCACTAAATTCGACATGGTTTAAGCCTGTTCCAACGAGGTTTCAACACGGGTGGCGGAAGCCGGGATTTTCCCTGCCGCAACCAGACGCTTGTGCTGCTCGGCTTCGATGCGCTCGATCGTTTCAACCGGAACCATATAGCCCTGGTCGTCACGCGCAGCGTGGATCACGAAGTACACGACAGTGCCGACCAGACTTGCGATCGCCAGCCACCAGATGTGCCAGATCATCGCGAAACCGAACACGGTCAGCAGTGCGCCCATCACCACGCCAGTGGCGGTGTTGTTCGGCATGTGGATCGGCTCGTACTTGGCCGGAGCCTGGTACGCGGTACCGTTTTCCTTGGCTTCGGTGAACGGGTCGATGCAGTCAGCCTTAGGCAGCACAGCGAAGTTGTAGAACGGCGGTGGCGACGAGGTCGACCATTCCAGCGTGTGGCCATTCCACGGGTCACCGTGATCGCACACGTTCTCTGGCTTGTTACGGTCACGCACACTGACGTACAGCTGGATCAGTTGACAGGCGATACCGACAGCGATCATCACCGCGCCGAACATGGCAACGTACAGGTACGGCACCCACTCAGGGTTGGTGGTGGCGTTCAGACGACGGGTCATGCCCATGAAGCCCAGTGCATAGAGCGGCATGAACGCGACGAAGAAGCCCGAGATCCAGAACCAGAACGCTGCTTTACCCCAGCCTTCGTGCAGCTTGAAGCCGAACGCTTTCGGGAAGTAGAAGCCGAAACCGGCGATGTAACCGAATACCGCACCGCCGATGATCACGTTGTGGAAGTGCGCGATCACGAACAGGCTGTTGTGCAGAACGAAGTCAGCACCCGGGATGGCCAGCAGTACGCCGGTCATGCCGCCGATGGCGAAGGTCACCATGAAGCCCAGGGTCCACAGAACCTGGCTGGTGAAGCGCAGACGGCCCTGGTAGATGGTAAACAGCCAGTTGAATAGCTTCACACCCGTCGGGATGGAAATCAGCATCGTCGCCAGACCGAAGAAGGCGTTGACGCTCGCACCCGAACCCATGGTGAAGAAGTGGTGCAGCCAAACCATGAAGCCCAGTACCGAGATCGCGCCCGAGGCGTAGATCATCGAGTGGTGGCCGAACAGTTTCTTGCCGGTGAACGCCGAGATCACTTCCGAGAAGATGCCGAATGCCGGCAGGATCAGGATGTATACCTCAGGGTGGCCCCACGCCCAGAACAGGTTGACGTACATCATTGGATTGCCACCAAGTTCATTGGTGAAAATGTGGAAATCCATGTAACGGTCAAGTGTCAGCAGTGCCAAGGTAGCGGTCAGGATCGGGAACGAAGCCACGATCAGAACGTTTGCCCAGGTGCAGGTCCAGGTGAAGATCGGCATGTCCATCAGTTTCATGCCAGGGGTACGCATTTTCAGCACGGTGGCCAGGAAGTTGACCCCCGTTAGCGTCGTACCCAACCCGGATAACTGTAGCGCCCAGATGTAGTAGTCCATCCCCACGCCAGGACTGTATTGCAAGCCCGACAGCGGCGGATAGGCAACCCAACCGGTCTTGGCGAATTCGCCGACGCCCAGGGACAGGTTGATCAACACAACGCCCGATACCAGCAGCCAGAAGCTCAGGGAGTTCAGGAACGGGAAGGCAACGTCACGCGCGCCGATCTGCAGCGGCACTGCAAGGTTCATCAGGCCGGTGAAGAATGGCATCGCCATGAAGATGATCATGATCACACCGTGAGCGGTGAAGATCTGGTCATAGTGTTCAGGCGGCAGGTAGCCAGGCGAACCCTCGGTGGCCATGGCCAACTGGGTACGCATCATGATCGCGTCGGCAAAGCCGCGCAGCAGCATGACCATGGCAACGACGATGTACATCACGCCGATTTTCTTGTGGTCGACCGACGTCAGCCACTCGGTCCACAAGTACGTCCACTTCTTGAAGTAGGTGATTGCAGCGAACAGCGCCAGACCACCGAGGGCGATCATGGCGATGGTCACCATCACGATCGGCTCGTGGAATGGGACTGCTTCCCAACTTAATTTACCAAACATCGTTTACTCCTCTGCCCCGGCAGCTGAATGCGAACTCGAGTCAATATCCGTGGCCGCCACTTCTTTCTCTTTCTTCTCGTGCTTCAGCGGCTTGCCCGGCTTCATACCTTCGTACTTGTCGACGATGATCTGGAACTGGTTAGGCGTGACCGACGAGTAGAGCTCGACAGGGTTGTTCTGGCTCGGTTTGGCAAGGGCTGCGTATTCAGCTTGATCAAGCTGTTTAGGTGACTTCTTGACTTCGCTTACCCAGGCGTCGAAATCTTCCTGAGTCGTCGAGATGGCTTTGAACTTCATGCCGGTGAAACCCGCGCCGCTGTAGTTGGCGGAGATACCGTCCATTTCAGCGTTGCGGTCAGCGATCAGGTGCAGCTTGGTCTGCATGCCCGCCATCGCGTAGATCTGGCCGCCCAGACCCGGGATGAAGAACGAGTTCATCACAGCGTCGGAGGTGATCTTGAAGTTGATGGGCGTGTGCGCCGGGAACACGATCTTGTTGACCGTGGCAATGCCTTGTTCCGGGTAGATGAACAGCCACTTCCAGTCCAGCGCGACCACTTCGATGGTCACAGGCTTGACGTCGGATTCAATCGGACGATACGGGTCCAATTCGTGGGTCGAAATGTAGGTGATGTAACCCAGGGCAATAATGATCAGCACCGGGATGGTCCAGACCGCCACTTCGATTTTGGTCGAGTGCGACCACTTCGGGGTGTAGACGGCGTTCTTGTTGGACGCGCGGTACTTCCAGGCAAACAGGAAGGTCATGACGATAACCGGCACCACGACCAACAGCATCAGCAAGGTCGCGGTGATGATCAGGTTGCGCTGTTCCAGGCCGATCTGGCCCGTTGGATTGAGCAAGGTCATGTTGCAGCCTCCCAGCAACAACGTGCCGAGCAGCGGCACTAGGCCTAGTAATCTGGGGTACCTGTTTTTACTCATCTCACGACCTCTAAAGCAGCTTGCGCAATGCAGTTGGGTTTTGATCGCCAACACTTCACCCTGCCAAGGGTTGGCATTTTCTTTGGATTGAATAAGGGCCGCCCGTCGCGCGTCAGACGCTCGACAAATCCCGGAGCAGCGTTAAGTTCTTATTCGAATTCGTGGTCAAAGGCCTTGTTACAGACCAATTCCATTTGGTGCGGAAAGTTGGAAGGCACCGACACCTGGGTGTCTCGCCAGCCATCCGGCCTGCTCGACACCCGACTTCCTGCTCAGTTCCTTAATAAAGGCTGAACAGTGCCGGAAATTCATTGCGGGCGATTGTAGATAGGTAGCGCCCTATACACCATGTCTTATCCCGAAATAATTTTTATCCGTTCGAGCAACAATCCATCGCCATTTTTGCAAAAGTGCCGCATGTTATCGAAATCGATTCTCAACAAAAACACCAAAAATAGTAGGTGTATCCGCGTCAGTTCAGACAGCTCTGAAGGCTTTTTCCGAAGACCAGAACTGCGCAAAGCCTGATATTCAAAGGCTTTTGGCCATATCCCAACGCTTGTTAAAAATGCCTGATCTGGCACTCGCGTTCAAAACACGAAAAACGCCGAAACAGACCAATCCTTTTTTGTAACAGCACACCAATCCGTGTCTGTGAAACCGCTGGCGACGCCGCTCGTGTGACAACATGTCGCACACCTGTCGCACGCTCCATTGCCGTTCGTCACGGTGATCTGACAAACACTCTGAAATGCAAAACGCCCCGATTTGCTGATCCGCAAATCGGGGCGCTTTCTGTATCGGCCAAAGCGTTGAAAAGTTGACTCAGCGCAGTGCTTTCCGGTTACGCGAGGTCAGCAGTGGCACCAGAATCACCACCAGCACGAACGCCACCAGCGCCCATTGGGCCAGCGACAGACCGAGGATCGGCGGGTACGGCGTCGAGCAGAAACCGTCGACCTGAAAGCCTAGCGGGAAGATCTTCGCCAGCGGCAGGTCATCGACAATCGGCTGCAGCACATCGATGCCGCAGCTCACCGCCGGATAGAACTGCGTGTAAACGTGATGCCCGGCCACACCTGCGCCAGCAATCGCGCAAATCACCACCAGCACTTCAAACACCGTGATGCTGCGCCGGGTGCGCATGCCTGCGCCAATGAACGCGAACAGCGCAATCAGCAACAACGCATAACGCTGCAAGATGCACAGCGGGCATGGCGCCTCGCCCAGTACGATCTGCATGTACAGCGCCCCACCGATCAGCGCCAGGCAGATGATGCCCAGCAGCACCAGAAAGCGCCGCTCACGTCCCAATCGAATCGTTTCCTCGCTCATCGCGTTTCCCTTGTATGTCCATGGTTCAGCTGGCTGGCGGCTGCGCGTGCAGTTGCGCCATCAGGCTGATGTTGTCTTCGATATGCCAATTGGCCGCGATGCGACCGTTGTCGATCTGATAGATATCGGTTGCCCGGAAGTCTACACGCTGGCCCTGCCCTTTGAGAGCCTTGAACGTGCCGCTGAAGTGCCCGCGAAAGTGCAGATGCACCACCACGCGATCACCGGCGACGATCATTTGCTCAATGTCGCAACGCAGGTCCGGCACCGCTGTGCGAAAGAACTTCGACGCCAGCAATGGCCCGGTCGGCCCTTGCACCCGACCTTCAGGCGGAGTCTTGTCGACAAACTGCGGCGACAAGGCGGCGATGGCCAATGCCTCCTCACCCGAATTCCAGAAACTGCCATAACGCCGCGCTGCCAGTTCCATGGCCTCAACCTGTGCCTTGGGCAGGCTCTGATCGACGATCAGGGTCTGCGGTGTGATCAAGGCCGATTCGGCACAAGCAAATGGGCTGGCCAACAGCGAAGCCGACAGGCTCAGCGCAGCGAGGCTGAAACGAGGGGAGAAGATGATGTGCGACATGGGAGCGATCCTGATCAGGTAAACGAACGAGCGCCTATCATCAGCATCGGGGAATAAACGATAAACCGGTTAAGAAACGATTAACCTTTAAACACTTTTTAAGAATCGAGACCGTAGTGATGCCATCGCGGGCAAGCCCGCGATGCAAACGACTCGGTCCGAAGGATTATTCCAAAGCGGACGCCGGGCCAAAGAACTCATACCGGCTCTGCTTCTCCGGCACGCCCAGCGCTTTGAGATGGCGCTTGATCGCCGCCATGAAACCTTTCGGCCCCAAGAAATAAGCATCGACATCACGCTGCGCCGGCAGCCATTCGCCGAGCAATTGCTGGTTCAACATCCCGACGTTGTCCGCCGCCGGGCTCACACCGTCATCTTCGGCGTAGCAATAGAAACGCTTGAGTTGCGGATGACGCTCAGCCAAACCATCGATCCAGTCGCGGAACGCATGGACGCCGCCGTTGCGTGCGCAGTGGATAAAGTGCACCGGGCGCTTGGTCTGCAGCGCCGCTTCAAGCATCGCCAGGGTCGGCGTGATCCCGACGCCACCGCTGATCAGTACCAGCGGTTTGTCGCTGGCCGTCAGGGTGAACTCACCCGATGGCGGAAACAGCAGAATGCTCGCCCCCACCTGCAATTGATCGTGCAGATGATTGGACGCACGGCCACCCGGCTCGCGCTTGACGCTGATGCGGTACTGGCCTTTGTTCGCCAACGCCGACAGCGAGTAGTTGCGACGGATTTCTTCGCCATCGAGGATCAGCTTCATGCCGATGTACTGACCCGGCTCGGCCGCGAGAATCGGGCCTTTGTCCGCAGGTTCAAAGTAGAACGAAATGATTTCCGCGCTCTCCTCGACCTTGGCCGCCACAATGAACTCGCGCGCGCCGCGCCAGCCGCCGACGGCGTGTTCTTTCTGATCATAGATGGCGGTTTCGGCGCCGATCAGAATGTCGGCCAGTTGCCCATAGGCCGCGCCCCAGGCACTCATCACCTCAGGCGTAGCGATCTCTTCGCCGAGCACTTCAGAGATGGCGCGCAGCAGGCATGTACCGACGATCGGGTAATGTTCCGGCAGAATCTGCAGGGCGACGTGTTTGTTGATGATCTTCGCCACCAGGTCGCCCAACTGGTCGAGTTGATCGATGTGCCGCGCATACATCAGCACGCCGTTGGCCAGGGCCCGCGGTTGATCGCCGCTGGCCTGGTGGGCCTGGTTGAACAACGGACGCACTTGCGGGTATTCAGAGAGCATCATGCGATAGAAGTGGGTGATCAGCGCTTCACCGCCGCTTTCCAGCAGAGGCACGGTGGATTTGACGATGGCACGATCCTGGACGCTAAGCATAAGGGTGACTCCTGCGTTTTCTTGAAAGTTACCTTAGGCTTATCAGCTTCCGTGCCAACTTTATTTCCTATAAAAAACAATCACTTAAAATTTAAGTAGTCATATCGACACCAAGCTATTTATAGTCAACACGACTACATCTTGTCTCTTTGACTACAAAACCATGTCCGCCAAATCCCTGCTCACCGCCCTGCTGCCTCTGGTCTCCGACCTCTCCCGTGAACTGCCCGAGGGCGAGCGTTACCGACGCCTGCTCGAGGCCATGCGCGCCCTGCTGCCCTGTGACGCTGCCGCACTACTGCGCCTGGACGGCGAAGCGCTGGTGCCGCTGGCGGTGGACGGCTTGAGCACCGACACCCTCGGCCGACGTTTCAAAGTCAGCGAGCATCCGCGCTTCGGAGTGTTGCTGGCAGGCAAAGGGCCGACCCGATTCGCTGCTGACAGTGACTTGCCCGATCCTTACGACGGCTTGGTCGAGGGCCTGGACGATCATCTCCAAGTCCACGACTGCCTCGGTTGCCCGTTGTTCGTCGATGAAAAGCTTTGGGGCCTGATCACCCTCGACGCCCTGGATCCCGAGCGTTTCGAACCGATCGAACTGGATGCGCTGCAAGCCTTCGCCAGCCTCGCCTCGGCCACGGTCAACGCCGCCGAGCGCATCGAACGTCTGGCGACTCGCGCCGAAGACGAACACCAGCGCGCGGAGGTCTACCGCCAGGCCAGCGGCCAGCAGCACCGCGAAATGATCGGCCAGAGCAAAGCCCTTAAACGGCTGGTAGAAGAAATCAATCTGGTGGGTGGCAGTGATCTGACCGTATTGATCACCGGCGAAACCGGGGTCGGCAAAGAACTGGTCGCCCAAGCCATTCACGCCGCCTCCCCTCGCGCTGATAAACCGATCATCAGCCTCAACTGCGCCGCCCTGCCCGACACGCTGGTGGAAAGCGAGTTGTTCGGCCATGTACGCGGCGCGTTTACCGGCGCCACCAGTGACCGGCGCGGCAAATTCGAGCTGGCCAATGGCGGCACGCTGTTTCTCGACGAGGTCGGCGAGTTGTCGCTAACGGTGCAGGCCAAGTTGCTACGGGTTCTGCAGAGCGGCCAATTGCAGCGCCTGGGCTCGGACAAGGAGCATCAGGTCGATGTGCGCTTGATCGCCGCGACCAACCGCGACCTGGCCGAAGAAGTGCGCAGCGGCCGTTATCGCGCCGACTTCTACCACCGCCTGAGCGTGTACCCGCTGCGGGTGCCGGCGTTGCGTGATCGCGGGCGTGACGTGCTGCTGCTCAGCGGATTCTTCCTCGAACAGAACCGTTCGCGCATGGGCCTCAACAGCCTGCGGCTCAACAGCGACGCCCAAGAGGCCCTGCTCGCCTACACTTGGCCGGGTAACGTGCGAGAGCTTGAACACCTGATCGGTCGCAGTGCCCTCAAAGCGCTGGGCAACAGCAAAGTAAGGCCGAAAATACTCAGCCTGAGTGCCGCGGACCTGGATTTACCGCATGAGGTTGTGGATAACTCGCCTTTGCCGGCGGCCGCTGTTGTGGCGCCTGTATCGCTCATCAGCGGGGACTTGCGCGCGGCAACCGAGGCGTATCAGCGCCAGTTGATCAGTGCGGCGCTGGCGCGCAATCAGGATAACTGGGCAAGTGCGGCGCGCGAGTTAGGGTTGGATCGGGCAAATCTGGGGCGGATGGCCAAGCGCCTCGGCATGAAAAACTGAAAAGCTTGAGAAGCCCCTCACCTGACAACTGACCTAAAGCCCATCCTTTAAACGCCGATAACCCGGCATCGATCGTTTTTGGCGATTCCACCTTCGCCCATCACCTTTTTCCACAGAAGGTTTTTATGTCCTCCAACAAAGCCCGCGCAGATTCACTTTCGCTTCTGCTGTTTACCTTGCGCAGCGGCAAGCTGATGGCGATCAACCTGCTGAAAGTCAGTGAAATCATCCCCTGCCCGCCGCTGACCAAGCTGCCGGAGTCGCACCCGCACGTCAAAGGCATCGCCACCCTGCGCGGCGCCTCGCTGTCGGTGATCGACCTGAGCCGCGCCATCGGCGAGCGACCGCTGGAAGACCCGAACGGCGGCTGCCTGATCGTCACTGACGTCAGCCGCTCGAAACAAGGCCTGCATGTACAGGCCGTGAGCAAAATCATCCATTGCCTGACCACCGACATCAAACCGCCGCCGTTCGGCTCCGGCGGTGTGCGCGCCTACATTACCGGCGTGACCTCGGTCGAAGGCACGCTGGTGCAAGTGCTGGACATCGAAAAAGTTATCCACAGCATCGCCCCGGCGCAGATTGAAATGGCCCCCACCGACCTGACCATGGAAGACGCCGAAGTCCTCGGCAACGCAAGGATTCTGGTGGTCGACGACAGCCAGGTAGCGCTGCAGCAATCGGTGCATACCCTGCGTAACCTCGGCCTGCAATGCCACACCGCCCGCAGCGCCAAGGAAGCCATCGACTGCCTGCTCGACCTGCAGGGCACGGCGCGGCAGATCAACCTGATCGTCTCGGACATCGAAATGTCCGAGATGGACGGCTACGCCTTCACCCGGACCCTGCGCGAGACCCCGGACTTCGCTCACCTCTACGTGCTGCTGCACACCTCGCTCGACAGCGCGATGAACAGCGAAAAAGCCCGTCTGGCCGGGGCCAACGCGGTGCTGACCAAGTTCTCCTCGCCGGAGTTGACCCAACGCCTGATCGAAGCGGCCAAACACGTTGCCGCCAGCGGACACTGAGCCTTGAGCCAGACGCACTGCTTGCTGATGCGCCGCGATCTGCGCGCGGACGCGCCGCCAATTGTCTGGCCGCAGGGTATCGAGGTCAGCCTTTATAACGCCGAACTGGCCCCGACCGTGCACCACCTGATGCAACTGGGCTATCGCGACGGTGGCGGCCGGGTGCCAGCGCTGGAGCAATGGCAGCAACGGTTTGAAACCGATCCCGAATACGATCCGACCCTGTGTTTTATTGCCCACGATACCGAGGGCGTCGTCGGTGTAGCGCAATGCTGGACCAGTGCCTACATCAAGAATCTGGTGGTACATCCGCGTGCTCGAGGCCGAGGTCTCGGTCGGGCGTTGCTGCTCAATGCATTCAAGGTGTTTCAGCAACGACGCGAGGGGTTTGTCGATTTGAAGGTGCTGGAAGATAACGTTCGGGCGCAGCGGTTGTATGAGAGTGCCGGGATGTATGTGGTTCGCCGGGAAATCGTCCCGCACTGATCCACTGCTTCCCCGCGACGACGTCGGCACAGACAACGTCTCACACTCAGGCATACTTCAACCTTGGCCATAACAAGGATGCCCACCATGAAGACCCTCACCTTAAGCCTGCTCTGTCTCACCGCGCTCACCTCCCAGGCCCACGCCTCCAGCCCCGAAGCCTGGGCGGCCTACGACAAAAGCGTACTCGCCAGTTGCACCAAGGCCAGTGGCCTGAAAAACGTCAAACCGGTTGGCAACCCCGCGCAATTCGATCGCCGAGTCGGTTACACCGCCGTTCTGCTGCAAGGTCAATACCCGCAAAAACACATGAAGGGCCAGCAAGGTACAGAGCTGTGCCTGTTCAACAAAAAGTCAAAAAGCGCCTTCGTCACCGAATGGGACTCGATCCGCCCCACCGCCAAAGCGCAGTAAATGGCGCACAACTTGCTTCGACAGGAGCCTGCACGGCGACTTTACGTCGCCGTTTCACACCCTGATTGAAGATTGATCGTTCAATGAATACGACGTTTTCCTGCGTAGGTTGCGGCAAATGCTGCACTGACCACCATGTCCCCCTGACCCTCTCCGAGGCCCGCATGTGGGCAGCGGATGGCGGCCAGGTGATCGTGCTGGTCGAAGCATTCCTCGGCAACGGCCTGGGCTTACCGGCGCAGCAGCGCGAGCACGCCGAACGGCGGTCGGTGGTGGTGCGCAGCGGTATGGCCGATGCCCACGTAGCCATCACCTTTGCCGCATACAACGTCGGCCCCTGCC
This sequence comes from Pseudomonas sp. RA_15y_Pfl2_54, assembly GCF_963971015.1. Classification (NCBI taxonomy): domain Bacteria; kingdom Pseudomonadati; phylum Pseudomonadota; class Gammaproteobacteria; order Pseudomonadales; family Pseudomonadaceae; genus Pseudomonas; species Pseudomonas sp. RA_15y_Pfl2_54. The sequence goes on from NZ_CAXAPN010000018.1 coordinate 23,881, forward strand.
GGAATCTTGACGAAGACAAGCGCTGTCGGATTTATGAACGTCGCCCCCTGGTGTGCCGGATTTATCCAGCGGAAATCAACCCGCATATTCCGCTCAATCCTGCCGCCAAGGATTGCCCGCCGGAGTCTTGGGAACAGGGCCCGGCGCTGATCGTCGGCGGTGAACTGGTTGATCAGCAATTGGTGGAGCTGATACAGCGTTCACGTCAGGCGGATCGCGATGACATCCAGATCAAAGAGGCGATTTGCGCCAGGCTCGGCATTCGCACCACGGCGCTCAAGGGCGATGGCTTTACCGCGTATTTGCCGAATATGGCGGCGTTTGCCACCGTGATAGACCAAGTGAGCGCGCAACCGCCGAACGAAGCCCTGAGTGAATGGCTGTTTCATGTGTCCGGGGATGACATTGCCGGGCAAGTGCTGGCGGCCGGAGGGCAGGTGGTGACTGAGCCGGCGCAGACGTATGCGTTCATCTCGCTACGGGCGGCATGATCCAGCATTTTCGCTGAGGCTGATGACCTGACCGTGATCGAACATCACAGCCAGGCCTGAGAGGGGAATGAAACTCAGCGCTTGCCCATCGAACGACGGGTGCCCGGCGGCGCCATGCCCGGGGTCTTGGTGTGGCCATTCTTGGCGCCGTTCTTGTACCACGGCTGGTTCGAACCTTTGGCGCCCGCCAACTCGCCCGGTTTGAACGGGAATTTGAAAGCCGGGATCTCGGTTTTGGTTTCGTTGGCGTCGGCCAGCTCAGCCGGGACATCGCTCACGGCGTCGTCAACCGGCGGTAGGGTCGGGGAAGTCATAAAAGCTCCGCAAAGCAAAAAATCGGGCCCGATCAGTGAGCCACAAAGGCGCGCAGTATACCTGTGCGCCGTGGGTCAGCACCTGAAGATTTGCGGCGCACGCCGAACGGTTTACAGGTAAGTGATGGTCACAATGCCTTTGTCGGCCGAGGTCTTCAGCGACTCATAGGTCATGGCAAACGGCAACGTCTCATGGCTGCACGCGTTGCGATAGGTATCGACATCGAAGCGCATGCCGGGCTTGAGCTCGACCTGGCGCGATTCACTGAAAGCCAATGTTCCCGCTCGCCCGACTTCACAGCCGGAATCGACGATTTGACCGGTGAAACGGATCTCCCCGCCAGTGCCTTGAGGGGCAGCAGAGACCGTGAGCGCAAGCAAAACCAACACACTCGAAATGGCGGTTCTGGGTTTCATGACAGGACACTCCCGTAGACACCCACGCCGTTAATGCTTGGGCTATATAACGTGTATCCGCTGGCGAGAGCGGATCTTTAAGCGCGCAGCGGCGGGTCGGCTCTCAGCGCTGTCTTCAATAGACCGGAAGATCAATACACCAGGGCCCGCCGATATTTGCTGTTGCTGTAACAGTCATTTATGAAAATCACGCTGTTTCCAGGCGCAAAGCGACCTTATCTTTGCCCGCACCAAACAGCACTTGCCAAGCAAGAAGGTTTTCAGAATGTCCAACAGTATGGGTATTGCCAGCGCTTTCGTTTTGTCCTCATTGATCCTGTCGCCGATGGCGATGGCTGAAGAATCCCAAGCGTTCGTTGCGCAAAAAATTGCACGAGCCCAAGCGTACGATCAGCACCAGGCTGAAATGGTGGCCAAGGCCAAAGACGCCACGCAAGCCCCACAGGCCGCCGCCGGCGAGACTCAATCGCCAGAGAAAGACAGCTGATTAGCGCCCTGTTCCGCTTCCCTCGACGCGGTTGTTTGGCTCTTCCCGTTCAACCGTCGTCATTGCAGGCCGCTGCCTTTCAGCGGCCTTTTTTCGTTGTGGGCTGAAAGCCGTTTGGTGCGTCTTCCCCAATAAGAAACGTTGAGCACCTCGATACATTGAAGTGCCAATCGACCCCAAGGAGCTCCCCTGCACGTGCGTTACCCAGTCCGTTTTACTCCGTTGTTCATTGCAGTTGCCGCAACGATGGCATCCTCCGCCCACGCCGACGAGCCGGCCAAAGAAGGTTTCGCCGAGGGCTCGAATCTCAACCTCAACGCCCGCAATTACTACATCAATCGCAATCGTCTCCAGCGCACAGACGACAACATCGAGTGGGGCCAGGGCTTTCTCGGCATCTTTCAGTCCGGCTATACCGAAGGCACGGTCGGCTTTGGCGTTGATGCACACGCCATGCTCGGGCTGAAACTCGACGGCGGTGGCGGTACGGATGGCTCCAGCATCCTGCCGATCAGTGATGGCCACGGCAAAGCGCCGGGCGCATTCTCGACGGCCGGCGGCACCTTGAAAATGCGCGCGTTCGATACTGAGCTGAAGGCCGGCGATCTGTTTCTCACCAACCCGGTGATTGCTGGTGGTGACAGCCGTATGCTGCCGCAGACGTTCCGAGGCGTCAGCCTGACCAACCACAGCTTCGACGGCTGGTTGATCGAAGGCGGTCAGGCCAGTTTCACCAAGCCTTACAACCAGAGCGGCCACACACGCATCGGCACCTCCTATGGCGCCCTGGTCGATGGCGATGACAGCCGTCACCTGAACTGGGCGGGCGTGGCCTGGAGCGGTGTCGAGGGCCTGACCAGCAGCCTTTACGCCTCCGAACTCAAAGACATCTGGAACCAGTACTACTACGACCTCGACTACACCTGGCAATTGAACGATGTGATCAGCCTCAATCCGGGCCTGCACGTCTATCACACCCAAGACACGGGCGATGCGCTGCTGGGCAACATCGACAACAACACCTACAGCTTGCACGTCACGGTCGGTGTCGGCGGCCACAGCGTCACCGCCGCGTATCAGCGGGTCAACGGCAACACGCCGTTCGATTACATCAGTCAGGGCGACAGCGTTTACCTGGACAACTCGCAGCAATACTCGGACTTCAACGGCCCGAACGAACGCTCGTGGAAGCTCAAATACGCCTATGACTTCGCGGGTGTCGGTGTGCCGGGCCTGAATTGGGCGGTGTCCTACTCGCGCGGAACGCTTGATCTGAGCAAAGTGGACCCGGACAGTCAGGGTTACTCCAATTGGTACAGCGCCGAAGGGCGAAACGCCAAGCACTGGGAACGCGACATCGATCTGAAGTACGTGGTGCAAAGCGGTCAGGCCAAAGATCTGGCCGTGCGTCTGCAATGGGCAACCCACCGTGGCAGCAACGGTTACGGCGCGATTGATACAGACACTGATGAATACCGCGTAATCTTCGACTACCCGATCAACGTCTTCTAGGATCGGCGCTACGCTCAAAGGACCTCTCAACCGAAAGCGCATCATGATCGCGAGCCTTACCCCACCTGTTGCGGGCAAGACCGGACGCCCCGAGCTGCTGCTGATCTGCGGCAGTTCGCTGACCGTGTTCGCGATTTTGTGCATCGTCACTTTTCTACTGATCCGTGAGCACGCCAACGCTCAGGAAACGGCCACCCGCAGTGCCACGACCATTGCCCAGTTGATCGACGCCGACGTGCTGCGTACCGTCGAGCTGTACGACCTGACGCTGCAAGGTCTGATTGCCGCTGCACAGCGCGACGACTTGCAAGCGGTCTCGCCGCAAATCCGCCATCTGGCGCTGTTCGACCGCTCGACCACTGCACGCTTCAAGGGCGACATTCTGTTGCTCGACAAACACGGCGATGTGATCGCCGACTCTTCAAGAGTCGAACCTAAACCCGGCAATTTCGCCGACCGTGATTACTTCCTGGCCCATGCGTTCAACCGCGACGTCGGCATGTTTATCAGCCGTCCGTTCAAGACCCGTTGTGATTGCGATGAGGCCAACCAATGGCGGATCAGCTTCAGTCGGCGGGTGTCTTCGGACACTGGTAAGTTCATCGGCGTGGCTGTGGCGTCGATGAAGCTCGATTACTTCGAGCAGTTGTTCAACAGCCTGAATATCGGCAACGACAGCACACTCAACATCATCAATAACGATGGCGTGTTGCTGGCGCAGAAACCTTACCTGCAAAGCGACTCTATCGGCAAAAGCTTCGGCAACCGGCCCAACGTGCTGCGCATACTGCGCGACAGGGACGGCAGTGGGAGTTTCAGCAGCACATCGAGCATGGATCAACAGCAGCGGCTCTACACCTATTCGCGGGTCGGCAATTTGCCCCTGGTGGTCATCGTTGCGCTGTCCGGCGATGAAGTCTTCGCCACTTGGCGGCGTACGGCGATGCTGATCAGCGGCGCCACGGGGGTGTTGTGTCTGGGGTTGTTGTGGCTGACCTGGCTGCTCGCCCGCGAACTGCGCCTGCGCCAACGGGCCGAACGGGATCTGGCGCAACTGGCTGCCACGGACGCACTGACCGGTCTGGCCAATCGGCGGATGCTCGATCAATCGCTGCGCCACGAGTGGTTCCGCGCCCAGCGTGCGGGCAAACCATTGTCGGTAATGATGATCGATGCCGATCACTTCAAGGCCTTTAACGACCGGCATGGGCACCAGGCGGGTGACCAGGCATTACGCGAGCTGGCCAAAGTCATCACGGCGAACGTGCGACGGCCGGCAGACTTGGTGGCGCGTTATGGCGGCGAGGAGTTTTCGGTGATTCTTGCCGAGACCGACAGTCATGGCGCGCAGCAGATTGCCGAACATATTCGTGAGGCGGTGGAACAATTGCCGCTGGTCGACGGGGCACAGGTGCCGATGACGGTGAGTATCGGTATCAGCACCTGGACGGCAGCGAGCGAGATGACGCTGGAGCAGTTGCTGTTTGCGGCGGACAAGGCGTTGTATCAGGCCAAGGAAGGTGGACGCAACCGAGTGCTGGCGGGCTGAGTTCTGTTTCAAACAATAAAAAAAGGCCACCCAAAGGTGGCCTTCAAAAAACTAGAGAGGTTTTTTACTTACACCGCCGCAACAGGGCGCATGTAAGAGATGGGTGCGGTGCTGGCGTCTTCGAACGTCACCACTTCCCAAGCATCTGTCTGCTCAATCAACTTGCGCAGCAACTGGTTGTTCAGTGCATGACCGGACTTGAAGCCTTTGAACTCACCAATCAGGCTATTGCCCAGCAGGTACAGATCGCCAATGGCATCGAGGATCTTGTGCTTCACGAATTCGTCTTCATAGCGAAGGCCGTCTTCGTTCAGTACGCCATCGGCATCGACCACGATTGCGTTTTCAACGCTGCCGCCGAGTGCGAGGTTGTGCTTGCGCAGGTACTCGATGTCACTCATGAAACCAAAGGTACGGGCGCGGCTGACTTCTTTTACGAAAGAAGTGCTGGAAAAATCCACGCTTGCACTTTGGGTGCGGTCCCGGAAAACCGGGTGATCGAAATCGATCTCGAAGCTCACCTTGAACCCTTCGAAAGGAACGAAAGTGGCGCGCTTGTCGCCGTCTTCCACTGTCACTTCACGCAGGATGCGGATGAATTTCTTGGCGGCGTCCTGTTCTTCCAGGCCAGCCGATTGAATCAGGAATACGAAGGGTCCAGCGCTGCCATCCATGATCGGGACTTCGGACGCGGAGAGCTCGACGTAGGCGTTATCGATGCCCAGGCCAGCCATGGCCGAGAGCAAGTGCTCTACCGTGTCCACTTTGACGTCGCCGTTTATCAGCGTCGTCGACATAGTGGTTTCACCGACGTTTTCCGCGCGGGCAGGAATCTGCACCACAGGGTCGAGGTCAGCGCGACAAAACACAATGCCAGTGTCGACAGGCGCAGGCTTGAGGGTCAGGTAGACCTTCTCCCCGGAATGCAGGCCTACACCTGTGGCACGGATAATATTTTTCAGTGTGCGTTGTTTAATCATGGCTTGGGCCGCTTCAGCGCAAATTGCGAACTGGTATCAACAAAGGCTGGCGATGATAGCAGACCGAACCTTTGCTGAACACCAATCACCTTCATAGGCCTGATACATTCCATCAATCGGCCTGACGACGCAGGAATGCCGGGATATCCAGGTAGTCCAGGTCATCTTGCGGATTCATCTTCGCGGCAGCCGCAGCACCGGCCTGAGCCTGGTTGCGCATGACGGTCGGACGGTCCAGATCACGGTAGTTCACCGCTGGCGCTTCCTGACGGGCCGGAGCCGGTTGCTGCACCTGAGAAGCCGCCATCGAGGTGTGAACGGTATTGTCGATAACCTTCACAGGCTTCTCGATCTTCGCGCCCAGACCGGTGGCAACCACGGTGACGTGCAGTTCATCGCGCATGTCCGGATCGATAACGGTACCGACCTTGACCATGGCGTGCTCGGAAGCGAAGGCTTCGATGATGCTACCCACGTCGGAGTACTCACCCAGAGACAGGTCAGGACCGGCGGTGATGTTCACCAGAATGCCGCGTGCGCCTTGCAGGTTCACGTCTTCCAGCAGCGGGTTGCGAATGGCCGCTTCAGTGGCTTCACGTGCACGGTTCGGACCGCTGGCGCAGCCAGTGCCCATCATCGCCATGCCCATTTCGCTCATCACGGTACGCACGTCGGCAAAGTCGACGTTGATCATGCCCGGACGCTTGATGATGTCGGAAATACCGCGAACGGCACCGGCCAGAACATCGTCAGCCTTGGCAAAAGCCGACAGGAGGCTTGCGTCTTTACCGAGGATGGTCAGCAGCTTCTCGTTAGGAATGGTGATCAACGAGTCGACGCTTTCGGACAGCATGCGGATGCCTTCGTCGGCGATCTGCATACGCTTGCGGCCTTCGAACGGGAACGGACGGGTCACGACCGCAACGGTCAGGATGCCCATTTCCTTGGCCACTTCGGCAATGATCGGCGCAGCACCGGTACCGGTACCACCGCCCATGCCCGTGGTGATGAACACCATGTTGGTGCCGGCCAGCACTTCAGCAATGCGCTCGCGGTCTTCCAGAGCAGCCTGACGGCCGACTTCCGGATTCGCGCCGGCGCCCAGGCCTTTGGTGACACCTGTGCCCAGTTGCAGGATGGTACGCGCGCCGATGTTTTTCAGCGCTTGAGCATCAGTGTTGGCGCAGATGAATTCGACGCCTTCGATGTTGCTCTTGACCATGTGATTGACAGCGTTGCCGCCGCCACCGCCAACACCGATAACTTTAATTACCGGGCTTGCGGGGATGTTGTCTACGAGTTCGAACATTTTCCCTCTCCTTACGTTCTCTAGTTTTTTCGCCTACTGCATTTTGTTGCGGTGTTGCGGTAAAGCTTTAGAAGTTGCCTTGAACCCACTTCTTCAATCGATCGAGCAACGGCGCCTGTGGCTCCTCGCTGCTGTAGCTGTCGCGGCTGCCGATGCCGGAGAACGAAACCCCGTCGGACTGCTTTTGCAGGCCGTACATCAACAAGCCAACGCCCGTGGAATAAATCGGATTGCGCACCACGTCATCCAGACCTTTGACGCCATGCGGCACGCCCAGACGAACCGGCATGTGGAAGATTTCTTCGGCCAGTTCGGTGGCGCCTTCCATCTTCGAAGTACCGCCGGTCAGGACGATGCCGGCCGGGATCAGGTCCTCATAGCCGCTGCGACGCAGCTCGGCCTGGATCAGGGTGAACAGTTCGTCGTAACGCGGCTCGACCACTTCGGCCAGGGCCTGACGCGACAGCTCGCGCGGGGGACGGTCGCCGACGCTCGGCACTTTGATGGTTTCGCCGGCACCGGCCAGTTTGGCCAGGGCGCAGGCGTAACGGATCTTGATTTCTTCGGCGTACTGGGTCGGGGTGCGCAACGCCATGGCGATGTCGTTGGTCACCTGGTCACCGGCAATCGGGATCACCGCCGTGTGGCGAATCGCACCTTCGGTGAAGATCGCGATGTCGGTGGTGCCGCCGCCGATGTCGACCAGGCACACGCCCAGCTCTTTTTCGTCGTCGGTCAGGACCGAATAGGCCGAAGCCAGTTGTTCGAGAATGATGTCGTCGATTTCCAGGCCACAACGGCGCACGCATTTTTCAATGTTCTGTGCGGCGTTGACGGCGCAGGTGACGACGTGAACCTTGGCTTCCAGACGCACGCCGGACATGCCCAAAGGCTCGCGGACACCTTCCTGGTTATCGATCACGTAATCTTGCGGCAGGGTGTGCAGCACGCGTTGGTCAGCCGGGATCGCCACGGCCTGCGCAGCGTCCAGGACACGCTCAAGGTCAGCAGAGCTCACCTCACGGTCACGAATCGCGACGATGCCGTGGGAGTTCAGGCTGCGGATGTGATTGCCGGCCACGCCTACGAACGCCGAGTGAATGCGACAGCCCGCCATCAATTGGGCTTCTTCGATCGCACGCTGGATCGATTGCACGGTGGACTCGATGTTCACCACCACGCCTTTTTTCAGGCCGCGGGACGGGTGCGTACCGATACCGACGATTTCCAGCGTGCCGTCGTCCGAGACCTCGCCTACCAGCGCCACCACCTTGGAGGTGCCGATATCCAGACCGACGATCATTTTGCCGCTTTGCACGTTTGCCATGGGTCCTGCCTCTTCTTAATTCTTCGCGACAGCCGGTTGGGCTGTCGTCGGCGCTACAGGTTCCCGCCAGCCAACAGCAAGGCCGTTGGCGTAGCGCAGATCGATGCGCGCAATGTTCGTAATCTGGTCTTTAAGCGTCTTGTCATAGATGGCGATGAAGCGGCGCATCTTTTCCACCAGGTTGCCGCGTCCCAGCAGCAACTCGATGCCGGGGCCTGAACTGCCGGCGCCGGTGGTCAGGAACCAGCTACCGCGCTCACGCAATTCCAGGCGGGCAATCGAGAAGCCCATCGGTCGCAGCATCTGGCTCAGCACCTGGTATTGCTGCATCACTTGCTGTTGAGCCCGTTGAGGACCGAACAGCTGTGGCAAGTGTTCGTAGTTCGCCAGCTCTCTGGGCGTAAACGCCTGGCCCTGGTTGTTGAGCAACGACTCGTCGCCCCAACGGGCCACCGGCAGTTGCTCTTCGAGGCGGATCACCACTTGATCCGGCCACACGCGGCGCACTTCGGCGTGGGCGATCCAGGGCATTTGCTCCAGTTCTTTGCGCATGCCCTCCAGGTCGATGGTGAAGAAGCTCGCCGCCACATACGGAGCGATTCGCTGCTGCACCGCTTGCTGACTGATGTAACTCAGGTCGCCCTGGACAGCGATCTTGCTGATCGGCCGGTCGGCGTAAGGCAGCAGACGCTGGGCGCCTTCGTAAGTACCGAAACCGAGCACCAACAGCAGCACCGGCCAGAACAGACTTCTCAGAAAGCCGAAATTGGCTTTTGGCAGGCGCGCGGACATCGGCTCTTTGGCCACCATTCGGCTGGCACCCCGCGGCACCGGCTTGCGACCGGGTGCGGGTGGCTGATGTCTGAGCTGAGCGCCTTGCATCGTCTTAACCTCGAGCGTCTTCAACACTGGCGGCCAGAATGGCCAGAACCAGTTGCTGGAAATCCAGACCGGCAGCACGGGCTGCCATCGGCACCAGACTGTGATCGGTCATGCCCGGTGCGGTGTTCACTTCCAGAAACCAGAATTGCCCGTCGGCGTCCTGCATCACGTCCGCCCTGCCCCAACCGGCAATACCCAGCGCCTCACAGGCCTTGGCCGTGAGTTCCATGAGTTCTTGTTCCTTGGCGGCATCCAGCCCGCACGGAATGCGGTACTGGGTATCGTTGGCGATGTACTTGGCGTCGTAGTCGTAGAACGTGTGCGGTGTACCCAGGGCGATAGGAGGCAACACCTGGTCACGCAGGGTGGCGATGGTGAACTCCGGACCTTGAATCCATTGCTCAACCAACACTTGCGAATCGTAGGTACTGGCCGCTTTCCATGCGTCGATCAACTCGGACGCAGAACTCACTTTGGCCATCCCGATACTTGAACCTTCATGGGCCGGTTTGACGATCAAAGGCAAGCCCAGTTCCGTCGCAGCAGAAATACAATCGGCTTCGCTGCACAGCACGGCGTGACGCGGCGTCGGAATCCCGAGGCTGTGCCAGACCTGCTTGGTGCGCAGTTTGTCCATTGCCAGTGCCGAGGCCAGAATGCCGCTGCCGGTGTACGGAATGCCGGCGCATTCGAGCAAGCCCTGCATGCTGCCGTCTTCACCGCCACGGCCGTGAAGAATGATGAAGGCACGGTCGATTTTTTCGCTCAGCAGACGCTGCAGAAAGTCTTCGCCGACGTCGATCCCGAACGCGTCCACACCCGCGCTTTGCAGCGCCTCGAGCACGGCATTACCCGATTTCAGCGAAACCTCACGCTCGGCACTCAAGCCACCGAAGAGCACGGCGACGCGGCCGAAGTCTTTCGGCGCAATAGTAGAGAACAGCTTGGCGTAGGCAGCAGTCATTTCAACTTCCCCTCGACCGACGCCGCCACGGCGCCAGCGAACAACTCACTTTTCAACAGTTTGGGTGCAAGACCGCCGATATCGCCGGCGCCCTGGCACAGCAGAATGTCGCCGGCACGCAGCAACGGCTTGACCAGCGGTGCGAGGTCAACACCGCGTTCGATGTAGATCGGGTCGAGCTGACCGCGCTGGCGGATGCTGTTGCACAGCTTGCGGCTGTCAGCGCCCGGGATCGGCTCTTCACCGGCCGGATAGACTTCCATCAGCAGCAGCACGTTGGCGTCGGCCAGTACATTGACGAAATCGTCGTACAGGTCACGGGTGCGGCTGTAGCGGTGCGGCTGATAGACCATCACCAGGCGGCGCTCCGGCCAGCCACCGCGTACGGCTTTAATAACCGCGGCGACTTCGGTCGGGTGGTGACCGTAGTCGTCGACCAGCATCACATTGCCGCCGTCCACGGGCAGTTCGCCGTAGACCTGGAAGCGTCGACCGACACCCTGGAAGCCCGACAGGCCCTGGACGATGGCTTCATCGCTGACGCCTTCGTCGGTGGCGATGCAGATGGTCGCCAGCGAGTTCAGCACGTTGTGATTGCCCGGCATGTTGACCGACACTTCCAGCGGCTCACGGTCTGGACGCAGCACGGTGAAGAAGGTTTGCATGCCTTGCTGGCGCACATTGATCGCGCGCACGTCGGCGTCTTCGCTGAAGCCGTAGGTCACGGTCGGACGTTTGACCTGCGGCAGAATTTCGCGCACCACCGGATCGTCCAGGCACATCACTGCCAAACCGTAGAACGGCAGGTTGTGCAGGAACTCAACGAAGGTTTTCTTCAGTTTGTTGAAGTCACCGTCGTAGGTCGCCATGTGGTCGGCGTCGATGTTGGTGACCACAGCCACCAGCGGTTGCAGGTGCAGGAAGCTGGCATCGCTTTCATCCGCTTCGGCGATCAGGTAACGGCTGGTGCCGAGCTGGGCATTGGTGCCCGCGGCATTCAGACGACCACCGATGACGAACGTCGGGTCCAGGCCACCGGCGGCGAACACCGAAGCGATCAGGCTGGTGGTGGTGGTTTTGCCATGGGTGCCGGCCACGGCGATGCCGTGGCGGTAGCGCATCAGTTCGGCGAGCATTTCGGCACGCGGCACCACCGGGATGCGGCGTTCCAGCGCGGTCGCCACTTCCGGGTTGGAGGTATTGACGGCGCTCGACACCACCAGCACGTCGGCGGCAGCGGCATTCTCGGCACGGTGGCCGATAAAAATGTGGGCGCCGAACGATTCCAGACGCTCGGTGACCGGCGAAGCTTTCAGGTCGGAACCGGACACTTCATAGCCCAGGTTCAACAACACTTCGGCAATGCCGCACATGCCCACGCCGCCGATACCGACGAAGTGGATGCGACGGATGCGGCGCATTTCCGGTTGTGGCATGGCTTTCTGATTCTCAACCATGGGACACCTCCAGACAGGAATCGACCACACTACGGGTGGCATCGGGTTTCGCCAGACGGCGGGCCGCTTGGGCCATTTCTTCAAGTCGTTGCGGTTGCATCAAGACCTCTGTCAGGCGCGCGGCAAGGTCCGCGGCACCAGTCGTTCTTTGCGGCATCAGGAAGGCTGCGCCTTCACGGGCCAAATATTCGGCGTTGCGGGTCTGGTGATCGTCGATCGCGTGGGGCAAAGGCACCAGCATCGAGGGCAGACCGGCGGCAGCCAGCTCACTGATGGTCAACGCGCCTGCGCGGCACACCACCAGGTCGGCCCAGCCATAGGCTTGGGCCATGTCTTTGATGAACGGCTGCACCTGCGCATCCACGCCGGCAGCGCGGTAGCGCTCTGCAGTCACTTCATCGTGGTTTTTGCCGGCCTGATGAAACACTTCCGGGCGCAAATCGGCAGCAACTTGGGCCAGGGCTTCAGGCAGCAATTTATTCAACGGCTCTGCACCAAGGCTTCCGCCCAGGATCAGCAAACGCGCTTTGCGACCCGCCAGAGCAGGTCGCGGTGTTTCGAGGAACAGCTCGCTGCGCACCGGGTTTCCGGTGGTACGGCGGGTGTCCGACAGAGTAAAGGTGTCGGGGAAGGCTTCACACACCCGGGCGGCGAACGGCACCAGCAACCGATTGGCGGTGCCGGCCACGGCGTTTTGTTCGTGAACGATCACCGGCACGCCGGCCAGCTTCGCGGCAAGACCACCGGGGCCAGTCACATAACCACCGAAGCCGACCACGCACACCGGACGCAGCTTGCGAATGATCGCCCGCGCCTGCCAGACCGACTTGAGCAGCATGAACGGCGCCTTGAGCAGCGACAGCTTGCCCTTGCCGCGCAGGCCAGTGGCGTTGATCCGATACAGTTCCAGCCCGGCCGCCGGGACCAGTTCGTTCTCGATCCCGCGTGGCGTGCCGAGCCAGTGCACGGTGTAGCCGCGCGCCTGAAACTCGCGGGCACAGGCCAGCGCCGGGAACACGTGGCCGCCGGTTCCGCCGGCCATGATCAATACGTTAGCGCCCATGATTCGGCTCCTCGGCGAAGTCGCTCTCATGGAATTCCATCTCTTCGCTGCCCAGGTGGGTTCGACTCTCCCACTCGATCCTCAACAACAAACCCAGGCTGGCACAGCAGATCACCAACGAACTGCCGCCATAACTGAGGAACGGCAAGGTCAGGCCCTTGGTTGGCAGCAGGCCGACGTTCACACCGATGTTGATCAGGAACTGACCAATCCACAGGAACGACAGACCGTAAGCCACGTAAGCGGCGAAGTACTGTTTGGCCTTCTCGGCCCACAGACCGATGTACATGCCACGGATACACACGAATACGAACAGCGCCACGGTGCACAGCGAACCCACCGCGCCCAGCTCCTCAGCCAGTACGGAGAACACGAAGTCGGTGTGCGCTTCCGGCAGGTAGAACTGCTTCTGCACGCTGTTGCCCAGGCCAACGCCCAGCCATTCGCCACGACCGAACGCGATCAAGGCTTGCGACAATTGATAACCGGCGCCGAACTGGTCGGCCCACGGGTCGGCGAAGTTGGTCAGACGTGCCATCCGGTACGGCTGCATCTGAATCAGCAAAACCACGGCCCCGACCGCCAGCACCACCATCAGCGAAAAGCGGAACAAGCCGACTCCGCCAAGGAACAGCATGGCCGCGGCCGCGCCCATCATCACGACGGTGGCGCCGAAGTCCGGCTCCATCAGCAACAGCCCCGCCATCGGCAGCAGCACGATGAACGGCTTGAAAAAGCCCATCCAGCTCTCGCGCACTTCTTTCTGGCGCCGCACCAGGTAACCCGCGAGGTAGATCACCACGAACACTTTGGCGATTTCGGATGGCTGAACGTTGAAGAAGCTGAAACCGATCCAGCGCATCGAACCGTTCACTTCCCGGCCGATGCCCGGAATGATCACCATCACCAGTAGACCGAACGCACCGAGCAGCATCAGCCAGCCCAACCGTTGCCAGGTGGCAATTGGAATCATCATGGTGATGATGCAGGCGCCAAGGCCCAGCGCCACATAGATCAGGTGGCGAATCATGTAGTACAGCGCACTGCCCGACTGCGCGGCGGCCACTTCGGTGGACGCCGACGCGATCATGACCAGGCCGAGACCGAGCAGCGCCAGGCACCCGGCGAGCATCGGGAAATCGAGGTCGATCCCGCGCCCGGTGATGATCGGCGACGGATACGGTTTGATGATGTTTCTCAGGCTCATGTCAGTTCCTCCACGGCGCGGACGAACTGGTGACCACGGTCTTCGTAATGCTTGAACATGTCGAAACTGGCGCAGGCTGGCGACAGCAGCACGACATCGCCCGGTTGGGCAGCGGCGCGGCATTGCTCGACGGCCTCAACCAATGACGTTACGCGGATCAGTGGAACGGCGTCGCCGAGGGCGGCGCCGATCCTGTCGCTGTCGCGGCCCATCAGAATCACGGCACGGCAGTGGGCGGCGACCGGATCACGCAGATCGTTGAATTCGGCCCCCTTGCCATCGCCACCGGCGATCAGCACGATCTTGCCGTCGATGTCCGCACCCAAGCCCTCAATGGCCGCCAGCGCGGCGCCAACGTTGGTGGCTTTGGAGTCGTTGTAATAAGCAACGCCGTCCAGATCGCGCACCCACTGGCAGCGGTGTTCGAGGCCGGCGAAGTTGCGCAGCGCTGCGAGCATCGCGTCGAACGGCAGACCGACCGCATGCCCGAGCGCCAGGGCCGCCAGAGCGTTGGACTGGTTGTGTGCGCCGCGAACTTTCAGCTCGCGCACCGGCATCAGGTTCTGGAATTCAAAGGCCAGGTATTTCTCGCCGTCTTCTTCCCGGATACCGAACGCCTTGAAATCCGGTTTGCTCAGACCGAAGGTCCAGCACGGCTGGCCCTCGCCGATCAATGGCCGCGTCAGTGCATCCTGACGGTTGACCACAAATTGCCTGGCACCACGGAAGATCCGGTGCTTGGCCAGGTGATAGGCCGGCAGACCGCTGTAGCGGTCCATGTGGTCTTCGCTGATGTTGAGTACGGTCGCCACTTCGGCGTTGAGCTGGTCGGTGGTTTCCAGCTGGAAACTCGACAGTTCCATCACGTACAGCTCGATGTCGTCGCTGAGCAAGTCCAGCGCCGGCGTCCCGAGGTTGCCGCCCACCGCGACGCGTTTGCCGGCCGCAGCCGCCATCTCGCCAACCAGGGTGGTGACCGTGCTTTTCGCGTTGGAACCGCTGATGGCCACGATTGGCGCCTGTGCGTTACGCGCGAACAACTCGATGTCGCCGGACAGTTTCACGCCACGGGCGGCAGCGGCTTGCAGGGCCGGGGTCGCCAACGCCAGGCCGGGGCTCACGTAGAGCTCGTCGGCACGGCACAGGAATTCGACGTCCAGCTCGCCACAACGCACTTCCACGTGCGGATAGTCACGCTTGAGCGTGGCCAGTTCCGGTGGATTGTCCCGCGTATCGGCGACGGCAAACGACACGCCCCGGTTCGCCAGGAAGCGAACCAGGGACATGCCGCTCTTGCCGAGGCCGACAACGATGCGGAAGTGGTCAGAAGCGATCAGAGACACTCGTTCTACCTCAGCTTCAGGGTGGCAAGGCCGATCAGCACGAGAATCACGGTGATGATCCAGAAACGGACGATCACGCGTGGCTCGGGCCAGCCTTTGAGTTCAAAGTGGTGGTGTATCGGTGCCATGCGGAACACACGGCGACCGGTCAGCTTGAAGGACGCCACCTGAATGACGACTGACAGGGTTTCCATCACGAACACGCCGCCCATGATGAACAGGACGATTTCCTGACGGACGATCACCGCGATGGTGCCCAGGGCTGCGCCCAGCGCCAGTGCGCCGACGTCACCCATGAACACTTGCGCCGGATAGGTGTTGAACCAGAGGAAGCCCAGACCGGCACCGATCAGCGCACCGCAGAACACGATCAGTTCCCCCGCGCCGGGCACATATGGGATCAGCAGGTATTCGGCGAATTTCACGTTACCCGACAGGTAGCAGAAAATACCGAGGCCGCCGCCGACCATCACGGTTGGCATGATCGCCAGACCGTCGAGGCCGTCAGTCAGGTTGACCGCGTTGCTCGAACCGACGATCACAAAGTAGGTCAGCACGATGAAACCGGCGCCCAGCGGGATGCTGTAATCCTTGAGCATCGGCAGGATCAGCGTAGTTTCCACCGGCGTGGAAGCGGTCATATAAAGGAAGATCGCTGCGCCCAGGCCGAACACCGACTGCCAGAAATACTTCCAGCGGCTCGGCAGGCCACGGGAGTTTTTCTCGATGACTTTGCGGTAGTCGTCGACCCAGCCGATGGCGCCGAACAACAGGGTCACCAGCAGCACGGTCCAGACATAACGATTGCTCAGGTCAGCCCACAGCAGGGTGCTGACGCCAATCGAGGACAGAATCAAGGCGCCGCCCATGGTCGGTGTGCCCGACTTGGACAGGTGCGATTGCGGGCCGTCGTTACGAACGGATTGACCGATCTGACGGTTCTGCAAAGTGCGGATCATCCACGGGCCATAGCACAGCGACAAAACCAGCGCGGTCAGCACACCGAGAATCCCGCGCAGGGTCAGGTACTGGAAGACCGCGAAGCCTTTGTAGAACTGTTGCAGATACTCCGCTAGCAGCAGCAGCATTAATGTTTCTCCAGACTGGACCCGCACAGAGCCGCCACGATGTTTTCCATCGCTGCACTGCGCGAACCCTTGATCAAAATGGTGGTGTTTGTGTCCTGCTCGGCGTCGAGGGCCTGGATCAGTTCGGCTTGCGTGCCGAAGTGATGCGCCTGTTCACCGAAAGCGGTTACGGCGTGGACCATGTTCGGCCCAACGGCATAAAGCGCGCAAACCTTGCCCCGGGCGTACTCGCCCACGTCGCGGTGCCCCTGCTCCGCCCAATCGCCCAACTCGCCGATGTCTCCGAGCACCAGGACGGTGCGGCCGGAAAAGCCGGCGAGTATATCAACGGCCGCGCACATTGAGGTGGGGTTTGCGTTGTAAGTGTCATCGATCACGCGCATGCCGTTCTTCGCCAGTTGCGCAACGGTGCGACCCTTGACCGGTTGCACCGCGCCAAGCCCGGTGGCGATGCCGAAGAGCGACACACCCAAGGCGTGTGCGGCGGCGGCGGCGGCCATGGCATTGGCGACGTTATGCGTGCCGAGCAGGTTCAGTTGAACGTACTCGACACCTTCAGGCGTGTGCAGATTGAAGGCCGGGCAGCCACGCGCATCGGTGCTCAAGTCGCTGGCATAGAAGTCAGCCTGCGAATTGCTGAGGGCGAAGGTCAGCACTTTGCGCCCGGCAGCGCGGGTCTTCCAGATACCGAAGGCCTTGTCGTCGAGATTGAGCACGGCAACGCCATCCGCTGCCAGACCGTCGATGATCTCGCCTTTGGCTTCGACGATTTTTTCCGGGCCGCCGAACTCACCGACGTGAGCGGTGCCGGCATTGTTCAAGATCGCCACATGGGGCTTGGTCAGCCCAACGGTATAAGCAATTTCACCCAGACGCGAAGCGCCCAGTTCGATCACGGCCGACGTGTGTTCCGGTGCCAGTTCGAGCAGGGTCAGTGGCGCGCCGAGGTCGTTGTTCAGGTTGCCACGGGTGGCCAATACCGGACCGCGAGTACGCAGGATGCTCGCAAGCATTTCCTTGACGGTGGTTTTGCCGCTGGAGCCGGTGATGGCAGCGACTGGCTGAGTGAAGGCGGCACGGTTCAAGGCACCCAACTGGCCCAAGGCCTGGCGGGTGTCTTTGACCAGCAGTTGCGCCAGCGTGCTGTCGGCGACTTCACGCTCGACCAGCGCGGCAACGGCGCCTTTGGCGGCGACGTCGTTCAAATAGTCATGACCATCGAAACGCGGGCCGGTCAGGGCAATAAACAGTTGGCCGGGCTGGATCGCGCGGCTGTCGATGCTGACGCCGTCGAAGCTGGCATCGGCGCTGATCAGGCGTGCGTCGAGCGCGTTGGTCAATTCGCTGAGCGTGAGGGCCTTAAGCATGGGCCACCTCCCACGCGGTCAGGGCGTGATCGGCCTCGACCAGATCAGAGAAGGCATGGCGCTCGCCGTTGATTTCCTGATAGTCCTCGTGACCTTTACCCGCCAGCACGATCACGTCATCCGCCGAAGCGCCGGCGATCAGTTGGGCAATTGCCTGACCACGGCCGGCAACGAACGTGACTTTATCCACAGCGGTGAAACCGGCGCGGATGTCATCGAAAATCACTGCCGGGTCTTCGGTGCGCGGGTTGTCGTCAGTGACCAGCACTTGATCGGCCAGACGCTCGACCACTTCGGCCATCAACGGACGCTTGCCGCGATCACGATCACCGCCGCAGCCGAACAGGCACAGCAACCGACCTTTGACGTGGGGGCGCAATGCCGTCAGCACTTTTTCCAGGGCATCCGGCGTATGGGCGTAATCGACCACCACCAACGGTTGCGTGCCACCGCCCAGACGCTGCATGCGACCGGCCGGGCCTTCGAGTTTTGGCAGTACTTTAAGAATTTCGTCCAGTGCGTAATCCAGCCCCAGCAAGGCACCGACCGCGGCCAGTATATTGCTCAGGTTGAAACGCCCCAACAACGTGCTGCGCAAATGATGTTCGCCTTGCGGCGTCACCAGGGTGGCGAGCACGCCGTGGTCATCGAACTGGGCTTCGCGGCAATACAGATAGGCACTGCTGTCGAGCAGGCTGTAGGTAATCAGACGCGAATCGCGTTTTTCGGCCGCCAGTTGCCGGCCGAAATCATCGTCGAGATTGACCACACGGCACTTCAGATCGCTCCAGGCGAACAGCTTGGCCTTGGCCTCGGCGTAAGCTTGCATCGTGCCGTGGTAGTCCAGATGGTCGCGGGACAAATTGGTCATCACCGCCACGTCAAATGCCAATGCGGTCACCCGCCCCTGATCCAGACCGTGGGACGACACCTCCATGGCGACAGCTTTGGCGCCGGCCTTTTTCAGGTCGCCCAAAGTCGCTTGCACGGCAATTGGATTGGGCGTGGTGTGCAGGCCGCTTTGCAGTGCGCCATAGAAGCCGGAACCCAGCGTGCCGACGATGCCGCAATGCTGTCCGAGCAGATCCAGCGCTTGCGCCACCAATTGGGTCACGCTGGTTTTGCCGTTAGTGCCGGTCACACCGATCAGCTTCAGATGGTGGCTTGGCTCACCGTAAAAGCGCCCGGCGATGTCCGACAACTGTGCGGCCAGACCCTTGACCGGGATCAGCGGAACATCAGTGATCGGCAGCACCGTGGCGCCTTCCACCTCATAAGCCACCGCTGCAGCGCCGCGTGCGAGCGCATCGGCAATGTGCGCACGGCCATCGAACTTGCCGCCAGGCACCGCGAGGAACAGATCACCCGCGCGCACGTTGCGGCTATCCAGCGCCAGTTCACGGATCAACAGATCGTGGCCGGCGTGAGGGAATATCTTGTTCAGACTCAGAGACATCAGCCGCGCCCTCCATTGGCTTTCAGCGGAATAACCGGGGTGGCGTTGGCCTGTTGTGTCGTCGGCAGGTTGTCCGGGGTTACGTTCATCAGACGCAGGGTGCCGGACATCACACGGCTGAACACCGGCGCCGATACCAGGCCACCGAAGTAACCGGCCTTGGACGGCTCATCGATCACCACAACGATTGCGTAACGCGGGTCGCTCATCGGGCCGAAACCGGCGAACAGCGAGCGGTAGGAATTTTCGGCGTAGCCCTTGGTGCCCGTCGATGTCTTGCGCGCCGTCCCCGACTTGCCAGCCACGTGATACGCCGGCACCTTCGCACGGAACACGCCACGAGGCGCCTCGATCACTTGCTGCAGCATGCCTTGCATGGTTTTCGCGACGGCTTCAGGCAGCACTTGCGTGGTTTGCGGCGGCTTGTCGGTTTTGATCAGCGTCAGCGGCGCCAGACGACCGTTGTTGGCCAGCGCCGAAAAGGCGTGGACCAACTGGATCGCGGTCACGGAAATACCGTAGCCGTAGGACAGTGTCGCAGTTTCGGCCTTGCGCCATTCACGGTAGTTAGGCAGGTTGCCAACGCGCTCCCCCGGGAAACCGAGGCCGGTGTCCTGGCCCAGGCCGACTTTCTGCGCGAGACGGTAAATGGTTTCACCACCAATATCGAAGGCGACCTTACTCATGCCGACGTTACTGGAATTGATCAGAATGCCGGTCATGTCCAGCACCGGGCCTTCGCTTCGGGAGACGTCCTTGATGGTGTATTTACCAATCTGCAAGGTTCCCGGATACACCTCGACGGTGTCGGTCGGTTTCCACCGGCCGGACTCGATCGCAGCACTCATCGAGATCGCTTTCATGGTCGAACCGGGCTCGAACACGTCAATCATCGCGCGGTTACGCATCATCGCCGGCTGCAGGTTGCGGCGGTTGTTCGGGTTGTAGGTCGGCTGGTTGACCATGGCAAGGATCTCGCCGGTCTTCACATCCATGATCACCAGGCTGCCGGCCTTGGCGCCGTTCTCGATGATCGCGTTACGCAGTTCGCGGTTAGCCAGATATTGCAGACGCAGGTCAATGGACAACGCCAAGGGCTTACCGGCCTTGGCGTTTTTGGTGACCTGGACATCCTTGATCAGCCGCCCGCGCCGATCCTTGATGACCTGTCGTTTGCCCGGCACCCCGGCCAGCCATTCGTCATAAGCCAGTTCGATACCCTCACGACCGTGGTCATCGATGTCGGTGAATCCGACCATGTGCGCCGTCACTTCACCGGCCGGATAGAAACGCCGGAATTCTTCGATGCCATAGACGCCCGGCACTTTAAGGTCGAGCACAGCCTGACCCTGCTCGGGAGTCAGCCCGCGCACCAGATAAATGAATTCTTTGTTGGCCTGGGCTTCCAGGCGCTCGGTCAGTGCTTTCGGATCCTGCCCCAGCGCTGTCGCCAATGCAGGCCACTTCTCTTTGGCCGATTGCATTTCCTTGGGGTTGGCCCACAGGGTGGTCACCGGGGTACTGACCGCCAAAGGTTCGCCGTTGCGGTCGGTGATCAAACCACGGTGTGCAGGAATCGGAATGTGACGAAGACTGCGGGCATCGCCCTGACCTTTGAGGAAGTCACGGTCAACCACTTGCAGGTCGATAATGCGCCAGCAGATCGCTGCGACCATCACGCCGAGGAGCGCCAGCATCAGGCGGAAGCGCCACGGAAAGAGTGCGCCTTCAAGCTTCATCATGGCGCCACCATCTGCACGTCAGCCGCGCCCGGGATGTGCATTTTCAGTTGTTCAGTGGCCAGTACTTCGATCCGGCTGTGTGCGGTCCAGGTGCTTTGCTCGAGAATCAGACGACCCCATTCGGCTTGCGCCTTGTCGCGCACGCTCAGCTCGCTATAAAGGTTGTTGAGCAACTGACGGTTCCAGTGCGCGCTGTAAGACACGCCGATGGCCGACACGAGCACGCCGACAAACAGCAGCAGCATGAAAAAGCTGCCGCCAGGCAGTGGCTTGGCGAAAAGCTTGCTCACCGCAACTTCTCCGCGACACGCATGACGGCGCTACGGGAACGTGGGTTGGCTTTGAGTTCGGCGTCGGAGGCCGTCTGCGCTTTGCCATGGATTTTGATTTTCGGTTCGAACGCAACGTGGCGAACCGGCAGGTTGCGCGGCAGGTTGTCGGCTTCGCCTTTCACCAGTTTGCGCATGAACAGCTTGACGATACGGTCTTCGAGCGAATGAAAACTGATCACGACCAGACGGCCGCCCACTTCCAGAGCTTGCAGCGCCGCTTCGAGGCCAGCTTCCAGGTCACCCAATTCGTTGTTGACGTGAATGCGCAAACCCTGGAATGCACGGGTAGCCGGGTTCTTGCCCTTCTCCCATGCCGGGTTGGCGACTTTCAACACTTCGGCCAGATCAGCGGTGCGCTCGAACGGTTTGATATCGCGACGCTCGGCGACGGCACGGGCCATGCGCCCGGAGAAACGCTCTTCGCCGTACTCCTTGAACACTCGGGCGATTTCTTCAACCGGTGCGGTATTGACGAACTCGGCGGCGCTGATGCCTCGGGACGGATCCATGCGCATGTCCAGCGGGCCGTCATTGAGAAAGCTGAAGCCGCGTTCTGCGTCGTCGAGTTGCGGCGACGACACGCCCAGATCGAGCAGAATACCGCTGACCTTACCGTCCAGCCCCCGTTCGGCGACGACTGAACCGAGCTCGGCAAAGCTGCGCTGCACAACGACAAAGCGGCCGTCTTCGGCCGCTAGCGCTTGCCCGGTGGCAATCGCTTGGGGATCCTTGTCGAACCCGATGAGTCGACCGTCCCGCCCGAGCTGACTGAGGATCAACCGACTGTGCCCGCCGCGCCCGAACGTGCCGTCCAGATAGCAGCCATCAGGACGTACGGCGAGAGCCTCGACGGCTTCGTCAAGCAGTACGGTGATGTGGTTAAAGCCGCTATCAATAGTCACAGGATCAAATCACGCAGTTCATCAGGCATCGCGCCCGGTTGTTGAATGGCAGCAAGGTCGGCGGCAGATACCGCGTTCCATGCATCCTCGTCCCACAATTGGAACTTGTTCAGTTGGCCTACCAGCATTGCGCGCTTATCCAATTTGGCGTATTCGCGCAGACGCGGCGGAACCAGAAAACGACCACTGCCATCGAGCTCGAGGTCGACGGCATTACCAATCAATAAACGCTGCAGGCGACGGTTCTCTTCGCGAAGCGAAGGGAGCGCGCGCAACTTGGTTTCAATGATTTCCCACTCATCGAGCGGGTAAACACACAGACATGGATCAACGGCATCGATCGTGACAATCAACTGGCCGGAACTACGCGATTCGAGCTCGTCACGGTACCGGCTCGGCATAGCGAGACGGCCCTTTGCGTCGAGACTGATAGCGTTAGCTCCGCGAAACACGTCTGCGTTTCTCCAATTTTTATCGTTTTGAGCTCAAAAAACCCACTTCATGCCACTTTCCGCCACTTGCGCACACTATAGGAATGCGCCCACCACACCGTCAAGGCGCGGATTAAAGGAAAACCCTTACAGAACGGAGATTTAGGAGCATAAAAGGAGGTGCAACGAGAATCTGGCGACTACTTTTGACCCATAACTTGATGCCGCACTGAAAGCTGCGATCGAAAGTTAAAGTAATTTGTTAAGAGTAAGATTTTTTCGGTATTACAAATGCGCTTCTGCTGTTGATTGAAGCAAGGTGGGAAATGGCTATTACTGCATTTGCCGCTGCCGAACGTTCAGCCAGGGCCTGCTGATAATACACAGCCCTGATGCCATTGATTCAAGCAGGGAAAGAAAAAGGTGGAGAGTCGATCTGTAAGCCGGGTTCTGTCTTGAACAGTCATTCGTCTACGATGGCCATCACTGGACATCTTTAGCAACCTACCCGGTCCCAGCGCGGGCCACGCCTTGGGACCCTATTTGGTCTTGCTCCAAGTGGGGTTTACCTAGCCACGAACTGTTGCCAGACGTGCGGTGCGCTCTTACCGCACCTTTTCACCCTTACCGGTGCCGAAGCACTTAGGCGGTTATTTTCTGTGGCACTTTCCGTAGGCTCACGCCTCCCAGGCATTACCTGGCACTTCGCCCTATGGAGCCCGGACTTTCCTCCCCCCCCTAATTTTCATAGAGGGCAGCGACTGTCCGATCGACTCTCCGCCGCGAAGGTTAACGGCAGAGCGACCGAAGAACAAGCCTTAATAGCCGCAAACCCGCTCTGTGCGATGGGTTACTCACCCTTCTGTTTATCCAGCGCGACTTGATACAACACGTTTTTACGCTCACCAGTGATTTGCGCTGCAAGCGCCGCCGCACGCTTGAGCGGCATCTCTTCGAGCAACAAATCAAGGATGCGCATCGCCTCGCGGCTGACAGCGTCTTCGGACTCCGGCGCGGTCCAGCCTGCCACCAACACCACACACTCGCCGCGCTGCTGATTGCTGTCGGACTCCACAAATGCGCGCAGCTCAGCCAACGGCAAACCTTTAAGGGTTTCGAACGTCTTGGTGATTTCACGGGCCAGCAACGCCTGACGCTCGCCACCGAAAACCGCCTCCATGTCCTGCAAACATTCAAGGATACGGTGCGGCGCCTCATAGAAAATCAACGTGCGCGGCTCTTCCTTGACGGCTTCCAGGCGCGCCTTGCGTCCGACTGACTTGGCCGGCAGAAAACCTTCGAAGATGAACCGGTCAGACGGCAGCCCCGCCGCCGATAGCGCAGCAATGAGCGCACAGGCGCCTGGCACCGGCACCACATTGATCCCGGCGGCCCGTGCCTGACGCACCAAGTGATACCCCGGATCGGAAATCAGCGGTGTTCCTGCATCAGAGATCAACGCCACGTTGTCACCCGCCAGCAAACGGGTAATAAAGCGGCTACCTTCATCTCGTTCGTTATGTTCGTGGCAGGCGGCCAGCGGTGTGGAAATACCAAAGTGCTGCATCAATCGTTGCGAGTGACGCGTGTCTTCCGCCGCGATCAGTGCCACTTCACGGAGAATTTTCAGTGCCCGGGCGCTGATGTCGTCCAGGTTGCCGATGGGCGTCGCCACCACATAAAGCGAGCCAGCAGCGGAATTCAAAGGACCTGGAGCAGTCAAAGCGCACACCTCATGATCGGTAAAAGCCGGCATTGTAACGCGTCACGAGGCTCGCGATGCGTTCAGGCATCCTTGGGTTTTGTGCGTAACTGTGCGCCGCGGCAACATTTCCTTCAGCTAAATTGACTGATTCATGCCAGTAACATCGCGCCCCGGCCAGCGCTTGGGTACAATTCCACGCTAATTTGATCGAGTATCAGGAACATTTACATGATCGCTTGCCTGCGGCTGTTCACTGCCCTTTGCCTCGCTGCCTTGTTGGCGGCTTGCGCCAGCTCCCCTTCCTCCAGCCTTGGCGAACTTCCACGGACTCCGGATGCCAGCATCGAGCAAATGCTCGAACAGGCTACCCAAGCTAAAACCCCGGAAAAAGCTGCCCTGTTGCGCCTGAGCGCCGCAGATCTGGCTTATCGCCAGGGCAATGCCGGACAGTCCGCACAGATCCTGCAACAAGTGCCACTGGAGCAACTCAAGCCAGGCCAGCAGATTTTCGCCAGTACCTTGGCAGCGGAACTGGCCATGACGCGCAATCAGCCAAAAGCGGCGCTGACCGCGCTGAGCCATCCGAGCCTGCAACACTTGGGTGAAATGCCGGAAGATCAGCAGATACGCACCGGCACCGTGCACGCCCGCGCCCTGGAAGCCGATGGCCAGACGCTCGCCGCTGCCCGTGAGCGCGTCTTCATCGCCCCGATGCTGCAAGGTGAAGCCGCCAGCAAGAACCACGAAGCCATCTGGAGCCTGATCGCCTCGCTGCCGACCGATCAACTGCAACCCAACACCACCGACGATCTCGGTGGCTGGATGGGCCTGGCACTGGCCGTAAAAACCGCCGGGACCCTGGAACAACAGCAAGCCGCCATCGACACCTGGCGTGCACAAAATCCAAAGCATCCGGCCGCCATCAAGCTGCCATTGCCATTGGCCAAACTCAAGGAGCTGACCAGCCAGCCCCTGAGCAAGATTGCCCTGCTGCTGCCACAAGATGGTCAACTGGCTGCTGTCGGCAAAGCGCTACGCGAAGGCTTCATGGCTGCGCACTATCAGGCTCAACAGGCCGGGCAGAAGCCGCCAGCCATCGAGTTTTACGACAGCACGAAGCTGACCTCGATGGATGAGTTCTATCGCAAGGCTCAAGCCGATGGCGTGCAACTGGTGGTCGGACCGCTGGAAAAACCACTGGTCAAACAACTGAGCACTCGCCCACAACTGCCTATCACCACCCTGGCACTGAACTACAGCGAAGGCGATCAAGGTCCGGCACAGCTGTTTCAGTTTGGTCTGGCGGCTGAAGACGAAGCCCGCGAAGTGTCCCGCCGCGCACGCGCCGACGGCCTGCACCGCGCTGCGATCATGGTGCCGAAAGGCGAATGGGGCGACCGCGTAATGCGCGCGTTCAGCCAGGACTGGCAAGCCAATGGCGGCAGCGTTGTCGCCATCGAGCACATTGATCAACCTGTGCAACTGGCTCAGCAGATCGCTGATATGTTCCGGCTGCGCCAGAGCGAAGCCCGCGCCAAGAGCCTGCAAAATGCTGCCGGCACCAACGTAGCCGCACAACCGTCGCGCAGTCAGGACATCGAATTCATCTTCCTCGCCTCGACACCACAACAGGCACAGCAGATCAAGCCGACCCTGAACTTCCAGTACGCCGGTGACGTTCCGGTCTATGCGACCTCCCATGTGTACAGCGCCAGCGGCGATGTGAACCAGTACAACGACATGAACGGCATTCGCTTCTGCGAAACCCCATGGCTGCTGGAAACCAGCGATCCGCTGCGCCAACAAGTCACCGCACAGTGGCCGCAAGCGGCCGGCAGTCTGGGGCGTCTGTACGCCATGGGCGTTGACGCTTATCGCCTGGCTCCGCGCCTGAGCCAGCTCAAAGCCCTGCCGGACAGCCGCATCGAAGGCCAGTCGGGCAGCCTCGGCATGACCCAGACTCAACGCGTTGTGCGTCAGTTGCCTTGGGCGCAGTTCGTCAATGGTCAGGTCCAACGTCTGCCGGATACCCCGCGCTGATGCCCGACAGGTCACGCTCGCAAAGCGGTAAAGATGCCGAGCGCCAAGCGCTCGAGCATCTACAGAACCAAGGTCTGCGCCTGCTGGCGCAGAACTGGTTATGTAAACGCGGCGAGCTTGATCTGGTCATGCTTGATGGCGATACAGTAGTATTCGTTGAAGTTCGCTACAGAAAAAACACTCAATGGGGTGGAGCGCTCGCTAGTATCGATGGGCGCAAGCAGCAGAAACTGATTTTCGCTGCGCAGTATTTTCTTCAGCGCGAGTCGCGTTGGGCCAACTCCCCCTGCCGCTTCGACGTGGTGGCCATCGACAGCCATCCGAGTCAGCTGAACTGGTTGCAGAATGCTTTCGACAGTTGATCACCTGCACCCGACCCGTTTTTCACCCGACACATTTTGCTCTTTGCTTTGCGGGCTGCACATTCATGTGCCGAACAGCCGCGCTACTTAAGGTCACACAGATGGACATGCAATCCCGAATTCGCCAGCTTTTCCAGGCCAGTATCGACACCAAGCAACAGGCGATGGACGTACTTGCACCGCACATCGAGCAAGCCAGCCAGATCATGGTCAATGCCCTGCTCAACGAAGGCAAAATGCTTTCGTGCGGCAATGGCGGCTCTGCGGGCGACGCCCAGCACTTTTCCTCGGAGCTGCTTAACCGCTTCGAGCGCGAGCGCCCGAGCTTGCCAGCCATAGCCCTGACCACCGACACCTCGACGATCACCTCGATTGCCAACGACTACAGCTACAACGAAGTGTTCTCCAAGCAGATCCGTGCGCTCGGTCAACCAGGCGATGTATTGCTGGCGATTTCGACGAGCGGTAACTCGGCGAACATTATTCAAGCGATTCAGGCCGCACATGATCGCGAAATGATTGTCGTAGCTTTGACCGGACGCGATGGCGGCGGCATGGCGTCGCTGCTGTTGCCCGAGGACGTAGAGATTCGCGTACCGGCCAATGTCACTGCACGCATTCAAGAAGTCCACTTGCTGGCGATCCATTGCCTTTGCGATCTGATCGACAGCCAACTGTTCGGGAGTGAAGAATGACCCCTAATCGCCTTGGCCTTCTGGCCTTGACTCTATGCCTCGGCATCAGCGGCTGCACCTCAGTGGTGAATGCCAGCCGTGAAGCGCCGATTGAAGACGACCGCGGCACCCGCACCTTCGGCAGCAAGATCGACGACTCGCTGATCGAAACCAAAGTGGGCGTGAACGTCGCCAAGGCCGACCCGGCCCTGGATAACGATTCGCACATCGTCGTCACCAGCTTCAACGGCGTCGTGTTGCTGGCCGGCCAGACACCACGCGAAGACCTCAAGGCCAAGGCCGAGCAGGCCGCCGCCAACGTGCAGCGCGTGAAGAAGGTGCACAACGAACTGCAAGTGCTGCAACCCTCCTCCCTGCTGGCCCGTCAGAACGATGCCTGGCTAACCACCAAGATCAAGACCCAGATGCTCACCGACGCCAGCATTCCTGGCTCGCGCATCAAAGTCGTGACCGAGAACGGCATCGTCTACCTGCTGGGCCTGCTGACCAAACAGGAAGCCACTCAGGCCACCAACCTGGTGCAAGGCGTCTCCGGCGTGCAGAAAATCGTGAAACTGTTCGAGTACATCGACTGACACCCGCCCTTGCAGTAACAAAAAAGGCGATCCTTGCGGATCGCCTTTTTTTATTTCACCACTTTCAGACTTGGTCGGCCGCTTGGGCGCGGTGGCTCGCTGTCAGGAGGTGGCAGGTCGTCATCCGGCTCGATATCGCCTTCATCATCCATCGGCGACTCGAGGTCGAACACCATGCCCTGCCCGTTCTCCCGGGCGTAGATGCCCAGGATTGCACTGATTGGCACGTAAAGACTGTGCGGGACACCACCGAAGCGCCCCTCGAAGGTCACCACGTCGTTATCCATGTGCAGATGACGCACAGCACTCGGCGAGATGTTCAGGACAATCTGCCCGTCACTGGCAAAACCCTGCGGTACCTGCACCGCTGGGTATTCGGAATTGACCAGCATGTGCGGGGTGCAATCGTTATCAACAATCCACTCATAGAGCGCGCGGACCAGATAAGGTCGACTGGAGTTCATAGCGGCTCCTTAAGCCTTAGCGCATATCGCGTTCGACGCCAGACAGACTCGCCTGGAAAGCCTCACGCGCAAACTGGCGCTCCATATAATCAAGCAGCGGCTTGGCTGGCCGCGGCAGTTCAATACCCAGAATCGGCAAACGCCAGAGTATTGGCAATAGGCAGCAATCCACCAGACTTTGTTCCTCACTGAGGAAAAACGGTTTGTCGGCAAACAGCGGCGACACGCCTGTCAGGCTTTCGCGCAATTCCTTACGCGCCACAACTCGCGCGGCTTCCTTGGCTTTCGGATCCAGGATCAGATCCACCAGACCACACCAGTCACGCTGAATACGATGAATCAGCAGACGGCTGTTGGCACGCGCCACCGGATAAACCGGCATCAACGGCGGGTGCGGGTAACGCTCATCC
Source organism: Pseudomonas sp. RA_15y_Pfl2_54 (assembly GCF_963971015.1). Classification (NCBI taxonomy): domain Bacteria; kingdom Pseudomonadati; phylum Pseudomonadota; class Gammaproteobacteria; order Pseudomonadales; family Pseudomonadaceae; genus Pseudomonas; species Pseudomonas sp. RA_15y_Pfl2_54. The sequence continues at coordinate 52,752 of NZ_CAXAPN010000018.1, forward strand.
AGATATTCCATCACCACGGTCGACTCCCACAACGCCAGGTCACGATCGACCAGCGTCGGCAGACTGCCGTAAGGGTTTACCTCAATCAGTTTAGGCGGCTGGCGACCAGCTTCCACATAAATGATCTCGGCGCTGACACCCTTCTCTGCAAGTACGATACGCACTCGGTGGGAATAGTGGTCGGCGGGGTCGGAGTAACAGGCCAACCGATTGGTCACGCCCATGGCGATCCTCCTCGCTTGTTGAATTTGTCGGAACCGGAAAAACGCGCGCGCCCAGAGGGCGCCTCCCGCAACACCTGGCTGGCCAGACGTTGCGCTATCGGAGACACCCTTGGGCGCGCGCGATTAACAGCAATGCTTGAAGCGTTATCAGTGCACGTCTTTCCAGTATTCACGCTTGAGCAGGTAGGCGAACACAAAGAAGAACGCCAGGTAGAGCAAAACGTAAGTACCGATGCGCTGATGTTGCAGCTTAACCGGGTTAGCCGAGTAAGCCAGGAAGGTTACCAGATTCTTGACCTTCTCATCGAACTGCTCTTCATTCAGAGCACCCGACTTCGGCACGATGGTCAGTTGATCGCACGCTTCATGAGTCAAAGGCGTACCGGTCAACGGATCATATTGCTTCTTGCCGTCTTCGACGATCTGCACCTGTTTGCAGCCCACGACCTGACGACCTTGCAGGCCGACCAGCACGTTAGGCATGCCGACGTTCGGGAAGACCTTGTTGTTCACACCCCATGGACGCGCAGGATCTTCATAGAACGACTTCAGATAACCGTAGAGCCAGTCAGTACCCCGAACGCGAGCGACCAGCGTCAGATCCGGTGGCGCAGCGCCGAACCAGGTCTTGGCATCAGCGGGCTGCATGCCGATGCTCATGTGATCGCCAATCTTGGCACCGGTGAAGACCAGCTTCTCCAGCATCACATCGTGCGGGATGCCGAGATCATCGGCGACCCGCTCGTAGCGCTGGAACTTGGCACTGTGGCAACCCATGCAATAGTTGGCGAACGTACGCGCGCCATCTTGCAGGGCTGCTTTATCGGAAACGTCGATGTCGACGCTTTCCAGCTCAGGACCGTGCTCGGCGGCGAACGACAACACAGGCAAAGCAACAAGAATCAGTGCAGCGAATAATTTTTTCATCAGCCAGTCACCCTTTCCGGAACCGGTTTGGTCTTCTCGAGCCGGGTGTAGAACGGCATCAGAATGAAGTAGGCGAAGTACAGGAAGGTGCAGACCTGCGACAACAACGTCAGAGTCGGTGTCGGGGCTTTCACGCCAGTCCAGCCAAGCAGCACAAAACACACACAGAAAACCACAAGCCAGATTTTGCTCAGCCAGCCCTTATAGCGCATCGACTTGACCGGACTTCGGTCAAGCCAAGGCAGTACAAACAGCAAAGCAATCGAAGCCCCCATCGCGATCACGCCCATAAGCTTGTCCGGAATCGCCCGCAAAATTGCGTAGAACGGCGTGAAGTACCAGACCGGAGCAATGTGTTCAGGCGTCTTGAAGGCGTTAGCCACTTCAAAGTTCGGCTTCTCGAGGAAATAACCACCCATTTCCGGGAAAAAGAACACGATCGTGCAGAAGATGAACAGGAACACGACCACGCCGACAATGTCTTTCACGGTGTAGTACGGATGGAACGCAATGCCGTCCAGCGGGATACCGTTTTCGTCTTTATGCTTCTTGATATCAACGCCGTCAGGGTTGTTCGAACCAACTTCGTGCAGTGCCAGAATATGCAGCACCACCAGACCGAGAATCACGATCGGCAGGGCCACAACGTGCAAGGCAAAGAAACGGTTCAGGGTGATCCCGGAGATCAGGTAGTCACCACGAATCCATTGCGTCAGGTCGTTACCGATGACTGGAATCGCGCCGAACAACGAAATGATCACCTGGGCACCCCAGTAGGACATCTGGCCCCATGGCAGCAGATACCCCATGAAGGCTTCAGCCATCAGCGCCAGGTAGATCAGCATGCCGAACACCCAGACCAGCTCACGCGGTTTCTGATACGAGCCGTAGAGCAAGCCTCGGAACATGTGCAGATAGACCACGATGAAGAACGCCGAAGCACCTGTGGAGTGCAGCAAACGCAGGATCGAGCCGTACTCGACGTCACGCATGATGTATTCGACGGAAGCGAACGCTTCTTCTGCCGACGGGGTGTAGCTCATCGTCAGCCAGACACCGGTGACGATCTGGTTAACCAGAACCAGCAGCGCCAGGGAGCCGAAAAAATAGAAGAAGTTGAAGTTTTTTGGCGCGTAATACTTGCTGAGATGGTCTTCCCACATCTTGGTGGCGGGGAAGCGCGCATCAACCCAATCCATGAACTTGCTCATCACGCTTTCTCCGTATCGATGCCAATGACAATCAGGTCATCAGTCTCATAGGAATGCGGGGGAACTGGCAGATTCAAAGGCGCAGGTTGCGACTTGTAGACGCGGCCAGCCAGATCGTAACGGGAACCATGGCAAGGGCAGAAATAACCGCCTACCCAATCTTTGCCCAGATCCGCGGGCGCCACTTCGGGACGGAAGGTCGGCGAGCAACCCAGGTGCGTACAGATCCCGATCACCAGCAGGATTTGCGGCTTGATGGAACGTACTTCCGGGTCGACATAGGTGGGTTGCGTGGAGTTTTTGGAGGTCGGATCGGAGAGCTGCCCCTCGATCTTTTTAAGATTCCCCAGGATTTCCTCGGTACGGCGGACAATGAACACCGGCTGACCGCGCCATTCAGCAATCATCTGCTGTCCTGGCTCGATTTTGCTGACATTCACTTTCACCGGTGCACCAGCGGCTTTCGCCTTGGCACTGGGAAACCATGACCCCACGAACGGGACCGCAGCCCCCACCGCTCCTGCAGCACCCACCACGGATGTGGCTGCTACCAAGAAGCGACGCCGGCCTGCATTCACGCCGTCATTGCTCATTCAGTCCTCTCCCATCAGCTTTGTGGCCTGTAAAATCAGGCATCTACTAAATAAATCAATGTTACTTATAAAAATTTTGCCGAGATGGTAATGAAAAGCCCCAATTCTGACAAGGGAATTACCCGGAGCTCTCACCCTCAAGCCTTGTAGTATAGGGGGTCTACGAATGTGGCAAGTTGTCACAGCGCAATTCTTTGATAAATCACAGGCATAAAAAAACGCCCGGTTCCGTGAGGAATCGGGCGTTCTTTTTGAACGTGGAAGCGAAATTAACGCTTCGAGTACTGCGGACGCTTACGCGCTTTACGCAGACCAACTTTCTTACGTTCAACTTCACGGGCGTCGCGAGTAACGAAGCCAGCTTTGCGCAGAGCGCCACGCAGGGTTTCGTCGTAGTCCATCAGAGCGCGAGTGATACCGTGGCGGATTGCACCAGCCTGACCACTTACACCACCACCGATCACGGTGACGTAGATGTCGAACTTCTCGACAGTCTCGGTCAGCTCCAGCGGCTGACGAACTACCATGCGGGCAGTTTCGCGGCCGAAGAAGTTATCCAGCGAACGGTTGTTGATGGAGATTTTACCAGTACCCGGACGCAGGAAAACGCGTGCGGTTGCGGTCTTGCGACGGCCAGTGCCGTAATTTTGAGTCGCCGACATAATGTACTATTCCGTTAAAACTTCAGTTCTTGGGGCTGCTGAGCAGTATGTGGGTGTGCAGCGCCCGCATAGACTTTCAGCTTACGGTACATGTCGCGACCCAGTGGGTTTTTAGGCAGCATGCCTTTAACCGCGGTCTCGATCACGCGCTCAGGGGCTTTAGCGATCAGCTTTTCAAAGTTGATCGACTTGATGCCGCCCGGGAAACCGGAGTGGGAGTAGTACATTTTGTCAGTGGTTTTAGCACCGGTAACACGGATCTGCTCAGCGTTGATTACGACGATGTAGTCGCCGGTGTCAACGTGAGGAGTGTACTCAGGCTTGTGCTTGCCACGCAGACGGCTCGCGATTTCGGTGGCCAGACGACCCAGGGTCTGACCAGCAGCGTCGACGACAAACCAGTCGCGCTTTACTGTTTCCGGTTTAGCAGTAAAAGTTTTCATTCTTTATAGCCTCAGGGGCCGCCCTGTAAATTAGACGGCGGATCTTACTGAATAGTGCGTACTTTGACAAGTCAAAGGCAGCCGGATACAGACGCTTTCGGGGGCTCGGGTCGGCGCGTCCGTTCAACGGCAAGATTCTTCGGCGGCGGCGCATCACTTCCACTGCAGAAAGAGGTCGGCAATTATGCAGATTGCGAAAAATATTTCAACCTGCTTTTATGATTGTTTTGCCCAAGGAGCACCCGATGGACTATCGCCAGCTAGGCCGTACCGACCTGAACGTGAGTGCAATCTGCCTCGGCACCATGACCTGGGGCGAGCAAAACACCGAAGCTGAAGCCTTCGCCCAGATCGAACGGGCCAAGGAAGCCGGGATCAACTTCATCGACACCGCCGAGATGTATCCGGTGCCGCCGAAAGCCGACACCTACGCCACCACCGAGCGTTACATCGGCAATTACTTCAAAAGTCGCGGCGATCGTGCCGACTGGATCCTCGCCAGCAAAATCGCCGGCCCAGGCAACACCATCGACTACATCCGCGACAAAAACCTGCGCCACAACCGTCAGCACATCACCGCAGCGGTCGACGCCAGCCTCAAGCGCCTGCAGACCGATTACATCGATTTGTATCAACTGCACTGGCCAGAGCGCAGCACCAACTTTTTCGGACAACTGGGCTACAAACACAAGATCGAAGCCAACCTGACACCTCTGGAGGACACCCTCGAAGCACTCGACGAACAGGTAAAGGCTGGCAAAATCCGCCACATCGGCCTGTCCAACGAAACCCCTTGGGGCACGATGCGTTTTCTGGCGCTGGCCCAAGCCCGTGGCTGGCCGCGCGCGGTGTCGATCCAGAATCCGTACAACCTGCTCAACCGCAGCTTTGAAGTTGGCCTGGCGGAAATCGCCATCCGCGAACAGTGCGGCTTGCTCGCCTATTCGCCGCTGGCGTTCGGCTTTTTGTCGGGCAAGTACGAAGGTGGTGCACGTCCGCCAAAAGGCCGTCTGAGCCTTTACAGCCGCTTCAGCCGCTATTTCAACGCGCAATCGGAGGCCGCGTGCACCCGTTACGTGGCGCTGGCCCGCGAACACGGCCTGGACCCGGCGCAAATGGCTTTGGCGTTCGTGACCCAGCAGCCGTTCGTCACCAGCAACATCATTGGTGCGACGACGCTTGAGCAACTGGACAGCAACATCGCCAGTTTTGATCTGAAGCTTTCAGATGAAGTGCTGGAGGGGATTGAGGCGATTCATAAGGATCACCCCAACCCTGCGCCGTGATCGCGAGATAAACCGTCTTAGCGAGCAACCCCGCCCCCACGATCACCGAACCTGTGGGAGCGGGCTTGCCCGCGAAGACGCCAGTCAAGTCAACGCAAGACTCAAAGCGACCGCGCAATGATCTCTTTCATGATTTCGTTGGTGCCGGCATAAATCCGCTGCACCCGCGCATCCGCCCAGGCCCGGGCCACCGGGTATTCCCACATGAAGCCGTAGCCGCCATGCAGTTGCACGCACTCGTCGAGCACCTTGCATTGAAGGTCGGTGCCCCAGTATTTCGCCATCGCTGCCGTCGGCACGTCGAGTTTGCCTTGCAGATGCAGCTCCAGACACTTATCGACGAACACCCGTCCGATCTGAATCTGCGTGGCCATTTCCGCCAGTTTGAATCGAGTGTTCTGGAAGTCGGCAATCGCCTTGCCGAACGCCTTGCGATCACGGGTGTAATCGAGCGTCCATTGCAGCGCTGCTTCGGCCGAGGCCAAGCCACCGATGGCTACCGTCAGACGTTCCTGAGGCAACTCCTGCATCAGATAGGCAAATCCCGCCCCGGCCTGACCCAGCAGGTTTTCCCTGGGCACGCGTACGTCCTGGAAGAACAATTCCGACGTGTCCTGCGCCTTCATCCCGACTTTCTCCAGGCGCTTGCCTTTATCGAAACCTGGCGTGTTCGCCTCGACCAGAAACAGGCTGGTGCCTTTGGCGCCGGCTTTCGGATCGGTCTTGGCGACGACGATGACCAGATCGGCGAGAAAACCATTGGTGATGAAGGTCTTGGAGCCGTTGATCACATACTCGTCACCGTCGAGCACGGCCGTAGTCTTGACCCCTTGCAGGTCGGAACCGGCGCCAGGCTCGGTCATGGCGATAGCCGTAACCATCTCACCCGACACCAGTTTCGGCAGGTACTTGTGCTTCAGCGCTTCGCTGCCGTAATGCAGGATGTACGGCGCGACGATGTCCGAATGCAGCGAGAAACCGATCCCGGTCAGGCCCAGCCTACCGACCTCTTCGATCACCACGGTGCTGTAAAGAAAGTCCGCTCCCAGGCCGCCGTATTCTTCCGGCAGGTGCGAGCAGAGCATCCCCGCCTCCCCTGCCTTGTTCCATAGTTTGCGGTCGATATAGCCCTGTTTCTCCCACTGCGCATGAAACGGCACCGCCTCTTTTTCGAGGAATGTTCGTACGCTGTCGCGGAACAATTCGTGCTCGGAACTGAACAAGGTTCTGGGAATCATGCGGCACCTTTCTTTGTTATTGGAGGGATACACCCTTCAGAGACTAAGCCTCCCCTCCGACACAGGACACTGGACACATCCGACAAAAAATAAGACGATCCAGCCGTCTGGTGACCACTTTCCCTTATAAAAACAAAACAAAAGTTGAATTATGTCTAAGCAAGTCTCCACGCCCTTACGGCGCGTCAGCATCCTGGCGATCGACCAGGTTTTCGCCTTCACCCTCATGCAAGCCAAGGATTTTTTCCATGTGGCCAGCCTGCGCTACGGCAAACAATTGGGCCACGGCCTGACACCGGCGTTTGAAACACGCCTGGTCAGCCCTGATGGCCAACCGGTGAAAAGCTTTAGCAATGTAGTCATGCCGGTGGATGGCGGTCTCGAAAACACCGATATCATCATCCTCCCGGCGTTCTGGGACGATTTCGATACGCTGTGCAGCCGTTACCCGCAAATCCTGCCTTGGTTGCGCGAACAACACGCTCGCGGCGCCGTGCTATGCGCCGAGGCCACAGGCGTGTTCTGGCTGGCCGAGGCGGGGCTGCTCAATGGCAAGGAAGCAACCACTTACTGGCGCTTCTTCAACGCCTTCGCCGAGCGCTTCCCGCAGGTTCACCTCAATCAGGACAAGCACCTGACTGATGCCGACAATCTCTATTGCGCCGGCGGCACCACGTCGGCCTGCGATCTCTACATCTATCTGATCGAGCGCTTCTGCGGCGCCAACGTGGCGCAGGCTGTGGCCCGCGACATTCTTTACGAGGTGCAGCGTAACTATTCGCCAGGGCGCATCGGTTTCGGCGGGCAGAAGCTGCATCAGGACGTGATCATTCTGCAGATTCAGCACTGGCTCGAAGAACACTTCGCCGACAAATTCCGCTTCGAAGACGTGGCCCGCGAACACGGCATGAGCATCCGCAACTTCATGCGCCGCTTCCAGACCGCCACCGGTGACAAACCGCTGCATTACCTGCAACGGCTGCGCATCGAAACGGCCAAGGGGTTGCTGTCGGGCAGCCGCAAGAGCATCAAGACCATCAGTTATGAAGTCGGCTATGACGATGCGAGCTTCTTTGCGCGACTGTTCCGCCAGCACACCGAACTGTCGCCAAACCAGTATCGGCAGCAATTTCAGCAGGCTGCCTAACCCCCGAAGCATACAGAGATCCCCTGTGGTAGCGGGCTTGTTCGCGAAGGCGGCGCATCTGCCGACATCGATGTTGAATGACATACCGCTTTCGCGAGCAAGCCAGCTCCCACAGGGGGATTGCGGTGAATCCGAGGAATCTTCAAGACATAAAAAAGGGCCTGCATTCGCAGGCCCTTTTTTATTTGCCGAATCGGTTCAAGGCTTGTGCGCCCGAGCCAGGAATTCGTGGGATTGCATCTCCAGCAAACGGCTCAGCGTGCGCTGGAACTCGAAGTTCAGACGTCCGCCGGTGTACAGATCTTTCAACTCGACTTCGGCAGAAATGATCAGCTTCACGTTGCGGTCGTAGAACTCGTCGACCATGTTGATGAAACGTCGAGCGATGTCATCGGTGGTGACGCTCATCTGCTCGACACCGCTGAGCAGCACGGCATGGAAGATCTTGCCCAGTTCGATGTAATCGTTCTGGCTGCGCGGGCCGTCGCACAGTTCACGGAAGTCGAACCAGGCCACGTCGTCACAGGTACGCAACGCGCGAATTTCACGATTTTCGATGATCAACACATCGTTCTCGACCGCAGCGGTGCATTCCGGCGTCAGTGCCTTGAAGCTTTTGCGCAGGCTTTCGTGAGCGGCTTCGTCGAGCGGATAGTGGAACAGCTCCGCTTGTTCGAGGTGACGCAGACGGTAGTCGACGCCGCTGTCGACGTTGACGATCTCGGTGTTCTGCTTGATCAGCGCGATGGCTGGCAAGAAGCGCGCACGTTGCAGACCGTCTTTATACAGACCGTCCGGGACGATGTTTGAAGTCGCGACCAGGGTCACACCATTCTTGAACAGCTCTTCCATCAGCGTGCCGAGGATCATGGCGTCAGTGATATCGGAGACAAAGAACTCATCGAAGCAGATGACCCGCGATTCAGTCGAAAAACGCTTGGCGATGAGGGTCAGCGGGTTTTTCTCACCGCCGAGGGTCTTCATCTCTTCATGCACACGCTTCATGAAACGGTGGAAGTGAGTGCGGGTCTTTTCCTTGAACGGCAGCGCTTCGAAGAAGGTGTCGACCAGGTAAGTCTTGCCGCGGCCCACGCCGCCCCAGAAGTAGAGACCCTTGACCGGCGCCTGATCCTTTTTGCCAAACAGTTTGCTCAGCAGCCCCGGTTTGTTCTGATCGGCGGCGATCAGGTCCTCGTACAGGCGTTGCAAATGACGCACAGCAGTTTCCTGCGCGGCGTCATGGAAGAAGTCCGGGCGTTTCAGATCAGCTTGGTATCGTTCTAGGGGCGTCATAATTCGTTAGCAAGGCAACAAAAACGGGCCGTCACTGTAGCGACGGCCCTTGAGAATGGCAATCAGCCCTTGGTCGGGCCGCGCCGCTGATTATTCCTGAACCGGTGTCAGAGCGATGCGCAGGGCCTCGATGGCCGCATCCAGCGCTGCACTGTCAGCGAATGCCGGACTGTCGCCAACGCACTCGCCTTCCAGCCACACGCTGAAGCTCTGGTCTTCGCTGCGCACGTCCAAAGGCTGGCCGGATTGCAGTTGCTTGGTCACCTGGCCTGCGGTTTTGCCGTCGGCGAAGTTGCGCGACAGCAGCAGTTGCTCACCATCGGCGGCCAGCAGACGGAAACGGAAGCTGCCGTCGTCTTCACGGAAGCTGACGAATCGTGCGGCTTTCGCCACTTTCTTCTTGGTGGTCGCTGCGACTTGAACCTGATTGACGAAAGAACGCAGGCCGACGGCCTCACGCAGTTCGTTGAGGAACGGCGTGGCCACGGCACGGGCCTTTTTCGCGCCGATCTGCAGGATGTCTTCCAGATCTGCTGGACGCTCGATCAACTGGTGATACTTGTCGCGAGCCTCGCCCAGTTCGTTGTCGAGCAACTGGAACAGACGGTTCTTCGCCTCGCCCCAACCCAGGCCGCCCAACAGTTCGCTGCGGAATTCGTCGGATTGCGCCGGCGTGGCGAAGGCCTGGAACAGGGTGAACAGGTGCGAGTTGTCCGGATCTTTGGCTTCGCCCGGCGCGCGGGAGTCGGTGACGATCCGCGAGATCGCGTCCTTCATCTCTTTGGCGCTGGAGAACAACGGGATGGTGTTGTCGTAGCTCTTCGACATCTTGCGCCCGTCGAGGCCCGGCAACGTCGCCACGCTTTCCTCAATCAGCGCTTCGGGCATGGTGAAAAACTCTTTGCCCTGACCAAACAAATGGTTGAAGCGCTGGCCGATGTCGCGCGCCATTTCCACATGCTGGATCTGGTCGCGACCGACCGGCACCTTGTGCGCGTTGAACATCAGGATGTCCGCCGCCATCAGCACCGGATAGCTGTAGAGGCCCATGGTGATACCGGCATCCGGGTCTTCACCGGTTTCAACGTTCTTGTCCACCGAAGCCTTGTAGGCATGGGCGCGGTTAAGCAGGCCCTTGGCGGCAACGCAGGTCAGCAGCCAGGTCAGCTCGGGGATTTCCGGGATGTCGGACTGGCGGTAGAAGGTCACGCGGTCGACATCGAGGCCACCGGCCAGCCAGGTCGCGGCGATTTCCAGACGCGAGCGCTGGATGCGCAGCGGGTCATCGCATTTGATCAGGGCGTGGTAGTCGGCCAGAAAGTAGAACGAATCGGCATTGCTGTCGCGACTGGCAAGGATCGCCGGGCGGATGGCGCCGGCGTAGTTGCCCAGGTGCGGCGTGCCGGTGGTGGTGATGCCGGTGAGGATACGGGTACGGGTACGGTTCGTCATGGGTAATCGCTTGTCAGACTGCAATCAATTCGAGAGACGCGGCAGGATCAGATCCTTGAGATCGGTCAACTTGCCATGAAAAAAGTGTCCGCATTCTGCCACTTTCAGCAGCTCATGGGGGCGCTGGAGTTTGTCGGACCAGTCGTAGACCAGTTGCGGATCGATCACTTCGTCGGTTTCCGGCTGGATCACCGTCAGCTCGCCGTGCTGTGGCAGTTGATCCTGATCACCCAGACGCATCACCGCCGGCGCGACCATGAACAGGTGCTTGAGCGGCACGCCCTGCGCTTCAAGACGCCCGCCGAGACTTGCTGCAACAAATCCACCAAAGGAGAAACCGAACAGGGTCAACGGCAGATCCGGGTGTTTTTCCCTCAGCCATGCCGCCGCAGCCTGGGCATCATCGACTTCGCCAGTGCCCATGTCGTGGGAACCTTCGCTGGCGCCGACGCCGCGATAGTTGAAACGCAAGGTGATCAGGCCCGCATCGCGCGCGGTGCGCTGCAGGGTCGAGACGACCTTGTTGAGCATGGTGCCGCCCTGCACCGGGTTAGGATGGCAGATCAGCGCGATACCGCGCGGCTGCTCGTTATCCAGATACAGAGACTCAAGTTGGCCGATTGGGCCATCAATCACTACGGGGGTTTCACGCATCAGCAAGGAAGGAACTCCGTGACCTCGAGTCGGGTCGACTCGTCTAGCAAATTGTCTGTGCCAATCTATTGCGAGTGAATCGCGGTATACAGCGCAGGTTCGAGCCGTTAACGTAAAGCAAAGCCGTTTATAGAGGAAGGACTCGTGGAACACTCGCTCTTAGTTTGGTTGTTACCGACTCTTGCCCTGGTTGTGGGTGTCGCCATTGGATTCCTGATCGCGCGCGTTGCGCCGAACGCCGCGCCGAGCCGTACGCAGCGTCAACTGGATGATATCCAGGAGCGTTTCGACAGTTATCAAAACGAAGTGGTCACCCACTTCAACAGCACTGCGATGCTGGTCAAGAAGCTGACCCAGAGCTATCAGGAAGTGCAGGATCATCTCGCCGAGGGTGCCAACCGTCTGGCCCTGGACGAGCAGACCCGCCAACGCCTGATCGCCGCCCTGCACGCCGATGCGACGCAGGCACCGCGCGAACGCCTGACGCCACCGCGCGATCAGGAGCCTCCACGCGACTACGCACCGAAGACCCCAAACTCGCCGGGCATGCTCGATGAGCAATATGGCCTGAAGAAGTAATTGGGTTTCGCGCCCAACAAAAAGCCCCCGGACAATGCTGTTGTCCGAGGGCTTTTTTGTATCTGCTGATTTTGCGGTGACAACACCGGCCTCTTCGCGGGCTTGCCCGCGAAGAGGCCGGCACAGACCACACAAAAAATGCCCGATCACCAGGACCGGGCATTTTTTCACTCAAGCGATCAGTTACGGATATTGCTGAACCGTGCCCTGCTGCTGACCACCATACTGCTGCCCCGGAATCGCTTTCAGGTTGACTTCAACCCGACGGTTCTGCGCCCGGCCATTGACGTCACCGTTGCTGGCAATCGGGTTATCCGGACCGGCGCCACGGGCCGACAGGTTGGCACCGCTGACACCTTGCGAGGTCAGATAGGTCGCCACGCTCTGCGCACGACGCTGGGACAGGTCCATGTTGTGCTGGCGGCTGCCGGTGCTGTCGGTGTAGCCGACGATTTCGATCTGGTTCTGGTTGAACTCTTTCAGCGAGTTGGCCAGATTGTTCAGCGGTTGGTAGAAGCTGGACGCGATGTTCGCCGAATCGGTGGCGAACGTGATGTTGCCCGGCATGATCAGCTTGATCTGATCGCCCTGACGCTGCACCTCAACGCCAGTGTTGGCCATGCTGGCGCGTAGTTTCGCTTCCTGCTTGTCAGCGTAGTAACCGTAACCGGCCGCCGAAGCCCCCACTACCGCTGCACCGATCAAGGCGCCCTTGCCACGGTTGTTGTGGTCGATGGCCGCACCGGCCAATGCACCGGCAAGTGCCCCGAGACCACCATACTTGGCGGTTTTGCTCATGCCTTGGGAGCCACCGTCGGCCTGGCCCTGATTGTCATAGGGGTTAGGCGAAGCACAGCCGGACAGCAAGGCCACGGCCGTGGCGACAATAATCAAACGACGCTTGGTGAACATGAAGAGCTCCTACGTTTCTGCATTCTATGGTGCAGCGGCCGTTTGGCAATGAACCTCTGCGGGCGTTTGATCATGACTATGCGTAAAAATTCCGCCGCACACCCATTACAAATTATTTACGCCCGCACGAAAGGATTTTCACGCATTTCATCACCCAGACGCGTATCCGGACCATGCCCGGTAACGACCGTCGCGTCTTCATCCAGTGTGTAAAGCCGCTGCTTGATCGATCGCACGATGGTCGCCTGATCGCCGCCCCACAAATCCGTGCGCCCTACGCCGCGACGAAACAACGTGTCACCGGCAATTAACAGCTTAGCCTCGGAAAACCAAAAGCTCATGGAGCCGGGTGTATGACCCGGCGTGTGCAACGCCACGCCGCAGCCGCAGGCGAGTTCTTCATCGTCACTCAGCCAGCGATCCGGTGAGGGTACGGGGGTGTAAGGCACGCCGAACATCTGGCATTGCATCTCCAGGTTGTCCCACAGGAACTGGTCTTCCTTGTGCAGATGCAGGGTTGCGCCGGTTTTCTCCTTCATCTGGCCAGAGGCGAGGAAGTGATCGAGATGGGCGTGGGTGTGGATGATGCTGACGACCTTGAGGCCCAGCGCGTCGAGGCGCGCCATGATCAGGTCAGGGTTGCCGCCGGGGTCGACAACGATGGCTTTTTTGGTGATTGGGTCGCCGATGATGGTGCAATTGCACTGGAGCGGACCGACGGGGAAGGTTTCGCGGATGAGCACTGCGGTTGAAACCGTCATGGGGGATATCCTGAAAAATTTTCATCAGCGGTCGAAACCGTTTGTTCCGGGATTTTACCGTCGTTAAATCATTAACCCCAACTCCTTCGCCCGCGCCACCGCCTGCGTACGCCGCTCCACACCCAACTTGCTGTTGATATGGCTGGCGTGGGTTTTCACTGTATGTAGCGAGATGAACAATTGCTCGCTGATTTGCTGGTTCGAACAGCCTTGGGCAATCAGGCGTAAAACGGCGAGCTCCCTGCTACTGAGTTGTTCCGCAACGCCGGACTCGGCGACTGGACGAGCCGCTACAGGCGGAAAATGCTCCAGCAATTGCTGCCCAGGCAAGGTCGCAGAGGCCTGCAAATGCCCTCGTAGCCAGTCCGCGTGTTCCTTCACCAAGCTATCGAACGGCTGCAGCACGCCCCCCGCCGCCGCTTCCAGCGCCTGATTCAATGCCTTGCGCGCTTCCGGCTCTCGCCCACCCGCCAGCAGCAACGCAACCTTTTGGGTCAACGCCATCACACTGAGCAACTGACGACCGGTTTGCTGGCCATTCTCATGCAACACATTCAGCCGCCCTTCGGCGAGCATCGGCTGGCCTTGAATCACATCGAGCAGCGCCTGTTGCAACTCAACATGCAACGGCAACTGTGGATGAAATTCCGGCGGAGCCGCGGCGCGTTCGCCCGTGTACGTCTGGCCCAGTCGCGCCAGCCAGGCTTCAGCCAGATCAGTACGACCCTGCGCCAGCCAGAGTTCACATTTGACCAGCGTGATCATCGCCAGATAGTAGATGGGCGGTACGTCCCAGATGTGCATCAGGCGTTCGGCTTCGGCGAGTTCGGCGAAGGCTTTGGCGAATTCGCCGCTCGCGCCGTCCAGGCGTGCAATCACGCAGTGACCGATCAACACGCTGATATCACGACAGGCGCGCGCCTCGCCAATACCAGCCAGTAACCGCGCGCGCGCGGCCTGTGGCTGCAAGCGCATCGCCAGCAGAAAACCTTCGTACAGCGTCAGCCGTGCGCGCACCGCGTACAAGCGTTGCGGTGACAGGCCGCGCAGGCGTTCCAGGCCCTGATGCACTTCATCCAGTGCCCGCAGGATTTCGCCGCGAGCCTGCAACACGCGGGCGCGGTCGTAATGCGCCAAGGCTTCGAAGAGGGGATTGCCGACGCGTTGCGCCAGCTCAAGGGATTCGCGGTTCAGGCCACGGGCACGCCACAGGTCGCCGTCAGCGATTGCCAGATTGGACAAGGTCGACAAACACATCAGCCGTTGGCCATAACGCTTGGCCGGCAGGCTCTCCAGCGCTTCGGTGCAATACCTGAGGGTTAACTCTCGATGGCCGCGGCCACGGGCAATGATTCCGCTCAGCGCCAGCCATTGCGCCAGCATCGACTTTTGCGCCGTGGCGGACGGGGCCGGCAGGAAACGACTCAAGTGGCTGGACAACTCTTCGGCCGCGTCGAGCTGACAGGCCAGCCCAAGCGCCCAGCTATAAAGGACGATCAAGCGCGGCGTGCTGATCAGCAGGCTATCAGGCAAGTCCATTTTCCAGCGCAGCAGCATGCCGACGTTTTGCTCGGCCAGCAGTTGTTCTTCTGAAAGGTTCTGTACCAGATTCGCCGCCACATCGAGGTGACCGGCGCGCAAGGCCTGTTCCACCGCTTCGTCGAGCAGGCCCTGGGCATTGAACCAGCGACAGGCACGCAGGTGCAGCGTGGCGGTCGGCACCATCGCCTGGGCAATCGGCCGGCTGCGCAACAAATCGGAAAACAGATGATGATAGCGATACCAGTGCCCGTGTTCGTCCAGCGGTACCAGAAACACCTGATGCGCCAGCAGGAAACGCAGGATCTCGGCACTGTCATGGGCTTCACGCACCGCATCGCAGAGTTCGCTGCAAAAGCGTTCCTGCGGGGCAGTGTCGTAGAGAAACGCCTGCACTTCGGTGGGCAGACAATCGATGACTTCTTCAAGCAGATAGTCGCGGATCAGCCCTTCCCCGCCGTTCAGTGCCTGAGGCAAAGCGGCATCGCCACCGGCTTCGGACACCGCCAGTAGCCAGAAACGCAATCCCGCCACCCAGCCTTCACTGCGCAGGATCAGATTCTCCAAGGCTTCGCCGCGCAGTGAAGTGCTGTGGCGATCAAGTAACGTCAGGGCTTCGTCGTGGGTCAGGCGCAGATCCTGCTCATGCAGTTCAAGCAATTGCCGGGACAGGCGCAAGCGCGCCAGATGCCAGTCCGGGCGCTGCCGACTGGTGACCATCACCAGCAAGCCGTCGGGCAAGTGATTGAGGAAAAACTGCAGGCAACGGTCCAGGACCGGACCTTGGGCGAGATGGTAATCGTCGAGCACCAACAGCAATGGGCTCAGCGGATCGAGGTGCAATGCCAGCTCATCGAGCAGACCGTCGAGCCACTCTTCGAAGGCGAAGGGCTGATGGCGTTGACGCATTTTCAGCAGGCCGAGTGCGCGACTGCCCAATTGCGGAAAATAATCCTGCAAGCCTTCGAGCAGGCGCTCGAGAAACCGCCCAGGGTCACTGTCGCGAGGGCTCAAACCCAGCCACAGGCTTTGCCAGTGCGCAGGCAGGCTCTGGCAGAACTCCACCGCCAACGAGCTTTTGCCGAACCCGGCGGGAGCGCTGACCAGCAACAGCCGTCCACCGAGCCCCGCTTGCAGGCGCTCGCAAAGGCGTGGTCGCAACACATAGCCATCAGGCAACGGCGGGCGAAAAAAACGCCCGGCCAGTGCCGCGACAGCAACGCTTGCGGGACCCGGAAGTGGGGACAGATCAGTCATGGCCGGCTCTTGTTCGAATTGCAGTTGGCGGCGTTGCAGATGTCCGCAGACTAGCCTTAAACGAACCGGTTATGAAGGTTGCTGCTACAAATGGCTACAAAAAAGCTACAGACAAAAAAACGCCCCGAACCGGTCGGGGCGTTTTCACGAGGATGCGGCCTCGCTTTACAACGGTTTAGCGAACACCCTCCTGGCGCAAAGCGGCAGGGGTGAAGTCGCTGGTGGTGGCGGTGAAGCCGAAGTCATAGGCCTGCTTCTCTTCGTTCTTCATGCCCAGCGCCAGATAGCGGCCGGATTGCAGGTCGTAGAGCGTTTCCAGCGCGTACCACGGCACTTGCTTGTCGTAGTAGTTCTCGGCATGCGCCTCGGCTACGCGCCACAGTTGTCCACGACCGTCGTAGTGGTCGATGACGGCTGCTTGCCAGGTGTCTTCATCGATGTAGAAGTCACGCTTGGCGTAGATGTGGCGCTGACCTTCCTTGAGGGTCGCCACTACGTGCCAGACGCGACGCAACTCGTAACGCGCCAGATCCTGGTTGATGTGGCCAGCCTTGATGATGTCGGTGTATTTCAGTTTCGGATCGTCGAGCTTGTAGCTGTCGGAGGCGATGTACATCTCTTTCTTGCCTTCGAGTTTCCAGTCGTAGCGATCCGGCGCACCGTTGTACATATCGAGGTTGTCGGAGGTACGCAGACCATCCGCCGCAGTACCCGGACCGTCATAGGACACCTGTGGCGCGCGACGCACACGACGCTGACCGGCGTTGTAGACCCACGCCGAACGTGGCTCTTTCACTTGGTCGAGGGTTTCGTGCACCAGCAGCACACCACCGGCCAGACGCGCCGGCGCGGTCACTTTCTGCTTGAAGTAGAAGAGGATGTTGCCAGGGTTCTTCGGATCGTAATCCTTCATCTTGTCCCGAAACACGAACTGGTCCTGGAAGTACACCAGGCTGAACGAGCCGTTCGGCTGTGGCGTCGCCTGGGTCACCAGACGGGTCACGCTGCCGCCGCGATAGCGGGTGATGTGGTTCCAGATGACTTCCACGCCGCTTTTCGGGATCGGGAACGGTACGGCCGTTTCGAAGTTCTCCAGCCCGTTGCCGCCGGACACCAGATTGGTATTGGTGGCGTTTTTCTTGATCGCGGCAAACACGTCATCCGGCACGGTAGCACCGCGATGGGACGGGTAAACCGGCATCTTGAAGCTATCCGGGTAGCGCTTGAACATCGCGTACTGGCCCGGGGCGAGCTTGTCCTTGTATTGATCCACGTTCTGCGCAGTGATGGTGAACAGCGGTTTCTCACTTGCATACGGGTCAGACAGGAACCCCTTGCTGTCGACGGTGCCCGCATTCTTGGGCATCGGTTTCCAGGCAGGAATCGAACCGTCGGCATTACCGGCCATTTCGGCGCCCATCGGGGTCAGACTCTTGCCCAGTTTGTCGGCTTCGGCAGCAGGCACCGCGGCCATGACACCGGTCGCCAGCAGCGACAGGCCCAGAACGCTGGCATGGAACAGACTCTTTGTTATTTTCATAAATTCGTTCGTCCTGAAATGCAGTGCTTAGAAGTTCACGCCGAAGCTGAGCGCTACGAAATCGCGGTCATCCACCGTGGTGTACTTGCCGTCGAAGAAGTTGGTGTACGCCAGGCTCGCGGTGTAGGTGTTCTGGTACTCGGCATCGACGCCCAGGCTGACGGCTTTGCGACCTTCCTCGAAGTTACCGCCAGGGCCTGGCGAGTAGCCGCTGACGTCATGAGACCAAGCCACGTTCGGCTTGAGGTTCACGCCAGCGAATACATCGTTGTATTCCCAGATGGCGCGACCGCGGTAGCCCCAGGACGCGGCAGTGGTGAAACCTTCGTTGGTGCAATTACGGCTGCGGTTGTTCTGCGGCGAACCTGGCCCCGCACCGTTGATGGTGCCGTTGTTGAGAATGTTGGCGCAGGTGTCGACGCCACCGGTGGCTGGCAGTTCGCCCGGGCCGTAGACCGGGTCACGGCCATAACGCTTGTCGGACTTGCTTTCCAGACCGCCCACGTAAGTCATGCCCACCTCACCCACCAGGGTCAAACGGCTGGCGCCCATCACCTGATCGAAGAAGTGCGTGAACGTGGTTTGCAGTTGGGTGATTTCCTTGCGCTCGTAACCATGCAGATCCTGGCCCGGTACACCGTTTAGCAGCGACGCATTGCTGTACGGGCCGCCCAGCGGACGGACACCGGCGAACAGGATATCGGTGGAGTTCAGTTGTACCGGTGCGTTCGGCCGGTAGCTGATTTCACCGCTCCACGCCGTACCGGTAGGCAGGGTGGTGGAGAAACTCAAGCCGTAGAGACGGATGTCTTCAGGGTATTCGACAAAGTACTTCGAGTTACCCGCGACCAACAGCGGCCCCAGTGCACGAAATGCCGCGGGTAGTGCCGCCACGCCGTTATAGACCGATTGTGGCGCGCCCGTGGCGCTGAAGATCGGTGCACGGCTGTGGTAGTTCATGAAATAGGCACCGAATTCGGTGTCCAGCGGCTCGTACATGTAGCGGAACGACGCGCCCCACTGACCGCTGTCACGGGCATCGCGGTCGGCGCCACGGCGCACCAGAACCCCCTCTTCGTTGACATTGACCCCGTTGGCCGCCAAAGGCCCCAAGGCAATGCCCGGAATCTGCGAGCGCTTGTTCAAAACCCGCAGGTTGTCGGTGCAACCGTCGGCAATGATGTCCGGCTGAGCGAAGAAGGTGCCGCAGTTGTCGACGACGGTCTGGTCCCATTCCAACTGATAGAAGGCTTCGGCCGACAGGTTTTCGGTCAGGCTCTGGGACACGTAGAACATGTTGACCGGGATCAGGCCTTCCTTGATCTCGGCGCCCGGACGACGGAATGCAGACACGTCGATCGGGTTGATCGAGTTGATACCGCCGCCGATGAAGGTACTTTCACCCCAGCTTACGACCTGCTTGCCCAGACGCACGGAGCCTGGCTCATCGGCGATGGAGTAGTTGTGGTAGACGAAGGCATCGAGAATCTGCCCGCCCGAGGATTTGGCGCCCTCCTTGCGGTTGTTGTCGCTGATGTCCTTGAACTGGCGGCTTTCATCCTTGAGTTCGAAGTCGTACCAGTATTTGCCACGAACGAACACACCGGTGTCGCCGTATTTCAGTTCGAGGTCATGGATACCCTTGAAGATCTTCGAGAACGTCTCACCGCTCTTGAAGTTGGCGTGACCGTCGTCAGATGTCTGGGACAGGCCGTGACCGCCGTTGTTGACGCCGATGAGGTTCTTGTTCGGCTGCTGAGTAGACCAACTGGCACCGATCGACAGGGACGAATCGAACTGGCCTTCGATTTCACCGACGTTGAAACTGACGCCGAATGCGGGCCCGGCGAGCGAAGAGGCAAGACTGACCGCCAGAGGCAGTTTCGCCCGGCGCCAGAACTGGTTTACTGAGGTCATCGACGCTACTCCATGTGCATTATTGTTATGGCAGTGAGTACTTTTAAAAACGCCTGAAGGACCGGCTGCCAAAGGCTGACCGAAATCACTCCAAAGATGCATCGCCCCGTTTTGTGCGTGTGCCCCGTTCTTAAAAATCCTTGAGTGGACTATAGCCAGCAGGTTGTAGAGCTTGATCCCTCTAAAGTGTGATTTGCAGCTGCCGGCCACTCTGGAACAGTCCTTTTGCCAGTCCGACACATGTCGGCACGGCAAGGATGGCTGATTTTTTCGATTTCACAAGCCAAGCGCTTGCTTGGGGGGCCTGGCGCGTCGTTTTCGGCGCGCCGGCGGACACTCAAAGTGTCGAAAGGAAGGTACTGTTGTTGGCCTGCCATTGGGTGATGTCGAGGCGGATGCGCTTCTTGTCGAGCTTGCCAACGCTGGTCTTGGGAATTTCGGTAACAAGGGCAATCTGGCTCGGAATCGCCCACTTGCTCAGGTGCCCCAATTCCACAAACGGCTTGAGGTGTTCCTTGAGCTCACGCGCCCCGATCTCGTGCCCTTCACGGATCACCAGCAGGGCAAACGGACGCTCCCCCCACTGCGGATCAGCGATGCCCACCACTGCTACTTCGCGTACCGCGACATGGCGGCTGATCAGGTCTTCGAGGTCCAGCGAGGAAATCCATTCGCCACCGGTCTTGATCACGTCCTTGATGCGGTCACGGATGTCGATCACGCCCATGCTGTCGAGCGTCGCCACGTCACCGGTGTGCAGCCAGCCGCCGGCCCAGAGCTCAGCGCCCTTCTGCGGCTCGTTGAAATAGCCTTCGGTCAGCCATGGCGCGCGCAATACCAGTTCGCCTTGAGTCTCACCGTCGGCCGGGAGGAAATTGCCCTCGGCGTCGATGATCGCGGCTTCCACCAACGGCCCCGGTACACCGGCCTTGATCCGATACGTGGTGCGCTCATCCTCGGTGCCGGCCATCAGCTCATCATTGAGATGTGCGCAGGAAACCAGCGGCCCGGTTTCCGACATGCCGTACGCCGCCGTGAGCTGAATGCCGCGCTCCTTGGCGTTTTCATACAAGGTGCGATTGAGTGCGCTGCCGCCAATGACGATTTTCCAGCCACCGAAATCGGTGCCTTGCGCGCCCTTGGCATTGAGCAACATTTGCAGGATCGTCGGCACGCAGTGGGAGAACGTGACCTTCTCCTTGCGCCACAACTCCACCAGAAACTCCGGATCGTAACGCCCCGGGTAAACCTGTTTGAGCCCGAGCATGGTCGCCACATACGGCAGGCCCCAGGCGTGTACGTGGAACATCGGGGTGATCGGCATGTACACGTCGCTGGTGCCGAGCAGGCGCACGCTGTCGATGCAGCCCATGATCGTCGACACGCCCATGGTGTGCAGCACCAGTTGCCGATGGGTGAAATACACGCCTTTCGGGTTGCCGGTGGTGCCGGTCGTGTAGAACGTGGTGGCAACCGAATTTTCGTCGAAATCCTGGAAGTCGTACTGCGGGCTCGCGGCGGCCAGCAGTTGTTCGTACTCGCCAACCAGATTCGGCAACTCGGCGGTTTTTTCCGGCAGGTCGGTGAGCAGCAGGGTTTTCTCGACGGTGGTCAGTTGCGGCGCGATGGCCTGATAGAGACCTGCAAACTCGCTGTTGACCAGCACAAAGCGGTCCTCGGCGTGGTTCATGGTGTAGAGGATCTGTTCAGGCGACAGACGCACGTTGATCGTGTGGATCACCGCGCCGATCATCGGCACGGCAAACATGCATTCCAGATAACGATGGCTGTCCCAGTCCATCACCGCCACGGTGTCACCGGCCTTGACGCCCGCCGCCGTCAGCACATTGGCCAGCCGCGCCACACGCTCGATCAGGGTCGGATAGCTGTAGCGCAACTGGTCTCGGTAGACGATCTCGCGGGTTTTCTCGTAACGGGCGCCGGACATCAGCAGCCGCTTGATCAGCAATGGATACTGGTAGGCCCCATCGGCCGGGGGAATGACGCGAGTCTGCAACATAAGAATCCCTTTTCTGACTGCACGGTGTTGGCGTAGAGATTTGTACTCTAAAACCCTTATACGCCAGCCAAATCAGCCAAAGGAATGATTTGCACAGCCGTACAAATGCTAGCTTTGCGCCAGCATTTGCCGGTTATCCATCGCCTAGTGCATCTCGGTGAACGCCAGCTTCACGCCGATAGCGATCAGCACCGCGCCCATGGTGCGGTCGAACCAGTGGCCCATGCGGGCGAAACCGGCGCGCACGCGCTGTTGGCTGAACAGCATCGCGACAAGGCAGAACCAGGTGGCGGTCGCGACGGCCAGGTAAACCCCGTAACCGGCCTGCACCGACAGCGGCGTATGCGGGTTGATCACCACAGTGAACAGTGACAGGAAAAACAGCGTGGCTTTCGGGTTCAGGCCGTTAGTCACAAAGCCTGAAGTGAACGCGCCGCGTGCGGTGCGCTCACCGGCTTCTTTGTGCAGATCATCGCTGACGGTTTTCGCCGGTTGCGCGCGCAGGGCCTTGAAGCCGATGTACAGCAAATAAGCCGCCGCCGCCCATTTCAACGCGTTGAACAACACGATCGACTGCGACACGATCAGGCCGATGCCGAGCAACGAATAGCCAACGTGCAGAAAAATCGCCGTGCCCACACCCAGCGCCGTCCATGTGCCGGCGCGGCGACCGTGGGTCACGCTCTCGCGCACCACCACGGCAAAGTCCGGGCCGGGGCTGGCGACGGCCAGCAAGTGGATCAGTGCAACGGTCAAGAACTCGGTCCAGTACATGGGGGCTCCTTTAGGCCAGGCGTAACGTTTTGTTTCATCTGATAGGCTCGGCAGATTACGCCTTCCGTTCACCGCACAAAAGGTACAGTTGATGACTAACTCGCGCCGCGCCGCATTCCTCGATCACCCTTCGCTGGATCTCGGCGATCTTGACCTCAGCCCTTTGCGCGCCTGCTTCACTGACTTGCAACTGTTCACCCAGACCCTGCCTGAACACGTCGCCGAACGCCTGCAAGGTGCCACCGTGGCCATAACCAACAAGATCCTGATCGACGACGCAGCGATGGCCGCCAGCCCGGAACTGAAACTGATCCTGATCACCGCCACCGGGACCAATAACGTTGATCTGGCCGCCGCCCGTGCTCACGGCATCACCGTGTGCAACTGCCAGGGTTACGGCACGCCATCGGTGGCGCAGCACACGATCATGCTGCTGCTCAATCTCGCCACGCGCTTGGCCGATTACCAGCAAGCGGTGGGCGAAGGTCGCTGGCAGCAAGCAAAACAGTTCTGTCTGCTGGACTACCCGATTGTCGAACTGGAAGGCAAAACCCTCGGCCTGCTTGGGCATGGCGAACTCGGCGGTGCCGTTGCCCGGTTGGCTGAAGCCTTCGGCATGCGCGTGCTGCTGGGGCAAATCCCCGGCCGCCCGGCCCGGCCGGATCGTCTGCCACTGGATCAATTGCTGCCGCAGATCGACGCCCTGACCCTGCACTGCCCGCTCAACGAACACACTCGCCAGTTCATCGGTGCTCGCGAACTGGCGTCGATGAAGCCCGGCGCGTTCGTGGTCAATACCGCCCGTGGCGGACTGATCGACGAACAGGCCTTGGCCGACGCCTTGCGCAATGGCCATCTCGGCGGCGCCGCTACCGATGTGCTCAGCGTCGAGCCGCCCACCCAGGGCAATCCACTGCTGGCCGCCGACATCCCCCGTCTGATCGTCACGCCGCACAACGCTTGGGGCAGTCGCGAGGCCCGGCAGCGCATCGTGGGTCAATTGACTGAAAACGCTCAGGCGTTTTTCAGCGCTAAGGCGCTGCGGGTCGTCAGTTGATAAACTGCGGCACTTTTTTTTGAGGAGCAGTTATGGATCCGCGCAGTGAAGTACTGCTTCGTCAGGCCGAGTTATTCCAGGGCTCGCTATTGCTGGCCGGATTGCCTGCCGACGATTTGCTCGCACGTCTGCCCAACGCCTTTGGCTGGTGCTGGCACGCCGGCGATCAAGCCGCGCTCGACGCTCGCTTCGAAGGCCGCAGCCACTTTGGCGTGAATATCCCGGAGCGCGAATTCGACAGCGCCGTGGTGTTTCTGCCCAAATCCAAAGACCTGACCGATTACATCCTCAACGCTGTGGCCGCACGTCTGCCGGGGCGTGAGGTGTTTCTGGTCGGGGAAAAACGCAGCGGCATCGAAGGTGCGTCCAAGCAACTCAACCCGTTCGGCAAGCCGCGCAAACTCGACAGCGCCCGGCATTGCCAACTGTGGCAAGTGACCGTGGCCAATGCGCCAGAAGCAAAATCGCTGGAAAGCCTGGCGCAGACTTACGAATTGCCGCTGGCTGAAGGCCCGTTGAAAGTCATCAGCCTGCCCGGCGTGTTCAGCCACGGCCGACTGGATCGCGGCAGTGCCCTGCTGCTGGAACATCTGGACAAACTGCCGAGCGGTCATCTGCTCGACTTCGGTTGTGGCGCGGGCGTGTTGGGGGCAGCGGTCAAACGTCGTTACCCGCACAACCAGGTCACGTTGCTGGACGTCGATGCGTTTGCTGCGGCCAGCAGTCGTCTGACCTTGGCAGCCAACGGCCTGGAAGGCGAGGTGCTGACCGGTGACGGAATCGATGCGGCACCAATGGGTTTGAGCGCGATTCTGAGCAACCCGCCGTTCCATGTCGGCGTGCACACCGATTATTTCGCCACCGAGAACTTGCTGCGAAAAGCGGTCAAACATCTGAAAAACGGTGGCGAACTGCGCTTGGTGGCGAACAGTTTCCTGAAGTATCAGCCACTGATCGAAGAGCATCTGGGCGTGTGTGCGATCAAGGCCGAGGGCAACGGATTCCGGATTTACCGGGCCAAGCGCGGCTGAAAATTAGCACTTGCCGAATGGATTCTGCCTAGGCAGAATCCGCTCCGTCCTAGGGGAGTAGTCTCCCACGAGCGCCAAGCTCGTCCGGCATACGTCAACATACTTGATCCTCAGATCATGGCGTATGCGACCCAAGCGTCCGCACCAGACGGATAGCAGGGTTTGACAAGACCTATGACACGAACACCTTACCCGGGGCGGGAAGGCTGTACGTGTCATAGCCGTGTCGACCCGCCCCTTAGGAAATCCTGATGCTGGACTCGTTACTCGTTCCCACCGCAATCGTTGCCTTGGCCGAAATCGGCGACAAGACGCAACTGCTCGCGCTGATTCTCGCCGCTCGCTTCCGCAAACCCTGGCCGATCATTGCCGGTATCGTCGCCGCAACGCTGGCCAACCACGCAGCAGCCGGTGCGGTCGGTGCCTGGTTCGGCAGCTTCTTCTCCGATTCGGTACTGCACTGGATTCTCGCCGCCAGCTTTACGGCCACGGCGTTGTGGACGCTGGTCCCGGACAAAATGGACGACGATGAAGCGAGCACGGCACGCAAATTCGGGCCGTTCCTCACGACGCTGATTGCGTTCTTCCTCGCGGAAATCGGAGACAAGACCCAGATCGCCACCGTCATGCTGGCTGCGCAATATCCGGAATTGTGGCTGGTGATTATCGGCACCACCCTGGGCATGTTGATTGCCAACGTGCCGGTGGTATTGGCCGGTAATTTTGCCGCGGAAAAACTGCCACTGACATTGATCCGTCGATTGGCGGCTTCGGCATTCCTGATTTTGGCAGTCGTTGCGGTGTACAAGGCGATGCAAAGCAGTGGCTGGGTTTGACGGCGTAAGTCGATAGACCCTGTCAGCGTTCTTCGCGAGCAAACCAGCCCCCACTATGGAGTGCATTCCAAAGTGAGAGCGGGCTTGCTCGCTAAGGGGCAATCAGCCTCGCTGCAAAACCATCAGGACTTCGGCGCTTTCTCGTACAGCGGCATGACCTTCGGAATCGCCGCCTGCAACGAGGCAATACGGCTGCTCGACGCCGGGTGAGTGCTCATGAACTCCGGTGGAGAACCTTCCGAAGCCTTGCTCATCTTGTTCCACAAGGTGATCGCCGCGTTCGGGTTGTAACCGGCGCGAGCGGCCAGTTCCAGACCAATCAGGTCGGCTTCGTTTTCGTTGGCTCGGCTGTTGGGCAAGGTCATGCCGTAGTTGGCCACGGTGTCGGCCAGCGCCAGGCTGTCCTGCCCCAGACCAAACAGTGCGCCCGCGCCCTGTTTGGCCATTTCAACGCCATAGGCCTTGGACATCGCTTCACGACCGTGCTCGCGCAGGGCGTGGGCAATTTCATGGCCCATGACCGCGGCGATCTCATCGTCGGTGAGTTTCAGGCTGTCGATCAGCCCGGTGTAGAAGATGATCTTGCCGCCGGGGCCGCAGTTGGCGTTGAGCTCATCGCTCTTGATCAGATTGACTTCCCATTGCCACTGCGCGGCATCCGGGCGGAAGTTCGGCGCCTGAGCGATCAAGCGGTTGGCAATCGCCTGAACGCGCTTGGCCTCAGGACTGGTTTTGTCCAGCACGCCTTTGCTCGACGCCTCGCCGACGGTTTTCTGATACGACTGGGCATACATCTGGTCGACCTCTTGCGAGGACAGCATGCTGAACATGTACTGCTTGCGCTCCACCCCTACGGCTCCGCCGCTGGTGGTGTTGACCGACTGACAACCGGCCAGCAACAGCGCTGCGCTCAGTGCACTTACAACCAATGTCTTGTTCATTCAAAAGCTCCCTGAAAACGTGCGCGTATCGTAGGCGGGTAATGGTATTGGCGCCAGAGACAACAGACGTATTGCAGCGGCTTTCAGATATTTCCCGCCCGCACTGTCGTAAAAAATTCACAGCGACCGCAAGCCCCCGACAACTGCGTCGCGCACGCATCCATTTGCGACATCCCCACCCAATTGCGCCTTGCACCATTCATGGCTCATTGCCCGCTGCCGATACATCACCGCAGACATCCTCTTGCGTGCGGAGCTCCCATGAAGTTCAAGTCGATCCAGTTTTCCGTCGCCGCCCTGGCCGGCGCTATCGTACTCAGCGTGGTTGCCGCGCTGGTGCTGTACGCGCTGTTCTCTGGCGCCCGCACTCAGGAAATGGTGCAGCAACGCACTCAGGCCCAGTTTGAACAAGTCATCGAACAGCGACTGACCTCACTGGCACAAACCCAGGTCAGCCAGATTCAGCGCGAACTCGAAGCGCCGTTGCTGATTGCCGGCGGGCTGGTGCGGGTCAACGCCTTGCTCGGCACGCCCGGCGCCGATGGCCAGCCACGCCTGAGCGTCAGCCGTGAACAGTTGATCAGCCTGATCAAAGAGAACGTCGAAAAGAACCCGAAGATTCTCGGCACCTACATCGCGTGGGAAAAAAACGCACTGGACCACAATGACGCAGCCTACGTCGGCACCCGCGTCGTCGGTATCGACGCAGCCAACGGGCGCTTCCTGCCATGGTGGTTCCGCAACGACGACGGCACCCTGGGCCTGGACAAACTGGTGGACGTCGACGACCAGAAAGTCCTCTCCACCGGCGTGCGCGCCAGCGAGTACTACCTGTGTTCGAAAGAGCGCAAAAAATCCTGCGTGATCGATCCTGCGCCCTACAAGGTCGGCGACAAGATCGTCATGCTCGCCTCCTTTATCGAACCGATCATGCTCAACGGCGCATTCCAGGGCATCGTCGGCGCCGACCTGTCGGTGAACTTCATCCAGGAAATGCTCCTGGGCGCCAATCAGAAACTCTACAGCGGCGCCGGAGAAATGGCCCTGATCGGCAGCAATGGCCGGATCGTCGCCTACACCAAGGATCCGAGCAAATTCGGCGAAAAGGTCAGCGACATTCTCGACGCCGAACAGATTGCCAGCATGGCCAACCTCAAGCGCGGCGAAGTCACCTACTCCGTCAATAAGGACAAGGGGCGCATCGAATTGTACTTGCCGTTCGGCATTGGCCAGACTGACGCACGCTGGACGTTGATGCTGCAACTGCCGATCAACGCGGTGATGGCTGATCTGCAAAAACTGCAGGGCGACCTCGATGCCCAGCGCAAGTCCGACACCTTCGGCATGGCCATGGTCGGTCTGATCATCGCTGGCGTCGGCCTGCTGGTGATCTGGCTGGTGGGCCACGGCATTGCCCGGCCACTCAAGCAGATGGTCGCGATGCTGGATGACATTGCCCAGGGTGAAGGTGATCTGACCCGTCGCTTGAGCAGTGATCGCAGCGACGAATTGGGTTCGATTGCCAAGGGTTTCAACACCTTCCTGAGCAAGTTGCAGGCGATGATTACCCAAGTGGTGACGTCGGTGCAGAGCGTCAGCGACTCGTCGGAACACACCGCCGACATCGCGATTCGCACCAACATCGGCATCCAGAAACAAATGGCCGAGATCGATCAGGTCGCCACCGCCGTGCAGGAAATGACCGCCACCGCGCAAGATGTGGCGCGCAACGCGACCCAAGCGGCGCAAGCAGCGAGCCATGCCGATCAAGCCGCCAGCCAGGGCATGCAGATTGTCCGCGATACCTCCCATTCGATTGGCGTGCTGGCGGTGGAAATCGGCAAGGCTGTGGGTGTGGTGCAAACCCTGGCCAAGGACAGCGAGAACATCAACGCGATCCTCACCGCGATTCGCGGGATCGCCGAACAGACCAACCTGTTGGCGCTGAACGCGGCGATCGAAGCGGCGCGTGCCGGCGAACAAGGTCGCGGCTTTGCGGTGGTGGCGGACGAGGTGCGCAATCTGGCGCAGAAAACCCAGAAAGCCACCGAAGAAATCCAGACCATGATCCAGCAACTGCAACAGGGCACCCGCGATGTGGTGCGGGTCATGGAAGACAGCCAGAACCGCACCGACGAAAGCGTGCAGCACGCCTCGAAAGCGGCCGAGGCGCTGGAGACGATTACCCAGGCGGTGTCGGTGATCAACGACATGAATACGCAGATTGCCAGTGCGGCCGAGGAGCAGAGCGCGGTGGCCGATGACATCAACCGCAACGTGATCAATATTGGCCAGGTGGCCAATGAGGTGGCGGGCGGCGCGGATGAGTCGAGTTCGGCCAGTGCCGACCTGACCAAACTGGCGGAGCAGCAGCGGCGGTTGATCAATCAGTTCAAGGTCTGATCCAAAGGCGCCTTGTCGAGCAAGCCCGCTACCACCCTGGAGTGAATTCCAATGGTGGGCGCGGGCTTGCGCGCCAAGGCGTCAATGCAGTCAACGCACTACCCCGGGGTCAGACACTCCGGCCCATTGAGCTTCGGATCATTGATCAGATTCGCCAGCACCCGCTCGCGCAGCGCGGCAGGCTCACTGGCCAGCAAACCCTGCAACACATGCAACGGTGTTTCGGGATTGAGCCAAGCGGCCTGCCCCGCCTCATCGAGAATCAACGGCCGGCGCTGACTGGCCGCCGGCTGAGTGATGACGGCGGTACTCAGCCACACCTGTTCCTGCACCGGATATGCCTCCCAGATCGCCGCAAAAAACAGCGAAGAACCCTCCCCCGGCGTCAGCCAGTACGGGCGTTTGCGTTGGGTACCCCGCCACTCGTAAAAGCCGTTGGCCGGCAGCAGGCAGCGACGCAGGCGCAGTGCCTCGCGAAACATCGGCTGTTCGGCCACTGTTTCTGCCCGGGCATGCGCCGGTGTTTTCGACAAATCGGTCAACCACGGCGGCGTCAGCCCCCATCGGGCCCGGGCCAGCGTGCGCTGGCCGTCGGCCTCGGCGCGCAGCATCAACACCGAATCATTGGGGGAAATGTTCCACTGCGCCTGTTGATCGGCGGGAAAACCAGGCAGCGCCGCGAAGTCGCGGTTCCAGCGAAACAGGGCATAACGTCCACACATGGGGCAACACGACTCAGAAGTAAAACGAACGTCAGCCTAACAGACCAGCGTCCCGGGGAAGCTCTCCGGTTCATCGCCGGGCAGCGGCAGCGCGGCATTGTACGCGGTGATCAGTTCGCGGGCGTACTCGGCCTGATCGTTATCCACCGAAAGCCCCAGCAGTCCAAAAATCGGCAATTCACCCGTGCCGCCGAGCAGATCCCGGCCCACCAGGTGCGCTTCAATACCTTCGCTGGCGAGCATGCCTTTGAGCATTTCGCCTTCCATCAGGCTCTCCGGTTCGTAGATTCGCTGCATGGGCGCCCCTCACTCGTTTTCGCTGAAGACTTCCAGGTGCCATTCTTCTTCGTGAACCTGCAATACGAATGTGATCGGCCGACAACACACCTGACAGTCCTCGATGTAGGTCTGGTCGCCGCCAGACAGATCCAGCGTCGTCTCGACATCTTCACCACAATACGGACATTCATACTCAGCGGTTTCCAGCATCGCGGTCTCCCAAGTGACTTGTGCGTATAATCGCCGGTCTATTTGCAGGGCTATTTTTGTCTGGCTACCTTTTCAGACCGTGCCCCGCGGGTTTTCGATCAAAACCTTTACTTACCCTAGCCGTTTCCAACAAGAGAGCATGATGGGC
Organism: Pseudomonas sp. RA_15y_Pfl2_54; assembly: GCF_963971015.1. Lineage (NCBI taxonomy): Bacteria > Pseudomonadati > Pseudomonadota > Gammaproteobacteria > Pseudomonadales > Pseudomonadaceae > Pseudomonas > Pseudomonas sp. RA_15y_Pfl2_54. The sequence goes on from NZ_CAXAPN010000018.1 coordinate 82,808, forward strand.
GAATTCGATGCCATCCGACCTTACGACGACAGCGAAGTACCTGCGGTACTGGCAAGACTGCTCGGCGACAAGGCGTTTCTAGATATCCTCACCCACTTCCGCTTCCCGCGTTTTGCCGGTCCTTTCGGCTGGATGCTCAAACCCCTTATAGCCCATCGGCTGCGTCGTGAGTTCGCCGGCGTCAACTCGGTAGCTACCTTACAAGATAAAGTCGAGTTCTACGTCGACCACACCATCGAGCGCGCCACCGATGGCGTGACCTACACCGGTGTCGAGCAATTCAAGTCAGGCAGTGCCTATCTGTTCATCGCCAACCACCGCGACATCGTGATGGACCCGGCCTTCGTCAACTATGCCGTGTACCACGCCGGCCTGCCGACCCCGCGTATCGCCATCGGCGACAACCTTTTGCAAAAGCCGTTCGTCAGCGATCTGATGCGCCTGAACAAGAGTTTTATCGTTCACCGTTCGATCACCGGGCGCCGCGAGAAAATGGCCGCGTACCAGTTGCTGTCGGCCTACATCAACCACTCGATCCGCAACGACTGCGCCTCGATCTGGATCGCGCAGGCCGAAGGCCGGGCGAAGGATGGCGACGACCGCACCGAGTCGGCGATCCTCAAAATGTTCCACATGAGCCGCAAGGACGAACCGTTCGGCGAAGTGATTCAGTCACTGAACGTCACCCCGGTGTCGATCAGCTACGAATACGACCCCTGCGACCAGGCCAAGGCCCGCGAGCTGTACATCCGCGCCACCACCGGCACCTACGCCAAAGTGCCGGGCGAAGATGACGTGAGCATCGCCAAGGGCATCACCGGCTACAAGGGCCGGGTGCATGTGAACTTTGCCGCGCCGATCACCGAGTGCTTCGAAGACACCAAGCAATTGGCGATCGAGATGGACAAGCAGATTCTGGGCGGCTACCGCCTGTTCCCGGTGCATTACCTGGCCTATGCGCAGTGGGCGGACGCTGATCCACAAGTGAACGTGCCGAAGGCTGCGGAGGTATTCCCGGCCGATGAATTGGCCAAGGCGCAAGAAGAGTGGCAGAGCCGACTGGATGCTTGCCCTGAAGAGCATCGCCCGTATCTGGTGCTGCAATATGCAACGCCGGTGCGCAATCAGTACCGGGTCAAGGCTGGGTTAGCGCTGTAAGCGGCGTCGGCCAGATACAGAAACGGCGCCCTCGAGCGCCGTTTTTCATGCCTGAAAATCATCAGTAGCGCGTGCTGATCCACGAAATGAGCAGTGCCAGGCCCAGGCAGGCAAAGCCAAAGCGATAGAAAAACCGATTCATGCGCAGCGTTGCCCAATCCAGAATCGGTTCGGCATTGGGCTGAGCCTGACGCTGGGCCGCGATACTGGCCATGGCGCGCTGTTCACGGCGGCGGGTCGCGTGCAGCAACCAACTGCCCGGAAACGCGAGCAACAGTGCCAGCAGATTGATCAATTTGGCGGGATGGGCGGTAAACAGCGTCATCAAGTGCAGCGACATCACAGACCCTCAAACTTAATCGGTGTGGCAGGCGCCAGGCGCGACGACCGCGGCGCGGATTTTACCGAAACATACCTTCGACGCCTCCCCTTTACGACAAATAACGCATCAATCGACCGATGGCTGTCCTGTGTCACGGCTTCGTCATGTGGATGCACCACCATGCGCGCCTCGAAACCGACACGGAACACGTCATGCTTCACGCTGAAAACCAGGATCGCCTGTACCTCATCACCCCCTACGACGATCAGCAAAGTCTCGTCGGCAGCCTTGCCTTCAATGTTCAGGATCGCCACTGGCTGGTGTATTGCGCCCTCGGCGGGCATCAGCATGCGGATTTGCCGGAGACGGATCTGCTGACAGGCGTGAGCGTTCTCGATTTCTATTCTCAAGCCGCCTGACCCGCCGCCGCTCCCACAGGGGATTTGTGCAAGGTTCAAAGACAGCGCCCACAAAAAAGCCCGGAGCCATCACTGGCACCGGGCTTTTTTATCTGCGCCGAAAGCTTACTCGGCGAGGACCTGACCCACGGTCGGGTCCTTGAACAGACGCGTCAACGCATCGCTCAACACGTCGCTGACCAGTTTGGTGTTGGTTTCCTGGTTGGGCGCCATGCCGAAGCGCTGATCCAGCGAAGCGCCGTAACGGCCGCTGTAGCGACGGTTGGCGTTCTGCACGTCGGAGCGGAAGGTCGCGCCAATAGTCGCCTCGGTCACGTACATGCCTTCTTTCGGCGACTGGTATTTCAGCTCCGCCAGGGTCACGGTCAACTGCGGTGCGTTCGGTGCGTTGTTGGTCGGGGTGAACCCGAGCAGACGCACGGCGGCTTCAGCCTGAGCCTGCAACTTGGGCAGGATCTGCTCGCGCTGCACGCTGATGACGCTGGTTTCCGGGTACAGACCGCCACGGGTGCCCAGGGTTGGCGACGGACGACCGTCGACCACACGCACCACCACAGGCTGGCCACGGCCGACCGCCGCCAGTTGCGTGGTCAGCTTCGGTTCCGGACTCAGTTGTTGCGGGCTGTGGGCGCAGCCGGCCAGAGTCAAACCGGCCACAGTGATCAAACCGAACAACAGGCGTTGCAACATGCTCTTTTCTCCAGAATCAGGCACAAACAGGCCCGCAGTATAGCGGTGGGCCACTGCGCGGAACCAGCACCGCACAATGAATACTGAAATGTCTGACAAACCCTGATGAAAGCGGTTCCTGTCACAGATTGTTCACCGCCCATACACCTTGACGTCACGGCCTGCGGGCAAGCTCGAACCAGTCCTCCAACAAGGTACTCGGCCATGCGCTATTTGATCTCGTTGTTCGCCCCACGCCCGCTGCACCGCTGCTTTGCCCTGCTCGACCGCAACGGCCACTGCCAGGCGTTCAAGCAGTGCAGCCTGCAGCCAATGGGCGACGGATGGGTGGAAATCGAAGAAATCCGCCTCAATTGGTTGCGTAAACCGCTGCCTGCCAGCGCCCGGATCGCCCCGCGTCAACCGCGCGCAAACGCTCAGGTCCAGTTGAGCATCTGACCGGATGCCTAATAAAAGTCATTAAACACAACCAACTCCGCGCATTTCTTCGATACAATCTCCCCCCGATTATAAGGACGTCTCCTGATCGGGCCCCGCAACAGCGTCAATGCGCATGCATCGACATCCAAATCGCCCACAGAGAGCCGCCCACACAGATCGAGTGAAGTTGGCGTGCTTGCCTGTTCCTGCGGCAAAAACCCGCTTTTCGCGAATCTGCAGAGCTGTCATTACGCTCGGCCACCGAGATGTTTTGCCCCTTCGGGCAGGTTGCCAGGCTTGGACAGCCCTTTTTTGAGGTTCACGTCTTCAAAAGAGCGTGAAAAAAACGGGTTTTCACAACTTCACAAGAGTGTGGCGAGCAAATGAATAGTTTTGCGTCTGAACATGCACCATTAGCGTCTGAAACAGCCCAACGACACAGGACCGGGTATACCTCGAATACCAGAGCCTGAAGCCTGTCCGCTACGGATTTGGTTGCACAAAACGGATGTCTCGACCATAAGTCGAATTGCCAGCCGCGCGCTGAAATGAGTTCATGGAGCTCGTAAAGCCAGGCCGCATGCGTCCGTCGAAGTTGCGAAAAATTGCGAAGATTCGGACATGGCGAACCTGACCATGGGCATCCTGGGTTTACTGACCTGCCCTTGAATGCCTGGCAGCCATGCCGACAATTTGGTGCTGCAGATTTTGGAGACGCGTTAAATGGCGCATAACGAAGCAGTCGACGTAGTTCTGGTTGGGGCCGGCATCATGAGTGCCACCCTTGCCGTACTGCTCAAAGAGCTCGATCCGGCGATCAAGCTGGAAGTTGTCGAGCTGATGGATTCCGGTGCTGCCGAGAGTTCCAACCCATGGAACAACGCCGGTACCGGCCACGCTGGCCTGTGTGAGCTGAACTACACGCCGCAGGCGGCTGATGGCACCGTCGACATCAAGAAAGCCGTGCACATCAACACCCAGTTCGAGGTGTCGAAGCAGTTCTGGTCGTACCTGACCAAGAAAGGCACGTTCGGCTCGTGCAAATCCTTCATCAGCCCGGTCCCGCATCTGAGCTTCGTGCAGGGCGACAAAGGCGTTTCCTTCCTCAAGGAACGCTTTGATGTGCTGCACAAGCACCACGCGTTTTCCGACATGGAATACACCGAAGACAAGGCCACAATGGCCGAGTGGATGCCGTTGATGATGCCGGGGCGCGCGCCGGACGAAGTGCTCGCCGCGACCCGGGTGATGAACGGTACCGACGTCAATTTCGGCGCTCTGACCAATCAGTTGCTCAAGCACCTGACCAGCGCCCCCGACGCTCAAGTCAAATACTGCAAACGCGTCACCGGCCTCAAGCGTAACGGCGCCGGCTGGACCGTCAGCATCAAGGACGTCAACAGCGGCAGCAGCCGTGAAGTCGACGCCAAATTCGTTTTCCTCGGCGCGGGTGGCGCGGCACTGCCGTTGCTGCAGGCTTCGGGTATCGAAGAAAGCAAAGGTTTCGGCGGTTTCCCGATCAGTGGCCAGTGGCTGCGTTGCGATAATCCGCAAGTGGTCAAACACCACCAGGCCAAGGTCTACAGCCAGGCAGCGGTGGGTTCGCCACCGATGTCGGTGCCGCACCTGGACACCCGCGTGGTCGATGGCAAGAAATCCCTGCTGTTCGGGCCATACGCCGGTTTCACCACCAAGTTCCTCAAGCACGGCTCCTTCATGGACCTGCCGATGTCGGTTCGCGCCGGCAACATCGGGCCGATGCTGGCGGTGGCGAAGAACAACATGGACCTGACCAAATACCTGGTCAGCGAAGTGATGCAGTCGATGGAGCAGCGCCTGGAATCCCTGCGCCGCTTCTACCCTGAGGCGAAAGCCGAAGACTGGCGCCTGGAAGTGGCCGGTCAGCGGGTACAGATCATCAAGAAAGACCCGAAAAAGGGCGGCATCCTGCAATTCGGTACCGAGCTGGTTTCGGCCAAGGACGGCTCCCTCGCCGCCCTGCTCGGTGCTTCGCCGGGTGCATCAGTGACCGTTTCGATCATGCTCGAACTGATCGAGAAGTGCTTCCCGGGCAAGGCCAAGGGTGAGTGGGCGGCCAAACTGGCCGAAATCTTCCCGGCCCGTGAAAAAGTCCTGGAAACCGATGCGGCGCTGTATCGCAAGATCAACACGCAGAACAACATCGCCCTGGAACTGGTTGAAGAAAGCAGCGAGACCCCAAGCTACGCTTGATCTTGCCGCATAAAAAACGCCCCGCACTCAGTGAGTGCGGGGCGTTTTTTTGTGCCTTGGGTTTTTAGCCGCGGGCTTTTTCGATCAATTCGATGTAGTCAGCAGCGTTGCGCTGATCCTTGATGTGGTCAACGAATGTCTGGCCCTGCTCATCCTTGCCATCCACGTCGTAACCCGCCGCGACAAAGAACGTCAGAAAGCGCTCGAAGTCATCGATGCGCAGGCCTCGGTACGCCTTGATCAATTTGTGCAGCGACGGCGAAGTGGCATCGATCGGTTCAAAATCGAGGAACAGCTTGATCTGCTCATCGCCAATCTCGTCACCAATCACTTGTTTCTTATCTTTACGCATTGCCGACTCCAGCTCGCAGACATGACACGGGGTCGGCAGTTTACCCCTGCCCCGCCGCCGGGCTCAACGCGATCGAACGGCCCCGGTGTGCAAATCGGCCCAGACATGGCCGTTGGCGTAGCTGAGGAACTGCACATACACGGTATCGTGGCGCAGCAAGTCGATCACCACGCGGTATTGCGACAACGGGTAAAACAGGGTGAGCGTCTTGCCCTTATCGTCGTAAACCGGTTTTTTCAGGCTTTTGCTTTCGCCATCAAAACTCACCAGCACCTGAGCGATCGTCGCGCCCTTGTTCAGGGGTTTGCCCTTGAGGCGAATCATCAGGGACGAGGTGACCGGAATCGGCTGCTGATTGGATGGGCGTTGCGCCCCCACGACCACCGAATAGTCGGTCACTTGCAGCAGTTGCTGCTGTTCGGGCGCGGCAGCGCGCAGGGTCAGGTCGTCCGGCGGCAGGAATTGACTGTGCATCGGCGCGGCGGCCAGAGGCAGGCTTAGGGTCAGCAACAGGGCGGCAAAGCTGCGGATCAAGAGGCTCATGACAGGCTCCGGGGGCGGGGCCGAGCACTCTAGCATGGGGTGTATGAAAATCGATCAGCGCACACCAAACAACTGTGGGAGCGGGCTTGCTCGCGAAAGCGGTGTGTCCCTTGTCAATGATATTGACTGACACGACGCCTTCGCGAGCAAGCCCGTTCCCGCCGTTAGATCAAGGCGTGGGTTACATGCCTTTGACGGCAAAGATCCCGTTGGCGTTGCGCCAGTAGCCTTTGTAGTCCATGCCGTAACCGAAGATGTAACGGTCGATGCACGGCAGGCCGACGAAATCGGCTTTCAGGTCAGGACGCGCTTTGCGGTCGTGATCCTTGTCGATCAGCACGGCGGTGTGCACTTTGCGCGCCCCAGCGTGTTTGCAGAAGTCGATGATCGCGCCCAGGGTGTGACCCTCGTCGAGGATGTCGTCGATGATCAGCACGTCGCGGTCGATGAACGAGACTTCCGGCTTGGCTTTCCAGAACAGGTCGCCGCCGCTGGTTTCGTTGCGATAGCGGGTGGCGTGCAGGTAGGACGCTTCCAGCGGGAAACTCAGATGAGTCAGCAGTTTGCCGGAGAAGATCAGGCCACCGTTCATCACGCAGAACACCACCGGATTGCTATCAGCCAGTTGTTCGTTGATTTGTGCACCGACGCGGGCGATGGCCGCCTCGACTTCAGACTCGGTGTACAGGCAGTCAGCCTCTCGCATGATTTGACGGATATGCTCGAGATCAGCGGACATGGTGCTCTCCAAGGGGTGGCGGAATCAGGAAAAGCGGGCAAAGGTACGCATCAAGCGAGGCCAGATCAAGCCTTTATGGACTAACGTACTCGATGTCCTATAGGACATCACCCTCGGATAGATTAATCTAGGCCGGTTTTTTTGCCCGCCGCCGGAGCCTTTCCCATGCCCATCCTTGAGATCCGCCATCCGCTGATCCGTCATAAACTCGGTCTTATGCGCCGCGCCGACATCAGCACCAAGAATTTCCGCGAGCTTGCTCAGGAAGTCGGCGCACTGTTGACCTACGAAGCTACAAAAGATTTGCCGCTGGAATCCTACGACATTGCCGGTTGGTGCGGCACGGTGTCGGTGGAGAAAATCGCTGGCAAGAAGATCACCGTGGTGCCGATCCTGCGCGCCGGCATCGGCATGCTTGAAGGCGTGCTGAGCCTGATCCCGGGCGCCAAGGTCAGCGCTGTGGGCGTTGCCCGCAACGAAGAAACCCTGCAAGCACACACCTATCTGGAAAAACTGGTTCCGGAAATCGATGAACGTTTGGCCATGATCATCGACCCGATGCTCGCCACCGGCAGTTCCATGGTCGCGACCATCGACCTGCTGAAGAAGGCCGGTTGCAAGGACATCCGCGCCATGGTGCTGGTGGCCGCGCCGGAAGGCATCGCCGCCGTAGAAAAGGCTCACCCGGACGTGACCATTTACACCGCGTCCATCGATGAACGCTTGAACGAACACGGTTACATCATCCCAGGGCTGGGCGATGCCGGTGACAAGATCTTCGGCACCAAGCAGAAGGACGCGTGACCATGCAGCAAGAGTTCAACGATCCGCTCTGGCGCACGGTGTTGTCCGGCGCGCAGATGCTGTTCGTGGCTTTCGGCGCCCTGGTGCTGATGCCGCTGATCACGGGCCTTGACCCGAACGTGGCACTGTTCACCGCAGGTCTTGGGACGATTCTGTTCCAGATCGTCACCGGGCGTCAGGTGCCGGTGTTCCTGGCGTCGAGCTTTGCGTTCATCACGCCGATCATTCTCGCCAAGGGCCAGTTCGGCCTCGCCGCGACCATGGGCGGCGTGATGGCGGCCGGTTTCGTCTACACCTTCCTGGGCCTGGCCGTGAAGATCAAAGGCACCGGGTTCATCGACCGTCTGCTGCCGCCGGTGGTGATTGGCCCGGTGATCATTTCGATCGGCCTGGCCATGGCGCCGATTGCCGCGAACATGGCAATGGGCAAGGCCGGCGACGGTTCCGAACTGATCCACTACCAGACCGCGATGATGATCTCGATGCCAGCGCTGCTGACCACGTTGATCGTGGCGGTGTTCGGCAAAGGCATCTTCCGCCTGGTGCCGATCATTTCCGGCGTACTGGTCGGTTTTGCCATGGCGTTCTATTTCGGCGTGGTCGATACCGCGAAGATTGCCGCTGCCCCTTGGTTTGCCATCCCGCACTTCACGGCGCCGGAGTTCAACTGGCAGGCAATTCTGTTCATCGTTCCGGTCGCGTTGGCGCCTGCGATTGAACACATCGGCGGCGTGATTGCGGTCGGCAGCGTGACCGGTCGCGACTATCTGAAGAAGCCGGGCCTGCACCGCACCCTGCTCGGTGATGGCATCGCCACTACCGCTGCGGGACTGTTCGGCGGCCCGCCGAATACCACCTACGCCGAAGTGACTGGCGCGGTGATGCTGACCAAGAACTACAACCCGAAAATCATGACCTGGGCGGCGATTTTCGCCATCAGCCTGGCGTTTGTCGGCAAGTTCGGCGCGCTGCTGCAGAGCATTCCTGTACCGGTGATGGGCGGGATTCTGTGCCTGTTGTTCGGTTCGATCGCGGCGGTGGGGATGAACACCCTGATCCGTCACAAGATCGACTTGGCCGAGGCGCGCAATCTGGTGATCGTTTCGGTGACGCTGGTGTTCGGGATTGGCGGCGTGCTGGTCGGCACGGGCACCGGGCCTGACGACTTCGGCCTCAAAGGCATTGCGCTATGCGCGGTGGTGGCGATTGCGCTGAACCTGATCCTGCCGGGCAATGACAGCTGGAAGCACAAGAAGGCGGATGAGCCGCTGGTCTGACGGCTGAAAATCTTTATTGCCTGAAGGACCGCTTTCGCGAGCGCTCCCACAGTGAATCTGCTGAGCACACAACATTTGTGGCAACACAGACCCTGTGGGAGCGAGCTTGCTCGCGAAGCTTTTAAAGCGCCAACGGCGCTCGTTCACACAGAGTGGCCAGCGCCTTCGCCCATTGCGGGTTGTCATTGAGGCACGGCACCAGCACCAGATCCTCTCCCCCGGCTTCGCAGAACTGCTCCTTGCCGCGATCACCAATCTCTTCCAGTGTCTCGATGCAGTCAGCGACAAACGCCGGGCACATCACCAGAATCTTCTTCACGCCGCTTTTCGCCAGCTCATCGAGCCGCGCCTCGGTATAGGGCTCGATCCACTTCGCTCGGCCCAGACGCGACTGAAACGACACCGACCATTTGCCATCCGTCAGCCCCATGCGCTCAGCGAACAACGCCGCCGTGCGCAGGCATTGCGCGCGATAACAGGTGGCCAAGACCTCAGGCGATGCGTTCTTGCAGCAATCTTCATTCTTGAAGCAATGATTGCCGGTCGGATCGAGTTTGGTCAGGTGCCGCTCGGGCAAGCCATGGAAGCTCAGCAGCAGGTGATCGTAGTCCTGCTGCAAGTGCGGCCTGGCGCTTTCGACCAGCGCTTCAATGTATTCCGGCTGATCGTAGAACGGTTGCAGCAACGAGAGCTGCACATTGAGATTTTTGCTGCCAATGACACGCTTCGCCTCTTCGATCACCGTGGTAGTGGTGCTGTCAGCGAACTGGGGATAAAGCGGCGCCAGTGTGATGCGTTTGTGCCCCGCCGCGACCAATCGCAACAGGCAGGTTTCAATCGACGGCTCGCCGTAACGCATCGCCAAATCAACCGGGCCACGGTTCCACTGTTGGGTCATCTGCTGCTGCAAACGACGACTGAGCACCACCAACGGCGAACCCTCCTCCCACCAGATCGAAGCATAGGCGTGGGCCGATTGCTCGGGGCGTTTGATCAGGATCAACGACACCAGCAAACGCCTTACCGGCCACGGCAGGTCAATCACGTACGGGTCCATCAAAAACTGATTGAGGTAGCTGCGCACATCGGCCACCGAGGTGGAGGCCGGGGAGCCCAGGTTGACCAGAAGCAAGGCGTGATCGGTCATGCAACGTCCTATTTCAGAGGCGGCTGGAGAGATCATCCAGGGCCGCGCGTAAATCCGTGAACTGGAAAGTGAAGCCCGCTTCCAGCAAGCGTGCCGGCGTGGCCCGTTGGCCGCCCAGCAACAACAAAGACATCTCGCCGAGGCCGACTTTGAGCACCAGCGTCGGCATCGGCATGAACGCCGGGCGGTGCAGTACGCTGCCCAACGTCTTGGCAAATTCGCGATTGCGCACAGGGTTCGGCGCGCACGCATTATAAGGACCACTCGCCTGATCGCGGAGCAGAAGAAAATCAATCAAGGCGATTTGATCGTCGATATGAATCCACGGCATCCACTGCCGGCCATTGCCCAGCGGCCCGCCCAACCCGAGCTTGAACGGCAGTAACAGCCGCGACAAAAAACCGCCCTCAGCCGACAGCACCAGACCGGTTCGCACCAGCACCACGCGAATGCCCTGAGACTCGGCACGCAGGGCCGTTTCTTCCCAGGCGATGCACAACTGACTGGCGAAATCGTCGATGACCGGCGGCGACTCTTCCGTCAGCTCACGTTCACCACCGTCGCCATACCAACCGATGGCGGACCCGGAGATCAGCAGCGACGGTTTCTGCGCCCGCGTTTCGAGCCATGCCAACAACGTTTCCGTCAGCGTGATACGGCTGCTCCACAGCAACGCTTTGCGTCGATGCGTCCAGAGTCGGTCGGCAATCGGTGCGCCAGCAAGATTGATGATGGCGTCGACAGTTTCTTCGCCGAGGTCCTCCAGGCGCGCAACTCCACGCACTTGGGCACCACAGGTTTTCGCGACCGTTTCCGGACGTCGACTCCACACCGTCAGACGATGGCCCTGCCCAGACCAATGTCGGCAGAGCTGACGCCCTATCAAACCAGTACCGCCGGTCAGCAATATATGCATGACATCTTCCTCGCGTGGCGTTTTACCCGGATCACTAGTCTATTTTTAGAAGCAGGGATCTTTTCTATCGGGCAGGCTCTATTGTTTAACCATAGGCCAAGCTGTCCGAACGAGAATGCTAGAAGTTATACCAAAAAACAAAATTGTACAGGTTTCATCAGCAGCGTAGTCTGTTCTGTACAGAAAGGTAAACGAGGCCCCTATGACTGTACCTATCGCAATCATCGGCACCGGCATCGCCGGGCTCTCGGCGGCCCAGGCTCTGACAGAGACCGGGTACACCGTCCAGTTGTTCGATAAAAGTCGCGGCAGCGGCGGACGCATGTCGAGCAAACGCAGCGACGCCGGTTCGCTGGACATGGGCGCGCAATACTTCACCGCCCGCGACCGGCGCTTCGTCACCGAGGTGCAGCGCTGGCAAAGCCAGGGCTGGGTCGCCGAGTGGACGCCGCAGCTCTACACCTATCAGGGCGGGCAACTCAACCTCTCCCCGGACGAACAGACCCGTTGGGTTGGCGCGCCACGCATGAGCGCAATCACACGCGGCTTGCTCGATGGCATGGAAGTGCATTTCGCTTGCCGGATCACCGAGGTCTTCCGTGGCGAAGAACACTGGCATCTGCAAGACGCCGAAGGTTTCACCCACGGGCCTTTCAGTCATGTGGTGATTGCCACGCCCGCGCCGCAGGCCACCGCACTGCTGGCCGCCGCGCCGAAACTCGCCGGGGCCGCCGCCGGGGTGAAAATGGACCCCACCTGGGCCGTTGCCCTCGCCTTCGATACGCCGCTGGAGACCCCCATCGAAGGCTGCTTCGTGCAGGACAGCCCACTCGATTGGCTGGCGCGCAACCGCAGCAAGCCGGGGCGCGACAACACCCTCGACACTTGGGTGTTGCATGCCACAAGCGCGTGGAGCCGGCAGCACATCGACCTGTCCAAAGAGGCGGTCATTGAGCAACTGCACGGTGCTTTCGCCGAATTGCTGCACGGCGCGATGCCCGCCCCGACCTTCAGCCTCGCCCATCGCTGGCTCTATGCCCGCCCGGCGACCGGCCACGAATGGGGCACGCTGGCCGATGCCGATCTGGGCTTGTATGCCTGCGGCGACTGGTGCCTGTCGGGACGTGTCGAAGGTGCATGGCTCAGTGGTCAGGAGGCCGCGCGACGCTTGCACGAGCACCTGCAATGAACCGCATCAATCCGCGCAAATTGCTGCTGTCGAAATGGACAGCAGCCCAGCCGAAAAACCGCGAGAAGCATTTTCTGGTGACCGAACTGTTCTGCGATGAGGAAGGCACGGTGCTTGAGATTGAGTTGCAGGCCGTGCTGACCCAGCGCGCCGAGCGACTCGATTGGCAAATCCTGAAAGACCCGGCTGAATGGCATTTGGGCTGGAAGTGAGCTCCCTCCCGCAAAAACCTATACAAATCATTTGACTTGTACACCCCACAATCTATGCTGAGGAAAAGTTGTACAGAGGCAAACCTCTGTACAGGTATAGATTCGAGGTGCTCATGTCCGAACCTTCTGCGCTTAAACCCAAAATCGCCATCAGCGCCTGCCTGCTGGGTGCCGAGGTGCGCTACAACGGTGGTCACAAGGAGTCGCGACTGTGCAGCCGCACGCTCTCGGAATATTTCGAGTTCGTCCCGCTGTGCCCGGAAGTCGCGATTGGCCTGGGCATTCCTCGCGAGCCGATTCGCCTGGTCGGCGACCCGGAGCATCCCGAAGCCATCGGCACCGTCAACCCCGCAATCAACGTCACCCAGCCACTGGCCGAGTACGGCCAGAAGATGGCCGCCGAACTGAATGACATCTGCGGCTACATCTTCATGCAGCAGTCACCGTCCTGCGGACTGGAACGGGTCAAGGTCTATCACGCCAACGGCGCCCCGGTGAACGGCGGCGGACGCGGCATCTATGCTCAAGCCTTCTGTGCACGGCACCCGGACTTGCCGGTGGAAGAAGCCGGCCGCCTGAACGATCCGGTGCTGCGCGAGAACTTCATTACCCGCGTGCTCGCCTACCGCGACTGGCAGCAGTTGCTTGCCCAAGGCCTGAGCCGCCGTGCCCTCACGGAATTCCATTCGCGCTACAAATATCAGCTGATGGCCCACAACCCTCTGCAATACAAGGCACTGGGGCAGTTGTTAGGCAACATGGCGCAGAGCGACCCTGCGCAACTGGGCCCTCGCTACTTCAGCGAACTGATGGCGGCGCTTAAAAAATGCGCCACCCGTGGCACGCACAGCAACGTCCTGTTACACATCAGCGGGTATCTGAAACAGGCGATCAGCGCCGAAGACAAACAAGAGATGCAACATGTCATCGGCCAGTACCGCCTCGGCATCGTGCCGCTGGTCGTGCCGTTGACCCTGCTCAAGCATCACTTTCGCCTCCATCCGGACCCGTACATTGCGCAGCAGGTTTATCTGCAACCGCATCCGGAAAATCTCAGCTTGCGAAACGCCATCTAATGACTGAAAAAACCGATAGCAGCGCCCAGGAAGACTTGGGCGCGGACTTTAAAAAAGCCCTCGACGAAGGCTGGCTGCCGATCCGCGAAGTGGCGCGGCAAACCGGCGTCAACGCGATCACTCTGCGCGCATGGGAACGCCGTTATGGGCTGATCGTGCCGCAGCGCACACCCAAGGGGCATCGGCTGTATTCGGCCGAGCATGTGCAACGGATCCTGACCATCCTCACCTGGCTCAACCGCGGCGTTGCGGTCAGTCAGGTCAAGCCGTTGCTCGAGACCCCGCAAGCGTTCAGCGAAACGGTGGAAAACGACTGGCAACGATTGCGTCAGACACTGTTGATGGCCGTCACGCAACTCAATGAACGCAACCTCGACGACAGCGTCAATCAAGCCATGGCGCTGTATCCGCCGCGCACCCTGTGCGAACAATTGCTGATGCCGCTGCTGGCCGATCTTGAGCAACGCTGGCAGGGCCAGTTCGGTGCGCAGATGGAGCGCGTGTTCTTTTATTCATGGTTACGCAGCAAATTCGGCGCGCGCATCTACCATAACAACCGTCAGTTGCATTCAGCGCCGCTGCTGCTGATCAATCACTCCGACCTGCCACTGGAACCTCATCTGTGGCTATGCGCGTGGCTGATCAGCAGCAACGATTGTCCGGTGCAAGTCTTTGACTGGCCGTTGCCAGCCGGGGAACTGGCATTGGCGGTCGAACATCTGCAATCGCGTGGCGTACTGCTGTATTCCAGCAAAGCCATGCAACTCGCACAGTTGCCGAAACTTCTGGCGGGGGTCAGTGGCCCAAAAATAATTGTCGGACCAACGGTATGCATCCACCACGCCGAGTTGTCCGTAAGAACTTGCGAGATAGCTGATTTGTACCTGGCTGAAGATGCGCTTTCAGCGCACCAGGTGCTCATTCAGCGCGGGCTGATTTGATGAACCCAGTGAAGACCGACATGCAATTGATCTGGCTGCGCACTGACTTGCGCCAACATGACAACACCGCCATTGCGGCCGCCGCAGCACGCGGCCCGACGGTCGCCGTGTACCTGTTGAGCCCCCGGCAATGGCAAGAACATGACGACGCGCCGTGCAAGGTCGATTTCTGGCTACGCAATCTGCGCGAACTGAGCAAAAGCCTGGGCGAGCTGAACATTCCCTTGCTGATCCGCACCGCTGCGCACTGGGATCAGGCCCCAGCGCAGCTGCTCAAACTCTGCCAGCAACTGAAGATCGCCGCCGTTCACGTCAACGAAGAATACGGTGTTCATGAGAGCCGTCGCGATGCGGCGGTGGCCGACACGCTGAAAGGCGAAGGCGTCGAATTTCACCGCTATCTTGATCAACTGCTGTTCAAGCCCGGCACGGTACTGACCAAAACCGGCACTTATTTTCAGGTGTTCAGCCAGTTCCGCAAGGTCTGCTATGAACGCCTGCATCGCTCGATGCCGGCCCTGGTGAAAACCCCAGGCAAGCAAACCGCACTGGCGCTCGAGAGCGATCCGGTGCCTGACTGCGTCGACGGTTTCGCCGCCCCCGGCGAGTCCCTGCGCGCCCTGTGGCCGGCAGGGGAAGAGGAAGCTCAACGCCGCCTCGATACCTTCGCCGATGCGCAAATCGACTACTACAAAAGCGAAAGAGACTTCCCGGCCAAACCGGGCACCAGTCAGCTTTCTGCTTATCTTGCCGCCGGGGTGATATCGCCCCGCCAATGCCTGCACGCGGCCCTGCAGAGCAATCAGGGCGAATTCGAAAGCGGCAAGGTGGGCGCGGTCACCTGGATCAACGAACTGCTGTGGCGTGAGTTTTACAAACACATCCTGGTCGGCTATCCACGGGTATCGCGCCACCGCGCCTTCCGCCCGGAAACCGAGGCCTTGGCCTGGCGCCATGCACCGGATGATCTGGCGGCGTGGCAAGAAGCGCGCACCGGGCTGCCGATCATCGATGCGGCCATGCGCCAATTGCTCGAAACCGGCTGGATGCACAACCGTCTGCGCATGGTGGTGGCAATGTTCCTGACCAAAAACCTGCTGATCGACTGGCGTGAAGGCGAACGCTTTTTCATGCGCCACCTGATCGACGGCGATCTGGCGGCCAACAACGGTGGCTGGCAGTGGAGCTCATCGACCGGGACCGATTCGGCGCCGTACTTCCGCATTTTCAATCCGCTGAGCCAGTCGGAGAAATTCGACAGCGAAGGGCTGTTCATCAAGCACTGGCTGCCTGAACTGGCCGGGCTCAATAAAAAACAAGTGCACAACCCGGCCAGCGCCGGTGGGCTGTTCGGTGTCGCCGACTATCGCGCGCCAATCGTTAATCTCAGCGCGTCACGGGAGCGCGCGTTGGCCGCCTTCAAGAACCTGCCTGCCCGCCAAGCGGCCGGAGGCGATCATGAGTGAATTGCTGCGCAGCTTCGCCCGGCAATTTTGCGAGTTGGATAAAGACAACTTGCAACGCTTGGGCGAGCTGTACAGCGATGACATTCACTTCACCGACCCGTTGCACGACGTGCAGGGGTTGACGCAACTGCGCAGCTACTTTGCCCAGATGTACGCCAACGTCAGCGAACTGCGCTTCGACTTCTACGGTTTCGACCAGATCAGTGACGGTGAAGGCTACCTGCGCTGGGTCATGAGTTATCGCCACCCACGGCTGGCCAGTGGCCGGGAAATACGCGTCAGCGGCTGCTCGCATTTGCTTTGGCGCGACAAGGTTTATCGCCACCGGGATTATTTCGATGCCGGGGCGCTGCTGTACGAACATTTGCCCGTATTGGGCCGAGTAATTACTTGGTTGAAAAGGAGAATGGGATGACTCGTACACCTCCACGGCGCTATTGGTTGACCGGTGCCAGCAGTGGTATCGGCGCGGCACTGGCTGAGGAAATTCTGAAATCCGGTGCGCACCTGGCGGTCAGTTCACGCCAGGTCGCCCCGCTCAAGGCCTTGTCGCAACGTTATCCGGGACAAGTGCTCGTGGTGCCGGGCGATTTGACCAACAGCCAGACCGTGCGCGAAATCGGTGAGCACATCACTCAGGACTGGGGATCGCTCGATAGCGTGATTCTCAATGCCGGGACGTGCGAGTACGTCGATGCCCGCCAGTTCGACGCTTCGATCGTCGAGCATGTGGTGCGCACCAATCTGCTCGCCAGCAGCTATTGCATCGAAGCCGCCCTGCCCTTGCTGCGTAAAGGCACGGCACCGCATCTGGTCGGGGTCGCCAGCTCCGTGACCTATCTGCCGCTGCCTCGGGCCGAAGCCTATGGTGCATCGAAGGCCGGGCTGCGTTACCTGTTCGAATCGTTGCGCATTGACCTGGCGGATGAAGGCATTGAAGTCACGGTGGTCAGCCCCGGTTTTGTCGAGACACCGCTGACCGCCAAGAATGATTTTCCGATGCCTCTGAGCTGGCCTGTGGATAAAGCCGCACGACACATCTACGCCAAACTCAAGGACCGGCCACTGGAAATCGCCTTTCCCGCGCTGTTCATGGCCGCCCTGTGGCCGTTGTCGAAATTGCCCGCCCGAGCGCAACTCGCCATTGGCAAACGCATGGTGCGACGCAATCCACCGCTGCAGGAACCAACGTGAAAATTGCCATCATCGGCAGCGGGATCTCCGGGCTTACCTGCGCCTACCTGCTCAATCGCCGACACGACATCACGGTGTTCGAAGCCAGCGACTGGGTCGGTGGCCACACGCACACCGTAGAGGTGACCGTCGACGGTCGCTCCTACGCGGTGGACACCGGCTTCATCGTATTCAACGACTGGACGTACCCCCACTTCATTCGCTTGCTGGGCGAGCTCGGCGTGAGCTTCAAAGCGACCGAAATGAGCTTCTCCGTGACCGATCCGGACACGGGGCTGGAATACAACGGCAACAACCTCAACAGCCTGTTCGCCCAGCGCCGCAATCTGCTGTCGCCGGGATTCTGGGGCATGCTGCGCGACATTCTGCGCTTCAACAAAGAAGCGCAACGCGACCTCGCAGAACAGCGGATCGCTGCCGACACCACGCTGGACGACTACCTCAAGGCTGGCGGCTACGGCGAGCGTTTCATCCTGCATTACATCGTGCCGATGGGGGCCGCGATCTGGTCGATGCCGATGGCGCAGATGCTCAATTTTCCGCTGCAGTTTTTTGTCCGTTTCTTCAAGAACCATGGGCTGTTATCGGTCAGTAATCGTCCGCAATGGCAGGTCATCGAGGGCGGCTCCAGCGCCTATGTCGCGCCACTGACCGCTTCGTTCAAAGAGAACATCCGCCTCAACTGCCCGGTGACCCGTGTTGATCGCAACGAACATGGCGTGGTTATCCACAGCCCGGCAGGCAGCGAACATTTCGACCAAGTGGTGTTTGCCTGTCACAGCGATCAGGCCTTGCAACTGCTCGCCAGCCCCAGCGATGCCGAACGTGCAATCCTCGGCGCCCTGCCCTACGCCGACAATGAAGTGGTGTTGCACACCGACACGCGTCTGCTGCCCGCTCGCAAACTGGCGTGGGCGAGCTGGAACTATCGACTTGGCGGATCCGGCCACACTCAGGCGGCGGTCACTTATGACATGAACATCCTGCAAGGCATCCAGAGCGACACCACGTTTTGCGTCAGCCTCAACCAGAGCGCGGGCATCAGCCCATTCAAAGTGCTCGCCAAATACACCTACGCCCACCCGCAATTCAGCCTCGCGGCAGTGGCGGCGCAGAATCGCTGGGCAGAACTGGACGGCGCACAACACACACATTATTGCGGCGCCTACTGGGCCAACGGTTTCCATGAAGACGGTGTGGTCAGCGCATTGCGCGTGGCTGCTTCGTTCGGGGAAACCTTATGAACAGCGCCCTGTACAGCGGCTGGATCGGTCATCGGCGCTTTTCGCCGCGCAAGCACGCGTTCCGTTACAAGATCGGCTTGCTCTATCTCGATCTGAGCGAACAGGACGCTGTACTGGCGCTGTCGCCACTGGCGGGGCGTAGCCGCTTCGCGCCGTTCTCCTTTCGCGAAACCGACTATCTGAAGACCTTCACCGGGCGCGGCATTCGCCTGATCGATGCCGTGCGCCAGCAGGTCGCTGCCGCCATCGGCCATGAACCGCAAGGCTCGATCTGCCTGCTGACCCAGGCGCGCAGTTGGGGCTTGTCGTTCAACCCGGTGAGTTTCTTTTACTGCCACGAAGCCGACGGGCAACTGGCCGCGATTGTCTGCGAAGTGACCAACACCCCATGGCGCGAGCGTTATCACTACGTGCTGCCTGCGCGCACGCCGGCCAATCTGCAGGATTTTCACCAGCATTTCGCGGTGGCCAAGGCGTTCCATGTCTCACCGTTTCTGCCGCGCGATCTTGAATACCGCATGAGCTTCAGCCCCGCCGCCAAAACCCTTGGCGTGCACATGGCCGACTGGCAGGGCGAACACAAGCTGTTCGACGCCACGCTCAATCTGCAACGCGAAACCCTCAACCGGCAAAGCCTGCATCGCTACCTGCGGCGCTTCCCGTGGATGACTGCAAAAACCGCGTTGGCGATTTACTGGCAAGCGTTGCGACTGCTGTTCAAACGCGCGCCCGTCTTTGCTCATCAGGCTGCCGACGGCAGCTTTCAAACCGCCACTGTGCCTCCCAAGGAGCAACGCCATGAAATCCTCTAGCCCGTCGCTCAGTCGGCTCAGCACCCATGGTTTGACCGGATCGCTGTTGCGCCGTGGTGTATTACGCCAACTGGCTCAACTCAAACACGGGCAACTGCTGGTGATCGAGGATGGCGAACGCTTGATGTTCGGCGCGCCGGGAAGTGCCTTGCTCGGGGAAATCCACATTCAGGACCCGGCAGTCTGGGGCATGGTGGCCGGCAACGGCTCGATCGGTGCCGGCGAGGCATTCATCCATGGTTACTGGCATTCGCCTGACCTGACCGCCGTGGTGCGGGTGTTCGTCAGCAACCTTGAGGTGCTCGACGCGATGGAGGGCGGTCTGGCCCGTCTCGGCCGCCCGCTGGTGCAAGGCCTGCACTGGCTCAACCGCAACACCCGCAAGGGCTCGCAGAAAAACATCGCCGCGCACTATGACCTGGGCAACGATCTGTTCGAGCAGTTTCTCGACCCGACCATGATGTATTCGGCGGCACAGTTCCTCACCCCCGAAGACAGTCTGGAACAGGCGCAACTGAACAAGCTCGAGCGGATCTGCCAGAAACTCGCACTTACGCCCAGCGATCACCTGCTGGAAATCGGCACCGGTTGGGGCAGCATGGCGCTCTACGCGGCACAAAACTATGGCTGCCGCGTGACCACCACAACCCTGTCCAAAGAGCAGTACGCGTTTACCGCACAGCGCATCGAACAACTGGGCTTGCAGGATCAGGTCACGCTGCTGCTCAAGGACTACCGCGACCTCACCGGCGAGTACGACAAACTGGTGTCGATCGAGATGATCGAAGCCGTCGGTCATCGCTTCCTGCCGACCTACTTCAAGCAATGTGCACACCTGCTCAAGCGCAATGGTCTGATGCTGATTCAAGCCATCACCATCCGCGAACAGCGCTACGAGCAAGCCAGGCGCGGCGTCGACTTCATCCAGCGCTACATCTTCCCCGGCGGCGCCCTGCCCTCTGTGCAGAAGATGCTTGAAGTGGTCAGTCGCGAAACCGACATGAACTTGCTGCACATGGAAGATTTCGGCCTGCACTACGCACGCACCCTGCGTCTGTGGCACGAAAACTTTCGCCGTGCACACGGCCGCTTGAGCGAATTGGGCTACGACGATTACTTCCTGCGGTTGTGGGAATTCTATCTGTGCTACTGCGAGGGCGGATTCCTGGAGCGCACCATCGGCACCGCGCAATTGCTGCTGGCCAAACCCGCTGCCATGCCCGCGCCACTGCTTGGCCGTTTCGATGCTTGAGCGGATCGCCAATGCCGTGTTGTTCCAGATCGGCTGGCTGGTCTGTGTGCTCGGCGGCAACAGTTTGTGGCTGCTGCTGGCGCTGGCGGTGCTGGTGATTCATCTGTGCTGGATCAGCAGTTGGGCGGCTGAGGGCCGTTTGGTACTCAGTGTGGTGCTGGTCGGTACGGCGGTGGACAGCGTTTTGCGTGGCCTAGGCGTGTTTGAGTTCCAGGATCAGTCACCATTGATTCCGCTGTGGCTGATGCTGCTCTGGGCCTTGCTCGCCACGACCCTGCGTCACTGCCTTGCGTGGACTGCCCGGCCATGGTGGCTGGCCAGCGCACTGGGCGCCGTCGGCGGCGCATTGTCGTACTACGGCGGCGGACGACTGGCCGGGGTGCAATTTCCCTACGGCGAATTACCGACCCTGATCGGCATCGGCCTGCTTTGGGCACTGCTGTTTCCGTTGTTGCACACCATGGCGCGACGCCTGAACCACTGAGCGTCCGTCAGAGCTTTCACACACTCGACGAGCTCTGCCTTACACTGCCGGCCATGAAAAACATTCCCCACCAGCAAATCACCGAACCGGCGGTCACCTGTTCGACTTGCGCAGCGTGCTGCTGCCAGCTCGAAGTGATGCTGATCACCGACACCGGCGTGCCTGATCGCTTTATCGATACCGATGAGTGGGGCGGCGAAGTGATGCTGCGTCTGGACGACGGCTGGTGTGCGGCACTGGATCGCGACACGATGATGTGCACGATCTATGAGAAGCGTCCGCTGATTTGTCGCGAGTTCGAGATGGGCTCACCCGAGTGCATCGAAGAGCGCCAGGGTATCGCCACGGTATACCGCTGATCCCGAAAACACCCCAAAACCAAATGTGGGAGCGGGCTTGATCGCGAAAGCGGTGGGTCAATCAACTCGCATGTCGACTGATACACCATATTCGCGAGCAAGCCCGCTCCCACAAGGTTTTCTGCAAACAGTTAAATCTGTGCTTACAGTGGCATCGTGTAATGCAGCGCGTAGCTTTCTACACCGTCGTTGTCACTGGCAAGACCGGCGTTGGAATAGTGCATCGCACGAATCCCGACTTCATGCCCACCGTTGAAACGCAGACCAAAACCCAGGCGATCTTCGAACTGGAAGGCGCCGCCCAGATTGTTCGATTCATACCGGGTATTGGAGAACACCGCCACGCCAATCCCGGCCTCGACATACGGTTTGACCGATTGCCCGGCAAACTCGTAAACGAACACCGGCGAGAAGGACAGGCTGTTGTTGCTGGAGGTCTTGTCGCCTTCCCAATAGGTGTAGGCACCGCTCCAGTAACCGGTCAGGCGACCGACGTCACTCTGCAGCCAGCTCTTGTCCCAATCGAAATTCATCCCCAGGCGATACGTCATGGTTGAGTCGCTGGTTGCCCCGACCCCGAACTCAACACCTGCTGCTTGTGCGGTAAAACTGTGCCCCATCAGTGCGGCCGCAATCGCGGCCAAACAGAATAGTCGCTTCACTTTGAAACTTCCTTTTCCGGAACGATCGTTTGGTTTTCTAGATAACTCACGCTATAGAAGGCGGCGGTTGATCAGAAGTTCAGCCGATTTTTTAGTTATTTCACACTTTTTTTACAATCCGAAGTGATGCACTTCACTTGCGGTTTGCCCCAGCAGCGGCAGGATGTTTTTGAAGTACTGCGGGTCGGCACTGGTCCAGAATCTGACCGACCGGTTCGGCCCTTCGGCGAGCAAATCGCGTTCGGCCAGAAGACGCTGAAGTTGCCGAGCCACGGCTGCACCCGTGTCGATCAGGCTGATGTTTTCGGGGAGCATCGACTTGAGCATCGTTTTAAGAAAGGGATAGTGCGTGCAGCCGAGAATAATGGTGTCGCAACCATTGGCCAGCAGCGGATCGACGTAGCTTTGCAGCAACTGGCGCAACGCGGCGCTGTGCAGATCGCCGCTCTCGATCAACTCGACCAGCCCCGGGCACGGCTGGGTGATCACCCGCACATCGGTGGCGAAGCGATCCAGCAGCGCTGCAAACTTGGCACTCTGCAAGGTGCCGGTGGTGGCGAGTACGCCGACCACACCGCTGCGGGTGGCAGCAGCGGCGGGCTTGACCGCTGGCTCCATGCCAACAATCGGCCAGTCGGGAAAATCCCGGCGCAGATCGGCCACAGCGGCCACCGTCGCGGTATTGCAGGCGACCACCAACGCCTTGGCGCCCTGCTCGCGGAAAAACCCGGCCATCACGCTGCAGCGCTGGCGGATGAACGCAGGGGTTTTCTCGCCGTAAGGAATGTGCCCGCAATCGGCAAAGTACAGCAGCGACTCTCGGGGCAACAATCGCTGGATTTCGGCCAATACCGACAAGCCGCCGACACCGGAATCAAACACGCCGATCGGCGCTTCACGCATGGCGCGAACCACAGACGCTGCAACCCGGATCACGCTTGACCCGCAACTCGCGAAAGCGCGAGCCCAAGGCGTCGATCAACAGCAAGCGCCCCACCAGCGGTTCGCCGAACCCGACCAGCACCTTCAACGCTTCGAGTGCCTGAAGGCTGCCGACCAACCCCACCAGCGGCCCCACTACGCCAGCCTCGCTACACGTCAGTTCGGCTTCGCTACCGTGGCCGTACAGACAGTGGTAGCAAGGACTTTCGGCGCGACGCGGATCGAACACCGACAACTGCCCTTCAAGACGAATCGCTGCGCCGCTGACCAAGGGTTTGCCAGCGGCCACACACGCGGCGTTGACCGCTTCGCGCGTGGAAAAATTATCGGAACAGTCGAGGACCAGGTCCACCGCCGAAACGGCAGCGGCAAGAGAGTCCTCGTCCAGTGCCTGACGATGAGGCACCAGTAGAATCTCGGGGTTGATCGCACTCAAACGCTTGAGCGCCGAGTCGACCTTGCTCATGCCGACGCTGTCGGTGTCGTGGATGATCTGGCGCTGCAGGTTGGTCAGATCGACCGTGTCGAAATCCGCCAAATGCAATTCGCCCACACCTGCTGCCGCCAGATACAAGGCAACCGGCGCACCGAGACCGCCGAGGCCGACGATCAGTACGCGACTGTCCTTGAGCTTCAACTGGCCATCGATGTCGATGTGTTGCAGCAGAATCTGTCGGCTGTAGCGCAGCAATTCCTGATCATTCAGCACGGCAGGCGCCCCAGGCTGATGCGTTGATGACCGCCCAGATCGGTGCGGCTGTGGACTTCTTCAAAACCGCGCGTGAGCAGCAGATCGCGCACGGCTTCGGCTTGATCATAGCCGTGTTCGAGCATCAGCCAGCCAGCGGCCTGCAGGTGATCCGGCGCTTGGGCGACGATCAGACGCAAGTCGTCGAGCCCGTCCTCACCGGCCACCAGCGCACTGGCCGGTTCGAAGCGCACATCACCTTCGACCAGATGCGGGTCGGCGGACGCGATGTAGGGCGGATTGCTGATGATCAGATCAAAACGCTGACCTTGCAGAGCGCTGAACCAATGGCTGCTCAGCACCGTGGCATTGTTCAGGTGCAGACGCTGGCGATTGCGCTCCGCCAGGGCCACGGCTTCCAGAACACGGTCCACGGCAGTGACTTTCCACGCTGGGCGTTCGCTGGCCAAGGCCAACGCAATTGCGCCACTGCCAGTGCCGAGGTCGAGCACTTTAGCGGGCGTTGCGGGGAGCAACTCCAGCGCCGCTTCCACCAGCAATTCAGTGTCAGGACGCGGAATCAGTGTGTGCGGAGCGACTTCCAGATCGAGCTTCCAGAACCCCTGCTGACCCAGAATATAAGCCACCGGCTCACCGCTACGGCGGCGTTGCAAGTATTCGGCAAAGGTCAGCGCCGCGTCACTGGGCACGATGCGCTCGGGCCAGGTGTGCAGAAAACTGCGCGACTTGCCCAGCGCCGCCGCGAGGAGCAATTCGGCGTCCAGACGCGCGGTGGGCGAATCCGGCAGTTCGGCGGCACGCAACAGGCTGGCAATGATGGTCATTTATTCACCTATTGCCGCGAGTTGGTCGGCCTGGTATTCGGCCAGCAAAGGCTCGATCACGGCCTCAACGCCACCGGCGAGAATGTCATCCAGGGAGTACAGGGTCAGGTTGACGCGATGGTCGGTGACCCGGCCCTGAGCAAAGTTGTAGGTGCGAATCCGCTCGGAACGATCACCGGAACCGACGAGCAGTTTTCGCTCGCTGGCAATCGCATTGGCCGCCGCGGCGGTTTGCTGATCATTGAGTTTGGCTGCGAGCCACGCCATCGCCCGCGCACGGTTCTTGTGCTGGGAACGTTCTTCCTGACACTCGACGACAGTGCCGGTCGGTATGTGCGTGATGCGGATCGCCGAGTCGGTGGTGTTGACGTGCTGACCGCCGGCCCCGGAGGAGCGGTAAGTGTCGACGCGCAAATCCGCCGGGTTGATCTCGATGGCTTCGCGCTCGTCTGGCTCGGGCAACACCGCCACGGTGCAGGCCGAGGTGTGGATACGGCCCTGGGATTCGGTGGCCGGCACACGCTGTACGCGGTGCGCGCCGGACTCGAATTTCAGCTTGCCGTAAACGTTGTCGCCTTCGATGCGGGCGATGACTTCTTTATAGCCACCGTGTTCGCCTTCGTTTTCCGAAAGGATCTCCACACGCCAGCCGCGGCGTTCGGCGTAACGCGAGTACATGCGGAACAGGTCGCCGGAAAAAATCGCCGCCTCGTCGCCGCCGGTGCCGGCGCGAATTTCGAGGAAGACGTTGCGGCCGTCGTTGAGATCCTTGGGCAGCAGCATGCGCTGCAGATCGGATTCCAGGCTGATCAGCAATTCCTTGGCTTCGTGGACTTCTTCCACGGCCATTTCACGCATGTCCGGGTCGCTGTCCTTGAGCAGCGCCTGCGCGCCTTCAAGATCGCTTTGTACACTGAGCAGCTTTTTATAGCCTTGTACCACCGGCTCAAGTTCGGCGTATTCCTTGGAATAGGCACGAAACTTGGCTTGATCGGAAATGACTTCGCCGTCGCCGAGCAGCGCGGTCAGTTCCTCGAAACGGTCCTGGAGGATGTCCAGCTTATTGAGCAGTGACGCTTTCATTGCGGTTTTTTATCCGAAAAGCTATCCGGTGAGCCCTCGAGGGCAAAGAGTTCCTGGGCCATGGCCAGCGCATCGAGGCGGCCTTCGGCAGAAAGCTTTTTCAGTTGCACGCTCGGGGCATGCAACAGTTTATTGGTCAGGCCACGGGCCAGTTGCCCGAGCACGTCTTCAGCGTTACCGCCGTTGGCCAGCAGACGCAGGGCTTTTTGCAGTTCCTCGTCGCGCAGGCGTTCGCTCTGTTGACGATAGGCCTTGAGCACGTCGACCGCCGCCAGTTCGCGCAGGCGCACCATGAAATCGTCAGCGCCGACCGAGACCATTTCTTCCGCCGCCTGGGCTGCGCCCTGGCGACTTTTGAGGTTTTCGGCGACCACTTCGTGGAGGTCGTCGACGCTATAGAGGTAAACGTCGTCCAACTCGCCGACTTCCGGCTCGATATCCCGGGGAACGGCAATGTCGACCATGAAGATCGGTTTGTGCTTGCGCAGCTTCAGAGCACTCTCGACCGCGCCTTTGCCGAGGATCGGCAACTGACTGGCGGTCGAACTGATGACGATATCGCTGCGCACCAACTCCGCCGGAATATCCGACAGCAACACCGCGTGGGCGCCGAACTGTTCGGCCAGCAGACTCGCGCGCTCCAGGGTGCGGTTGGCAACGACGATGCGCTTGACCCCCAGCTCGTGCAAATGTCGGGCGACCAGGGTGATGGTCTCGCCAGCGCCGATCAGCAAGGCCTGGCTGCGTTGCAAATCACTGAAAATCTGTTTGGCCAGGCTGACGGCCGCAAATGCCACGGACACCGGGTTTTCACCGATTGCGGTGTCGGTGCGCACCTGTTTGGCGGCATTGAACGTGGCTTGAAAGAGTCGCCCCAGCAGCGGCCCGATAGTCCCGGCCTCGCGGGCCACGGCGTAGGCCGATTTCATCTGGCCGAGAATCTGTGGTTCGCCCAGCACCAACGAGTCGAGCCCGGAGGCGACACGCATCATGTGACGAACTGCCGCATCATCTTCATGCACATAAGCACTCGCACGCAGCTCATCGAGGCTTAAATGGTGATAGTCGGCCAGCCAGCGCAGCACGATATCCGCACAAAGCTGATCCTGTTCTATATAAAGCTCACTGCGATTGCAGGTGGAGAGGATCGCAGCTTCGCGGCTGTCGGTCAGTCGGCAGAGCTGCTGCAGGGCCTCAACCAGTTGCTCAGGGGTAAAGGCCACGCGCTCGCGGACGTCTACTGAAGCAGTCTTGTGGTTAATACCGAGTGCAAGGAAGGCCATTCAAGGTCGCTGATGGTGACGTGAAGCCGGCAATTGTCCACCTTCGAAAGATTCAGAACAACTACCGCTGACTATTGTCCCAATTGTCGGCCCCTATAATGGGCACAATTGAGACTCGGTTATGTTTGGCCCAAGGCTTGTGTCATGATGATCCGACCGCAGGTTAGTCGTCCTCTTCCTATATGAATAGATCTTCCGCGTTGCTCCTTGCTTTTGTCTTCCTCAGCGGCTGCCAGGCCTTGGCACCCGTTTCGCCGGACGGTACGCCACCGGTCGAAGACACCACGCCCGCGCCTGAAAAGCCCAAGGTTTACAGCTCGTTCAGCGAGGAAACCATTTTCAGCCTGTTGAGCGCCGAACTCGCCGGCCAGCGCAATCGATTCGACATTGCGCTGGATAACTACGTGACCCAGGCCATCAATACCCAGGACCCGGGCGTCTCCGAGCGTGCTTTTCGCATCGCCGAGTATCTGGGCGCCGACCAACCGGCTCTCGACACGGCACTGATCTGGGCAAGAAACGCCCCGGACGATCTCGAAGCGCAACGCGCCGCCGCCGTACAACTGGCACGCGCCGGGCGCTATGACGACTCCATGGTCTATATGGAGAAAGTCCTGCTGGGCAAGGGCGACACCCATTTCGATTTCCTCGCGCTGTCGGCGGCTGATACCGACCAGGAAACCCGCGACGGCCTGATGAAAAGTTTTGACCGTTTGTTGCAGCGTCACCCGAACAACGGTCAACTGATTTTCGGCAAGGCCCTGCTCTTGCAGCAGGACGGCGACAATAAAGCTGCGCTGACCCTGCTCGAAGACCACCCGCCGGAAGACGGCGAAATTGCCCCGATCCTGCTGCGCGCGCGCCTGCTGCAGCTCTTGAACCGTGGCGACGAAGCGCTGCCGGTGCTGCAAAAAAGCATCAAGAAGTACCCGGACGACAAACGCCTGCGCCTGACTTACGCACGCATGCTGGTCGAGCAGGACCGAGTGGACGACGCCAAAGCCGAGTTTTTCAGTCTCGTTCAGCAATATCCTGAAGACGACGAACTGCGTTATTCGTTAGCGCTGGTGTGCCTGGAAGCCAAGGCCTGGGACGAGGCCAAGGGCTATCTCGAAGACCTGATCGCTCGCGACAGCCACGTCGATTCGGCGCACCTGAACCTGGGGCGCATCGCTGAAGAGCGCAACGACCCGCAAGGTGCACTGATCGAGTACGCCCAGGTAGGACCGGGCAACGACTATTTGCCCGCGCAGTTGCGCCAGGCCGACATCCTGATGAACAACGGCAAAACCGCCGAAGCGCAAAACAAACTGGCGGTCGAACGCGACGCGCAACCCGATTACGCCATCCAGTTGTACCTGATCGAATCAGAAACCCTGTCGGCCAACAAACAGGACGACAAGGCCTGGAAAGTCTTGCAGCAAGCCTTGCAGCAATACCCGGACGACCTGAACCTGCTTTACACCCGGGCAATGCTCGCGGAAAAACGCGATGACCTGGCACAGATGGAAAAAGACCTGCGCCTGATCATCAAACGCGATCCGGACAACGCCATGGCGCTGAACGCTTTGGGCTACACCCTGTCTGACCGAACCACGCGCTACGCTGAAGCCAGGACGCTGATCGAGCAGGCGCATCAGATCAACCCGCAAGACCCGGCAGTACTCGACAGCCTCGGCTGGGTGAACTTCCGCTTGGGCAATCTGGACGACGCCGAGAAATATCTGCGTCAGGCGCTGGAGCGTTTCCCTGATCACGAAGTCGCCGCTCACCTCGGTGAAGTGCTGTGGGTCAAGGGCAACCAGCGTGAAGCCAAACAAATCTGGGGCAAATTCCTCAAGGATCAGCCCGACAGCACCATTCTGCGCAGCACCATCAAGCGCCTGACCGGATCCGAGACTCTTTAACTCATGTTTTTGCGCCACGTTATTGTTTTCAGCTTCATCGCCCTGCTCGCTGGTTGCGCGGGTTTCGGCGCTCGCGAATCGGTCGAGGGCCACGGCAGTCCGGCTCAATGGGCCGTGAACAAACAACAGCTGACAGGCCTCGACGGCTGGCAGATCGACGGCAAGATCGGCATCCGCGCACCAAAGGATTCCGGTAGCGGCACGTTGTTCTGGCTGCAGCGTCAGGACTATTACGACATTCGCCTGTCCGGCCCGCTGGGTCGTGGCGCCGCTCGACTGACCGGGCGTCCGGGCAAGGTCTCGCTGGAAGTCGCCAATCAGGGCCGCTATGACTCCGAGTCGCCGGAAGCGCTGCTTGAGGAGCAACTCGGCTGGAAGCTGCCAGTGTCGAATCTGGCCTGGTGGGTGCGTGGCCTGCCCGCTCCGAACAGCAAAAGTCGCCTGAACCTGGACGCCGACAGTCGTCTGGCCAACCTGGAACAGGATGGCTGGAAAGTCGAATACATCGCTTACACCGAGCAGAACGGTTACTGGTTGCCCGAGCGCATCAAACTGCACGGCACCGACCTTGATGTGACGCTGGTGATCAAGACCTGGCAACCGCGCAAGTTGGGGCAATAACCCATGACCGCTGCACGCCTGACCCTGCCCTCTCCGGCCAAGCTCAATCTGATGCTGCACATTCTCGGTCGCCGTGAAGACGGTTATCACGAATTGCAGACGCTGTTTCAGTTTGTCGATTACGGCGACGAAATCACTTTTGCCGTGCGCGATGACGGCGTGATTCAACTGCACACCGAATTCGCAGGAGTGCCGCATGACAGCAACCTGATCGTGCGTGCAGCGAAAATGCTCCAGCAACAGTCCGGCTGCTCGCTCGGTATCGATATCTGGATTGATAAAGTCCTGCCCATGGGCGGCGGTATTGGTGGCGGCAGTTCGAATGCGGCGACGACTTTGCTCGGCCTGAATCATTTGTGGCAGTTGGGTTGGGATGAAGATCGCCTGGCCGCACTGGGCCTTTCGCTGGGGGCCGACGTACCGGTTTTCGTCCGTGGCCATGCGGCGTTTGCCGAGGGCGTGGGCGAGAAACTCACCCCGGTGGATCCCGAAGAACCGTGGTATCTGGTGCTCGTGCCGCAAGTCTCTGTAAGTACGGCAGAAATTTTTTCCGATCCTTTGTTGACACGTAACACGCCGCCCATTAAAGTGCGCCCCGTTCCCGAGGGAAACAGTCGAAATGACTGCTTGCCGGTGGTTGCAAGGCGTTATCCAGAAGTACGTAACGCATTGGATTTGTTAGGTAAATTTACCGAAGCAAAGCTCACCGGAACTGGAAGTTGTGTGTTTGGGGGCTTCCCAAGCAAAGCTGAAGCTGATAAAGTCTCGGCCCTTCTGACAGAGACCCTTACAGGGTTTGTAGCAAAAGGAAGCAACGTTTCGATGTTGCATCGCAAGCTGCAAAATCTGCTCTAAAGGAACCAAGTGCTCGGCACTTGAAGCAACAGATACAGGGGCGTCGCCAAGCGGTAAGGCAGCAGGTTTTGATCCTGCCATGCGTTGGTTCGAATCCAGCCGCCCCTGCCATTTTCTATACTCATCCAGGTTACCCTCAGCCTCTAGGTACTGCGCGTGTCCAAGATGATGGTCTTTACGGGGAATGCTAACCCCGATCTGGCTCGGCGTGTTGTACGTCAGCTGCATATCCCTCTCGGTGACATCTCTGTCGGTAAGTTCTCCGACGGCGAAATTACTGCCGAGATCAATGAAAACGTTCGCGGTAAAGACGTTTTCATTATTCAGCCGACCTGCGCTCCGACAAACGATAACCTGATGGAACTGGTCGTGATGGCTGATGCCTTCCGCCGCTCCTCGGCTACTCGTATCACTGCTGTTATTCCTTATTTTGGTTATGCCCGTCAGGATCGCCGTCCGCGTTCCGCACGTGTGGCCATCAGCGCGAAAGTCGTCGCTGACATGCTTACCGTAGTCGGCATCGACCGTGTTCTCACGGTTGATCTGCATGCTGACCAGATTCAGGGTTTCTTCGATATTCCGGTAGATAACATCTACGGCTCCCCGGTTCTGGTGGATGACATTGAAGATCAGCGCTTCGAAAACCTGATGATCGTGTCCCCGGACATTGGTGGCGTCGTGCGTGCACGTGCCGTTGCCAAGTCGCTGGGCGTGGATCTCGGGATCATCGACAAACGCCGTGAGAAAGCCAATCACTCTGAAGTGATGCATATCATCGGTGATGTCGAAGGGCGTACCTGCATTCTGGTCGATGACATGGTCGATACCGCCGGCACTCTGTGCCACGCGGCCAAGGCCCTGAAAGAGCATGGCGCAGCCAAGGTCTTTGCCTACTGCACGCACCCTGTGCTGTCGGGTCGGGCCATCGAGAATATCGAAAATTCCGTGCTGGACGAGCTGGTGGTGACTAACACCATCCCGTTGTCCGCTGCAGCACAAGCTTGTGCACGTATCCGTCAACTGGATATCGCACCGGTTGTTGCCGAAGCGGTTCGCCGCATCAGCAATGAAGAATCGATCAGCGCGATGTTCCGCTAAGGGCCCAGCCCTTCTCGAAATGTCTCGTTGACGAAAAGCGCCCCGCCCCGGCATTCCTGTCGGGGCGGGGCTTTTTTGCCCATACCGTGTTTGGCGCTGGTCGCAAACGCCGCTCGGTCATGGCTATTTTGGAGATACAAAATGAACGAATTTACTCTGAATGCTGAAGTGCGTTCCGACCTGGGGAAAGGTGCGAGCCGCCGCCTGCGTCGTCTCGCCGCTCTGGTTCCTGCTGTTGTTTACGGTGGCGAAAAAGCCCCTGAATCCATCAGCATGCTGGCCAAAGAAGTTGCCAAACTGCTCGAAAACGAAGCGGCTTACAGCCACATCATCGAGCTGAACGTTGGTGGCACCAAGCAAAACGTGATCATCAAAGCCCTGCAACGTCACCCGTCCAAAGGCCACGTGCTGCACGCTGACTTCGTACGCGTTGTAGCGGGCCAGAAACTGACCGCTATCGTTCCTGTGCACTTCGTCAACGAAGCTGCTCCAGTGAAGAAAGGCGGCGAGATTTCGCACGTTGTTGCTGAAATCGAAGTGACCTGCCTGCCGAAAGATCTGCCTGAGTTCATCGAAGTCGACCTGGCTAACGCTGAAATCGGTTCGATCATTCACCTGTCGGACCTCAAAGCGCCTAAAGGCGTTGAGTTCGTTGCTCTGGCACACGGCGATGACAAGGCTGTTGCCAACGTCCACGCTCCACGTGTTGCTCCAGAAGCTACCGAAGAAGGCGCAGCAGAGTAATTCACTCTGTCATGCCTGAGTGAGCAAGTAACATCGCGGACTGGAACGTAGCGAGAAAGCGGGCGAGAACGCGGAGTTTACATCCATGGTAAATGAGCATTTTTCGTCCACTTTCGCCGCTTTCCCTGATCGCGGCGATGTTATCCACCACTCAAAGGAAGGGCCCCTATCGTGACTGCCATCAAACTGATCGTTGGCCTGGGAAATCCAGGCGCTGAATACGACCAGACCCGGCATAACGCAGGGGCCCTTTTTGTTGAGCGCATCGCTGACGCACAAGGTGTGAACCTTGTCGCCGATCGCAAATATTTCGGCCTGACCGGGCGCTACTCGCATCAAGGTCAGGATGTTCGTCTGCTGATTCCCACCACCTACATGAACCGTAGCGGCCAGGCCGTGGCGGCTCTTGCCGGTTTCTTCCGCATCAAGCCTGAAGAAATCCTGGTGGCACACGACGAACTCGACCTGCCTCCGGGCGTCGCCAAGCTCAAGCAGGGCGGCGGCCATGGCGGTCACAACGGGTTGCGCGACATCATCGCGCAACTGGGCAATCAGAATACGTTCTACCGCCTGCGGCTTGGCATCGGCCACCCGGGCGTCGCCAGTATGGTTTCAAATTTCGTCCTGGGTCGTGCGCCACGCGCCGAACAGGAAAAACTCGATGCCAGCATCGACTTTGCCCTCGGCGTGCTGCCGGATATCCTCGCCGGTGAATGGAACCGCGCGATGAAAAACCTGCACAGCCAGAAGGCCTGACTCTACTCCGAGGGGAAACACCATGGGATTCAATTGCGGCATCGTCGGCCTGCCTAACGTCGGCAAGTCCACCCTGTTCAACGCCCTGACCAAATCCGGTATCGCGGCCGAGAACTTCCCCTTCTGCACGATCGAGCCGAACAGCGGCATCGTGCCGATGCCGGATCCGCGTCTGGAAGCCCTGGCGGCCATCGTCAATCCGAAGCGCATCCTGCCGACCACCATGGAATTCGTCGACATCGCAGGCCTGGTCGCCGGCGCCTCGAAAGGTGAAGGCCTGGGCAACAAATTCCTGGCCAACATCCGTGAAACCGATGCGATCGCCCACGTCGTGCGCTGCTTCGAAGACGAAAACGTGATCCACGTTTCCAACAGCGTCGACCCGAAACGCGATATCGAAATCATCGACCTGGAGCTGATCTTCGCCGACCTCGACAGCTGCGAGAAGCAACTGCAGAAAGTCGCGCGTAACGCCAAGGGTGGCGACAAGGACGCCGTCGTTCAGAAGGCTCTGCTGGAGCAACTGATTGCGCACTTCACCGAAGGCAAGCCTGCGCGCAGCCTGATGAAGAACATGAGCACCGACGAGAAAGCGGTGATCAAGGGCTTCCACCTGCTGACCACCAAACCGGTCATGTACATCGCCAACGTGGCTGAAGACGGTTTCGAGAACAACCCGCACCTGGACGTGGTCAAGGCCATCGCCGAAGAAGAAGGCGCCATGGTGGTTCCGGTCTGCAACAAGATCGAAGCCGAAATCGCCGAGCTCGATGACGGCGAAGAGAAGGACATGTTCCTTGAGGCCCTGGGCCTGGAAGAACCGGGCCTGAACCGCGTCATCCGCGCCGGCTACGAAATGCTGCACCTGCAGACCTACTTCACCGCCGGTGTCGAAGAAGTCCGCGCCTGGACCGTCAAAGTCGGTGCCACCGCACCCCAGGCGGCTGGCGTGATCCACACCGACTTCGAGAAAGGCTTCATCCGCGCAGAAGTCATCGCCTACAACGACTTCATCCAGTACAAGGGCGAAGCCGGTACCAAAGAAGCCGGTAAATGGCGTCTGGAAGGCAAGGACTACATCGTTAAAGACGGCGACGTGATGCACTTCCGCTTCAACGTTTAAGCATCACGCCCGAGAAAAAGCCGCGTTTGATACGCGGCTTTTTTGTGCCTGAAATTCACTGTTATTTCTTGTGCAATGGTGGTGAATCAGGCCTTTTTGGTACGCGGCAAAAAGATCGCCAACCCCCCGAACAACGGTAGGAACGAGCACAGGAAATACACGTACTCAATCCCGTGAACATCCGCCAGATGCCCAAGCAACGCTGCACCAATCCCGCCAAAACCAAACATCAAACCGAAGAACACCCCGGCGATCATCCCGACATTACCCGGCACCAGTTCCTGTGCGTACACCACAATCGCCGAGAACGCCGAGGCGAGGATAAAGCCGATGACCACGCTGAGAATGCTGGTCCAGAACAGGTCGACGTGGGGCAGGATCAGCGTGAATGGCGCCACGCCGAGGATGGAGAACCAGATCACCGCCTTACGGCCGATCTTGTCGCCAATCGGCCCGCCGAAGAACGTACCCGCTGCCACAGCGCCAAGGAACAGGAACAGATGAAGCTGCGAACTGGCCACCGACAGGTCGAACTTCTCGATCAGGTAGAACGTGAAGTAACTGGTGAAACTGGCCATGTAGAAATACTTGGAAAACACCAGCAACCCAAGAACTACCAGCGCACTGGTTACCCTGCCCTTCGACAACCCGTGAGTCGCCGCCAGACCAGCCTTGAGCTTGAACAGGTTGAGGTGATGGGCGTACCAGCGACTGATGCGGTACAGCACGAACAGCGCAAACACCGCGAACAGACCAAACCACGCCACGTTGCCCTGACCGAACGGAATGATGATCGCCGCCGCCAGCAACGGGCCGAACGCCGACCCCGCGTTACCACCGACCTGGAACGTCGATTGCGCCAGACCAAAGCGTCCGCCCGACGCCAACCGCGCGATACGCGACGCTTCCGGGTGAAAGGTTGAAGAACCGATCCCGATCAGCGCCGCCGCCAGCAGAATCAACGGGAAGCTACCGACCACTGACATCATCACGATACCAATCAGCGTGCAAATGGAGCCGGCCGGCAACAGCCACGGTTTCGGGTGACGATCCGTGTGATACCCGACCCACGGCTGCAACAGCGAGGCGGTCAATTGAAAGGTCAGCGTGATCAGGCCGACCTGGGTGAAGCTCAAGCCATAGTTGGCCTTCAACATCGGATAGATCGACGGCAGCACCGACTGGATCAGGTCGTTGATCAAATGCGCCAGCGCCACCGCGCCGATGATGCGCATCACCAATGGACTGCTTTGAGCAGGAGCGGACGCCGAGGCAGCGGCGGGCTGAACGTTGCTGATAGCCATGAAAGTTTCCGTACAGCAGAGGGATGCACGCAGGCAGGTGCGTCAATGTGCCATTTTTCGGTGCAGCAAAGCCATCCCCTTAGGCAGCTAACTAACTGGTTACTCGTCACCTCAAACTGATAGCGCAACGCCATGGTCTGAATCTTGCCTTGCTTCTTCCCCTGAACGCGGCCCCTTACAAAGGGGATCGAGAATGGGAAGTTTCGCTACAGAGCCAGCCTACAGAGCCGGCGAGAGTGAACTTTCGAGGCCTTTTAGCAGGGCACAACATCAAGGTCGCACGACCGCGATGCACGCCAATGGTGCGTGGTGTCCAGAGGAGTCATGGGGCATGCAGGCTTTTTTATCACCGGGAATCAAATTGCTGGGGCGGTTTGGATTCGCGCGTAAATTTCAGCTGTTGTTTCTGCTGTTCATTCTGCCGCTGGCCGGCAGCCTGTTGATGATCGGCCAAGGTTATCGCGACAAACTCAATCTGATTGGCGTTGAGCGCGCCGGCGTCCAGCAGTTGCTCGCCCTGGATGCGCTCGACAATCTGCTGGCGGCACAACGCGACCGCGCTGCCCGCTGGCGTGCAACCGAAACCAACCGCCAGCCAACGCCGGCGACGCTCGCCGCGATGGCTGCCTTCGACGCTGTGCAGCCAGCGGTCACACAAGCCGTCAGCGACCTGGGCGATGCGTTGAAGAATCAAGGCGCCGAGGGCGAAACCCTTGCCCGCTATCAGGCCTTGCAAACCGCATTGGACGGTCTGGACTCGAAAAGCCTGAGCGGCGTCGGTTGGTGGCCGGACGGATACGACCGTTTCACCCATGCACTCAGCACCCTGCAAGCGTTGCGTGAGCAGATCGTCATGGAAAACCGCCTGACCCTCGCGCCGTGGCTGGAAACCTACTTGCTGACGCAAATCTCGACGCAAGACGCGCCGGATCTGATCGAACGGGTCGGCCGCCTCGCCGCTGTCGGTCAGGCTTCGGTGGTGTCCGGACAGTTCACCTTGCAGAGCCGCCTGCAACTGAGCGATCTGCGCAGCCGGATTGGCGACGCCCGTGAACAATTAGTGAAAAACGCCGACCTTCTCAAAGCGCGCCTGCCCGGCGATCAACAAACCTGGGGAACGCAGTATCAAGACAGCCTGCAACGCCTGGACGCCGGCCTGAAAGTGCTGGACGACGGCATGTTCGGCGGCAGCATCAACCTTAAGCCTGAGGACTTCGAGCGTAGCCTGGACGCCCTGCTCGGCGATCTCGCCTCACTGCGCCAGCAATCGCTGATGTCCCTGGATCAGCGACTGGACTACTACCATGGCTCGGCCATCCGCCAGTTCATCATCGTTGCGGCCATCTTCGGCTGCCTGCTACTGGCCGCGCTGTACCTGTTCATTTGCCTGCAAGCCTCGATCCGGCGCAGCGCCAGCGGCATCACTGTGCTGGCCGAAGCCCTGCGCGACGGCAATCTGAGCCTGCAAGTGCCGGTGGTGGGCCGTGATGAACTGGCGGCGATCAGCACCGCCCTCAACGTCGCCGTGGTGCAATTGCGCACCAGCATGCTCGGCGTCGATCACGAGACCTCGCAACTGAGCAACGCGGTGCGCAGCCTCAACGATCACTCCAGTGGCGCGCTTGGCGAAGTCGAAGCGCAGCAATTGCAGATCAGCCAGATCGCCGCTGCCGCCACACAACTGGCCGCCACCTCCCAAGGCGTGGCGCAGAGTTGCGAACAGGCTTCCGGCAGCGCCCAGCACACCCGGCGCATCGCCGCTGACAGCAGCCGCGACAGCCAGCGCACCACGGCGAGCATTCAACAGCTCAATCAACGCCTCAACGAAACCGCTGCGGCATTGGGCCGTGTCAGCGAACAAGGGCAGCAGATCCAACTGGTGGTCGACACCATTCGCGGTGTTGCCGAACAGACCAACCTGTTGGCACTCAACGCCGCGATTGAAGCGGCACGCGCCGGCGAACAGGGTCGCGGTTTTGCCGTGGTCGCCGACGAAGTGCGCAGCCTGTCGCAACGCACTCAATCGTCGACCGCGCAGATCGCCGGCACCGTCGACAGCCTGCGCGCCACGGTCAACGAAGCGGTGAGCCTGATGGAAGCCGCCTGCGGCCAGGCGCAATCGGATGCCGAAGCGGTCACTGGCCTCGGCGAACGACTGGGGGAAATTGCCAGCGCCGTGCAGAGTGTCACAGACACCCTCGCGCAGATCGCCACGGCAGTTGAAGAGCAAGCGAGCACCGCCGATGAGGTCAGCGGCAATATCCAGCAGGTCGATCAGGCCGCCGTGCGTTTGCTTGAAGGCGCGCGGGCAGTGAATCTCGCGGCGGACACTTTGAGTCAAGGCAGCCATGCCTTGAGCGCCAATACCGCAAGATTCCAACTGCGTTGACGCCCTGCCCGGCCCGGATTTTCCGGGCCGGAGGATAAGCGGTTGAAAATAAGAAGAAATATTTTAAATTTACGCTTGACGCTTTTCCATTTCAGGGGAATAATGCGCGCCACTTGGCTACATAGCTCAGTTGGTTAGAGCATAGCATTCATAATGCTGGGGTCCGGGGTTCAAGTCCCTGTGTAGCCACCAAGTACTAAAAACGGCTTACCGAAAGGTAGGCCGTTTTTTTATGCCTCGAGAAAAGTGCCGGCGCTGTGGCGAGCGCGTCTGGCACAGGGAGAGGCGCAGGAGTCATCAAAACACCTTGAGTTACGCACCTGGCCAAAGCGTTTGATATTAATCTTGCCTGACGATATCGACCGAGATCTCCACTGCCGCAACAGGGCCTCTGTTCTCAAGCCAGTGCGTAGTGTTTCTGTCCTCGGGCCACCCCACTCCGGGTCCATAGTCCGTGGCGACGCCATGCCGATGATCAGTGATCGTTCCTTGCAATATGTAAACAGTACCGGGTCGGTCTTTATGGCTATGAACCGGCCCGAAGACCCCTCCAGGCTCAATGGTCACCATCCGCATTCGAAGTTGACGCCCTGCCATGCCTTCAATCTCAGGGCCGAGGTCAACGGTTGCAAGTAATGTCACCGCCACACCTTTTGTCTCAGGTGCCATCTGTTCGTTGATCATCACGCGCACCTCTCTGGCTATACAGGAACGACTGGATATGAGCACCTTCGGTGCGATCACATGTCCCTATCAGCGTAGAAGTATCTGAGCCATATCGGGCGCTCGTTGTGCAGGATGCTCAGGCCTCACGCTTACCCTTGATCCGACAGAAAACTGGCCCAGGCATGAAGGAGAAACAGACCGATGGTTTGCGTCCTTCACGGTCGGTCGATAAAGTCCCACAGACTTTTACCCCATGGACGGAGAGCCCGCGTGTTTTCAGCCTTGCCCTTGAGCCGCTTTCGCCTGCCAGCCCTGACGCTGATCATCAGCGCCCTGACCCTCACCGCGTGCAACGCCCCGCCCGCCTCGACCCTGCCTTTGGCACCGGAAGCCGCCTCCGGTTACCGCACCGATCTGCAACCCCGTCACGCCAGCAAACACATGGCCGCCGCTGCGAATCCACTGGCCGCTGAGGCCGGTCGCGAGATGCTGCGCCAGGGCGGTTCGGCGATTGATGCGGCGATTGCGATGCAAGCGGTGCTGACGTTGGTTGAACCGCAATCCTCCGGGATTGGTGGCGGCGCGATGATCGTGTTGTGGGATGGCAAAAAAGTGCAGACCTATGACGGTCGCGAAACCGCTCCGGCCGGTGCCACCGAGAAGCTGTTCCTGCAAGCGGACGGTAAACCGATGCCGTTCCCACAGGCGCAGATTGGCGGCCGGTCGGTCGGCACACCGGGCGTGTTGCGCGCACTGGAGTTGGCACATAAACAGCA
The DNA here is from genome assembly GCF_963971015.1 of Pseudomonas sp. RA_15y_Pfl2_54. Taxonomy (NCBI): domain Bacteria; kingdom Pseudomonadati; phylum Pseudomonadota; class Gammaproteobacteria; order Pseudomonadales; family Pseudomonadaceae; genus Pseudomonas; species Pseudomonas sp. RA_15y_Pfl2_54. The sequence continues at coordinate 121,798 of NZ_CAXAPN010000018.1, forward strand.
CGGTCGCCTGCCGTGGGCGAAGCTGTTCGAGCCGGCGATCAAACTTGCCGAGCAGGGCTTCGCCATCTCTCCTCGCCTGCATTCACTTCTCGTGTCAGATCCGGTGATTCGCCAGTCGCCGGACATGGCCAAGTATTTCCTCAATGCCGATGGCAGCGTCAAAGCCATTGGCACACGCCTGCAAAACCCGGCACTGGCCGCGGTGCTCAAACGCATTGCCAGCGAAGGCGCCGATGCGCTGTACAAAGGCCCGATTGCCGAGGACATCGTCGCCAAGGTCCAGGGGCACGCCAACCCCGGCAGTCTGTCGCTGAATGATCTGCAGCGTTATCAGGCCAAGGAACGTGCGCCGCTGTGCACCGACTACAAACGCTGGCAGGTCTGCGGCATGCCGCCACCGTCGTCGGGCGGCATTGCCGTGGCGCAGATTCTCGGCACCTTGCAGGCCCTGGAAACCCGCGATCCGCGCTGGGCACTGGCACCACTCAAACCGCTGAAGACTGACAAACCGGCCGGCATCGAACCCGATCCACAAGCGGTGCACCTGATCGCCGAAGCTGAGCGACTGGCCTACGCCGACCGCGCGCAATACGTCGCCGACACCGACTTCGTGTCGGTGCCGGTCAAAGGCCTGGTCGACCCGGGCTATCTCGCCAGCCGCGCCAGCCTGATCGGTGAACGCAGCATGGGCAGCGCCAAACCGGGCACCCCGCCGGGTGTGCAGGTCGCCTACGCGCCGGACCGCTCGCCGCTGCGCATTTCCACCTCGCAAGTGGTGGCGGTGGATGACCTCGGCGGCGCCGTGTCGATGACCACCACCATCGAAGCGGCATTCGGCTCGCACCTGATGGTTCAGGGCTTTTTGCTGAACAATCAATTGACCGACTTCTCGTTCATCCCCGAAGAGAACGGGCAGAAAGTCGCCAACCGCGTCGAACCCGGCAAACGCCCACGCTCATCGATGGCCCCCACGCTGATCTTCGATCGCAACAGCGGCGAATTCCTCGCCGGCGTCGGCTCACCGGGCGGCTCGCAGATCATCGAATACGTCGCCAAAACCACCGTCGGCCTGCTCGACTGGAACCTCGACCCGCAAAGCGCCATCAGCCTGCCCAACTTCGGCAGCCGCAACGGCCCGACCGAACTGGAACAAGGCCAGTTCAGCCCGGCGCTGATTCAGGCGTTGAAGGACAAAGGTCACGCGGTGAGTGAAATCGACATGACCAGCGGCACCCAAGCCATCGTACGGGTCAAGGATGCGCAGGGGAAAGCGACGTTGGAAGGTGGCGCGGACCCACGGCGTGAGGGGGAAGCGTTGGGGGATTGAGGATTATGTAGTGAATGGAAAAGGCTTACCGCAAGGTAGGCCTTTTTTGTTGGGCAGTTTGAGAAATATTGAGAGTCGCCATTGGCGGCTGCCTATTTCGCGGGCACGGAGTTCGACTCCGTGCCATGAATTCACAAAGCTATTCAGCGAGTTTTTGGTGTGACTCCAAATCCACAAGCCGAGAAGTTGGACCATTGGCTTTCAGGCGCTCCGGCGTTTTTCAAGGTTGTTGTCGCGTCGCCGTCTAACTATGCCGCTCTTTTCTCGGTCTGCTGCTGCCGATCCGGGTTCAACATCACAGTGCCCATCGGCTCCCAGTTTCTTGTCTGGCCAGACCA